>NVSV01000062.1:0-6182 GCA_002732835.1 Candidatus Pelagibacter sp.
TTAAATAAAAGTATTAAATCTAATAATTTATCTTTATAGCTTCGATTAATCTATTTAATTGATCTAAATCTTTATACTCAAAACATACTGTTCCACTATTATTTTTTTTATTTTTAATAAAAGCTCTTATTCCAATTCTGTTTTGAAGTGACTCTTCTAAACTTATTAAATTTGAATGTTTTGTAATTAATTTAATTTTYTTAGYATGTTTAAATAATTTAACCAAATTCTCTGCTTGACGCACAGATAATTTTTTATCTATTATTTTTTTTGCTATCAAATAAGAATTATCTAAACCAACTATAATTTTTGCATGACCTTGGGATAATTTTCCTTCCTCAATCAGTRCAGTAACTTCTTTAGGTAAWGTTAATAGACGCAAACAATTGGCAACATGTGCTCTGCTTTTACCAATAAATTTAGAGACTTTTTCTTGATCATAATTGAATTCGTCAATTAGTTTTTGATATCCTTTGGCCTCTTCAATTGGATTTAAATCGTGTCTTTGAACATTTTCAACAATAGAAAACTCTAATGATTTTAAACTATCAGCTTGTATAACTACTACAGGAACTTCATGTAATCCTGCATTTTGAGCTGCAAGCCATCTTCTTTCTCCAGCTACAATTTCATACTTGTCAGATTGATCCTCTGATTGCCTTACGATAATTGGTTGAATAATACCTCGTTCTTTAATTGAATTAGTAAGTTCTTCTAAACTTTCTTTATCAAACGACTTTCTTGGTTGATGCTTATTACGGGTAATATCGCTTATAGATAACTTATTAGTAGTTGCAATCTTAGGCGCATCTCCAATTAATGATGATAATCCTCTACCTAATCCCTTCTTGCTAAATGGATTCATCATGCYGCACTCTCTATTATTTTTTCTTGATTTAAAAATTCCTCTGTGAAACTAAAATATGACTTGCTTCCAGGGCATCCTTTATCATAAATTAAAACTGGGACTCCATGAGACGGRGCTTCRGACAGTCTGACGTTCCTTGGAACAACTGTTTGATAGACTTTTTCCTTAAAATAGTCTCTAGCCTCTTTCTCTACTTCGCTTGATAACTTATTTCTTCTATCATACATCGTCAGWAGTATTCCTTTAATAGTCAGATTAGGATTTAAATTATTTTTTATTCGCTCTATAGTTTTCATCAATTGTGTAAGACCCTCAAGAGCAAAAAATTCGGTCTGAAGAGGTACCACAAGAGAGTTRGAYGCCACCAAGGCCATAATTGTGAGCAGACTTAARGAGGGAGGACAATCAATAAGRATATAATCGTAAGAGGCTTTAGAATYSTTTARATAAGCCATTATTCGATCCTTCAAAATGAAGGCTTTTCGGCYATCTCCAGCTGTTTCTACTTCTAAACCGGAAAGGTCGACGTTCGAGGTGATTAAATCTAAATTTTCGATGTTTGTTTTATGAATGACTTCAGAAACATTTTTAGTTCCATTAAGAACACTGTAGATTGTTTGGTCTGAGTTGTCCGTGTTGGATAATCCTAGACCTGTTGTAGCATTTCCTTGTGGGTCCAGGTCTATTACTAGAATTTTTTTTTTCTTCATTGAGAGTGCTGCAGCAAAATTGATGACTGTAGTAGTCTTRCCTACTCCACCTTTCTGATTTATCACTGAAATAATTTTTCCACTCATATCTTTTTTTTTAAATTATTAATTTTAATCAAAAAAGAATTTTCACTTGTTAAACTTTTTTTTTCTTTATACTCAAATTGCCAATTGCTTAAAGCCTCCATTAATATTTTTTTTCCATTTTTACCCAKATATAAAATTATATTTTTAAAWCTTGTAAAATTTTCATTAGCCAAATCTAAAACTACAGGCAATGGCTTGAATGCACGYGCAACAATCACATCAGTTRTTAAATTTTTCTCTTCAAAAATATTTTTTTGAWAAATTTTTGTGTTCAGSTCAAATTTYTTTGACACATCTCTTAAAAAATTACTTTTATGATAGCTTTTTTCATATAAATGAAATTTCATATCTGATTTCTTATGTTTCATTATAATTGCCAAAACTATGCCTGGTAGCCCTGAACCTGATCCTATATCAGTGCAMAATTTRTCATTTTTATCAATAAAATCAATTATTTGTGCACTATCTATTATATGTCTTTCTCTTGAAATCCCTTCAGTATTACAGCTTATAAGGTTAATTTCMTTGTTTTTCCTTAAAATTAAGGATCTAAACTCCTCAAGCTCTGRAAATGTTTCACGTGAAACGTTTAGAGGTTCTAGTTTTGAATATTYTATAAAGTTCGAATCAATCAAGCTRTATGCTTAATAGACTTTCTTTTGACATGAGACAACAAAATATATACTGCAGCCGGAGTGATACCGTCTATTCTTAGWGCCTGRCCCATCGTTTTTGGCTTAATTTKCTTAAATTTTGATTTAACTTCGTKAGATAAACCACTTAAATCGTCATAATTAACATTATCAGATATTTTAAGGTTTTCGTCCCTTTTGAAAGCTAAAATATCTGCTTTTTGTTTCTTTAAGTAACCTCTGTAATGGGCATTTATTTCTAGCTGGTCATCTATATCTCTTGAAATATAAGAAATTTCAGGCCAAATTTCTCTTATTTTACTCATATCTACTCCTTTTTGGCTTAAAACTTGACCTGCGGTCCTTAAAACTCCATCTTTAGCTATATTTACACCAAAATCAGATATTTTTGATGGAGTAATTCTCAATTTCTCCATTTGTGTTGAAATTTTATCTAAATTGCTGRACTTTTCCTTAAATATTCGTGCTCTATAATCCATAACAACACCAATATTAATTCCTTTTTGAGTTAATCTCAAATCTGCATTATCTGCTCTTAGAGTAAGYCTGTATTCAGCTCTGGATGTGAACATTCTATATGGTTCAGCCACTCCTTTAGTTACAAGATCATCAATCATTACCCCTATATATGCCTCTGACCGATCTAGAATGAATGGTTCTTTACTCTTAATTGATAAGGCAGCATTGATGCCTGCTACAAGTCCTTGAGCGGCCGCTTCTTCATATCCTGTAGTTCCATTAATCTGACCAGCAAGGTATAAATTTTGTATTTTTTTTGTTTCAAGGGTTAAAAATAACTCTCTTGGATCCACATAATCGTATTCTATAGCATATCCRGGCCTTAAAATAGTAACGTTTTCTAAACCATTGATTTTATTACACATTTCTTGCTGTACATCAGCCGGTAAGGATGTAGAAATTCCATTTGGATAGATTGTATTGTCATTTAGACCTTCTGGCTCAAGAAATATCTGATGTTTTAGCTTTCCAGAGAATTTTACAATCTTATCCTCTATAGAAGGACAATATCTCGGACCTACASCTTTAATRYTACCTGARTAMATRGCACTTCGTTTTATATTTTTAGAAATTATTTTATGAACTTCATCATTTGTATAAGTCATTCGACATGAARTTTGTTTGTTAAAATTTTTTTTWGTTAGARAAGAAAAAAAATATGGATCRTCATCAGCAAATTGTTCTTCTAAATTTTTAAAATTAATTGTTCGCGAATCTAATCTTGGAGGTGTTCCAGTTTTCAATCTTCCAATTTCAAAATTAAATTTTTTTAATTGYWCACTTAAACCTGTWGTAGGCTTTTCATTATACCTTCCAGCTGGAGTTTGTTTTTCACCTACATGTATTAAACCATTCAAAAAAGTTCCGGTTGTCAGTATTAGCTTAGATATTTTAATTKKTTTSSMTGMNCTYNAKYTATSMMYNCCWSWWAWTRNATATTTTTCAAATATAAACTCAATTACTGYATCTGAATAAACGCTTAAATTACAGTAGTTTAGAAGTTTTTCTTGCATTATTTTTTTATATAATGATCTATCACTTTGAGTTCTTGGACCTCTAACAGCTGGTCCTCTGCTTCTATTTAAAAGCCTAAATTGTATACCTGACTTATCGGCTACATCACCCATTACTCCATCTAAGGCATCTATTTCTCTAACTAAATGACCTTTCCCTAATCCACCTATCGCTGGATTACATGACATTTCACCAATTGATTCTATTTTATGAGTGAATAARGCAGTGTTAACACCTAAACGTGCTGAAGCTGCAGCTGCTTCACAACCAGCATGTCCGCCACCAATTACAGCAACATCGAATAATAAATCATTTTTCATAAGTGTAATTTATAATTGTTANTTTTTTTTTACAAGAATTGAATYAAAAATTTAAAAAANTAAGCAAAATTAKGGTTTATTTACCTATACAGAAATCATTGAATATTGAACCTAAAATCTCTTCTACGTCAACTTTTCCGACTATCATTCCCAAGTGTCTTGTTGCTAACCTAAGATCTTCAGCAGCCTTATCAAAATCTTCAGCATTATTTTTTTGTTCAAAATTATCAAGATGTAAAACACATTGTTCTAAATGTTGCCTGTGTCTTTCTCTTGTAATTAAAATATCTTCAGAACTTATAAACTGATTTTTAAGTTTTTCTTTAATTGCAAAAATTAATTTATCTAAATTTTTTTCTTCCTTTAATGAGATGTAAATTGGWTTAATTTTTTYAAATTCATAAWCCATATCATCTATACCAAGATCAGATTTATTTATAACAATAATAGATTTGTTAGTAATCGAATCTTTCAAAAAACCAGCAAAATGAGTACTTTTTGGCTCTATAACAACTATATTTAAGTCAGCATCTTCTGCTCTTTTTAAAGCTAAACGAATTCCTTTTTTTTCTATTTCATCTTTAGAATCTCTTATCCCAGCTGTATCTGAAACTACAACAGGCAACCCATCGATATTCAAATGAGTTTCTATTACATCTCTTGTTGTCCCTGCTATTTCAGAAACTATAGCAACCTCTCTTCTTGATAAATAATTTAATAAACTTGATTTACCAGCATTAATTGGTCCAACTATAGCAATTTTAAACCCTTCTCTAATTCTTTCTCCAACTTTTTGATCATTCAATGTTTTTTGAATTTCAGATTTAATTTTATTAGAATTAGTTTTGATATCTCTCAAGACATCATTCGGAAGGTCCTCATCTGGAAAATCAATTTTCGCTTCAACGTTGGATAAAATTTTTAATAATCTTTCCCGCCATGAAATAAATTTACTAGAATTTTGTCCTGTCATGATTTTAATTGCTTGTTGCCTTTGGATTTCAGTTTCGGATGAAATTAARTCTGCAATACTYTCWGCYTKKARTAAATTWATYTTWYCRTTTTGAAATGCRATTTTWGTAAAYTCWCCAGGTTCAGCTAATCTACAATTTTCAACWTGTGCAATASWACWRTGTAGAGCCTCAACAACAGATCTGCTACCATGAACATGRAATTCTGCCATATCTTCACCYGTATAGCTCTGAGGAGCAGGAAACCATAATATTAACCCTTCATCAATTAGCTCATTTGTKTTGATTTTATTRATTTTTTTGAGGGTAGCTACTCTAGRCTCTGGGAAACTCCCATTTGTTAATTTTGAAATAACAATTTTAGTTTCTGGTCCTGAAACACGAATTATTGCTACTCCGGAAATACCTGGGCCGGTTGATAATGCATAAATTGTCATACAGTTAAGTATAGCCTGTTTTTTTAATAAATATACTTTATGATTTAATTAGAATTTATAATTTTAAATGATAATTTGGCTAKCATCTTATCCAAAAAGTGGAAATACTTGGATCMGAACATTTATTTCATCAATAATTTTTTCTAAAGATGGAATTTCTAATTTTAACAATCTTGAAAAAATTCCTCAATATCCRATGAGAAGGCATTTTCATAATTTARTAGAAAATTTTCAAAATATAAAWGAAATAAAAAAAAATTRGATTATYTCACAAGASAAAATRAATCTAGATAACARAATAAAATTTMTAAAAACTCATCATGTTAATTGYAAGATAGGTACTGATAGTTTTACAAATCTTGATAACRCTAAAGGYGTWATTTATATAGTTAGRGATCCTRGRAATGTAGTTACATYTATAAAAAATCATTTTTCACTTAATACATATGAAGATGCTAAAAAATTYATTTTTGMTGAWCATAGRTGGTTAGGATTTATTTCACATAAAARTAAWATAGGAGATAATAAATTWCCAACACTTATAAGTTCTTGGAGTACTAATTACCAGTCATGGAAAAATATGTCAGAAAATTTCCTTCTTAT
>NVSV01000063.1:0-6094 GCA_002732835.1 Candidatus Pelagibacter sp.
ACTTATTCATGGTTACCATTTTTAATTGGTATAGTTGGCTTTATACATGTGAAATATTTTCATAAATTATAAAACTTTTTGTAATATTCTAGGATTTTGTAGGACGAAACTTGAAACAAACTTGAAATAAATGCAAAAATAACAAAATTTAAGGGTGTGTTTTTTAGTTGAATTTAATTATTATGGTTATAAACACTCACTAACGGAGAGATGGCTGAGCGGTTGAAAGCACCGGTCTTGAAAACCGGCAAAGGGGCAACTCTTTCCTGGGTTCGAATCCCAGTCTCTCCGCCATTTATTTTTTGTATATATAATCTTTAAACATTTTAGAGATTCTATTTTCATTTATTTGAGCTTCGGTTTTTATTCCTTGTTTAAATTTATAAAGATTATCATCATCTATATTTAATAAATTGAATAAATTTTCTAATTCATCATTGTCTAAATGATTAATGACATCTTTAACAAAAGAGCTTAAAAGTATATCCATTTCTTTTGTTCCCCTATAACCAGATCTATAAATAATTTTTTTTTTTAACTCATCGATATCTAAGGACATAATTTCTAGTATATTATATTAATAGTAAAAAATATGGATAATTATAAATATTTATTGCAGGATTTAACTAAATTAAAAGGAGTAGGAAATAAAACTGCAACAATCTTAAAAAGAAAAAAAATAAATAATTTATTCGATTTACTTTTTAGACTACCTCAATCGTATACAGATAGAACGCAAAAATTAAAGGTTAATGAATTACAAGTTGGTAAAATATCAACAATAAATGTAGTAGTAAAAAAATACTCTTTTCCAAGAATTAGAAATCTACCAAATAAAGTAATTTGTGAAGATGAAACTGGAACGATAGATTGCGTTTTTTTTAATAGTTATGAAGGTTATATACGTAAGATACTACCTTTAAATAAAGAAGTCACAATTAGTGGTAAGATAAATTATTTTAAAAAAAGATATCAAATAACAAATCCAAACTATGTATCAAAAGAAAGCAGTTTAATTGAAAAAATACATAATAAATATAGTTTAACAGAAGGCATTTCAGAAAAAGTCTATAATAAAATAATAAATCAAATTTTAGAAAATTTACCCAACTTATCAGAATGGTTAAATCCRGTTATTTTAAATAAATTTGAAAATATATCRTGGAGAGATKCAATTATAAAACTTCATGATCCAAAAAATATCGGAAACTTTAAAAGCAATTTTTACARAAGATTAGTTTTTGATGAGATTTTAACATCTTTTTTAGTTTTTTCAGAAATCAGAAAATCTATAAAAAAAATTAAAAAAAAAAATAAAACATTCACAAATAAAAACATTTTAGCAATTAAAAAAAAAATAGCATTTGATTTAACAAATGATCAAAAAAAAGTATTAAATGAAATTAACTATGACTTAGCATCGCAATCTAAAATGTTTAGAATATTRCAAGGAGATGTAGGAAGTGGRAAAACAATAGTTGCTTTAATTTCWGCTTTAAATGTAATTGAATCAGGATATCAAGTTGCATTTATGGCTCCTACTGAAATTTTATCTAACCAACACTAYTTATTAGCAAAAAAAATATTTCCAAAAAAAGTTAAAATAGATTTAATAACCAGCAAAACTGCTCTTAAAAATNAAAAAAAAAATACAACAAAAAACTGAAAATTCTAATTTAGATATGTTTTTTGGAACTCATTCTTTGTTTCAAAAGAATATGAATTTTTCAAATCTTGGATATATCATTATTGATGAACAACATAAGTTTGGTGTTAAACAAAGAAAAGCTTTATCTGACAAAGGAGGAATTAATTGTGATGTTTTGTTAATGTCAGCTACACCAATCCCTCGTACACTTACTATGACAATTTATGGTGATATGGATYTATCTATAATTARAGAAAAACCAAATATAAGAAAAGAAGTAAAAACCTATAGTAAAATTGATACTAAAATAAATGATRTAATTAAATTTGTAAAAAAAGAAMTRCAAAGCGAAAATCAAATTTTTTGGGTCTGTCCATTAATTGAAGAATCAAAAAAAATAGATCATCAATCAGCAATAAAAAAATATGAATTTTTAAATAGAATATTTCCTGATGAAGTAGCGATAATTCATGGAAATATTAAATCCAATGAAAAAGAAAAAGTTTTAAAAAAATTTCTCGAAAAAAAATATAAAATTTTAGTTTCAACTACTATTATTGAAGTTGGAATTGATTTTCCAAATGCAAATGTGATTGTAATAGAAAATGCAAATAAATTTGGATTATCCCAATTACATCAATTAAGAGGTAGAGTYGGACGAGGCGAAAAACAAGCTACCTGTATTCTAATGTTTAAATCGAATTTAAGTGAGAATGCTAAAATAAGAATTAATACTTTAAAACAATCAAATGATGGTTTTTATATATCTGAAGAAGATATGAAATTGAGAGGRTTTGGAGATTTATTAGGTTTTAAACAGAGCGGTATTAAAAATTTTAGATTAGCGGATCCTATACATAATCAGGATTTATTTATTTTAGCTGAAAAAGAAATCAAAAGAATTGAGAATGAAGAAAAAAAATTAATAAAATATAAACCATTRATTAAATTATATGATCAAGCCGAAATAATTAACGATTTAGYTTAATTTTTTGGATTTGAAGTACCTGCTGATACAATAAATTTAGACGCTTCTTCAAAGCTCATATCTAAGTATACCACTTCATCTTTTGGAAACATTAATAAAAAACCACTAGTWGGGTTTGGAGTTGTTGGTATAAAAACATTGATTAAATCTCTATCTACTTTTYTTCTTATTTCTCCTTTGTTTTCTTTTGTTGCAAATCCAACAGCCCAACTACCTTTTCTAGGATATTCWACTAAAACAACACTTCCTCTTTTGCCTCTTTTTYGAGTAAATGCTTYTGTCATTTGACCAATCGCAGAATAAATTGTTCTTAAAATTGGAACTTTTTTTAGAAGTTCATTAAAAATWTTAAGGATTTTTCGTCCAATAAAAGATAATGATAAACCACCAATAATAGTAATAAACAATATGGATAATACTATTTCTAAACCTGGTATTGCAAATGGAAGATAATTATTAGGATTGATCTCTTCAGGGATAAGTTTTGAAGAAATAGAAATTAAAAAGATAGTTAAATAAACTATAAAGCCCAATGGCACCAAAACCACTATGCCAGCAAAAAAATAAATTCTTAACCTAGATATTATTGAGGATCNTTTTTTTTTTAATTTCGCCATAAATATTGACTCTATCTTAAWTATAGAACAAATATAATGATTAAAACGAATAGYATAAGTAAGAATTTTATTGTTTATGATCCTAAWYMAWGWARTAAANWMYTAATAAAATTAGATATAAAAGTGAATAGAAGAAATTTTTTACATTWTTTTKGCTACGGGTGTTTATCAATTGGAATTACATCTTGTACGACTGCACCATTTACAGAAAGAAAACAACTGAAATTAATTCCAGAAGCTACATTAAATGCTCAAGCTGCAAAAATATATGAGAAGGTTAAAAAAACAGAGAAATTGAGTGATGACACTAAAACATTAAATGAAATAAAACAAATTGGAAAAAGAATGGAATTTGCTATCAGTGAATACTTTAGTCAATCAAATATGGAGGATCCAACAGCTAATTTTGATTGGGAATATATATTGATAGATAATAAAAAAGTTAAAAATGCATGGTGCATGCCAGGTGGTAAAATAGCTATATATACTGGAATATTAGAAATAACAAAAAATACAAATGGACTTGCTGCCGTTATGGGACACGAGATAGCTCATGCAGTAGCAAAACATTCTGTTGAAAGAGCCAGTAGAAGTGTATTGATTCGAACTGGAACCAGCCTAATAGATATTTTTTCAGGTGGTAAATTGTCTCAAGTAAATAGAGCAACTGGAATGAATACTGTGGGATTACTTTCACAATTAGGAATTATGAATCCATTTAATAGAAAACAAGAAAGTGAAGCTGATTATTTAGGATTAATTTTCGCGTCTTTATCTGGTTATGATATCAGGGAAACCACTAAAATTTGGGAAAGAATGAAGGAGGCAAAAAAAGGAAAAGAGCCCCCTGAATTTATGAGTACACACCCTTCCTCTGATAATAGAATTAAAAAAATAACAGAATGGATGAACGAAGTTATTGTTGAATATCCACCAATTAAACAAGCTGAATAATGGTGAGCCGTACTGGATTCGAACCAGTGACCCATTCCTTAAAAGGGAATTGCTCTACCAACTGAGCTAACGGCCCAACGAAATTTCTTATATTGATTTTCTTCAGTTAATCAATCGTAAATATTTATAACTTGTCAATATATTCATCGTGAAAATTAGAAAAGGTCCCATTTTTTATATTTTTCCTAATTACTGACATTAATTCTTGGTAAAAATTAATGTTATTCAGTGTAAGCAACATAGATCCAAGCATTTCGTTAGTATTAAACAAATGATTTAAATAATTTTTTGAATATTTGTTTAAACTAAAATTTTTAGTATTTTTATCTAAAGGATCATTATCATTTTGATATTTGGCGTTTCTAATGTTAATTCTTCCATTCCATGTAAAAGCAAGTCCTGTTCTACCAGACCTAGTTGGTAAAACACAGTCAAACATATCAACACCACGTTTAACTGCTCCTAAGATATCTGGTGGCGTACCAACACCCATTAAATATCTTGGTTTATCTTTAGGCAAATGTTTTTTAATTTTATCTAATACATCAAACATCTCTTTTTGAGTTTCGCCTACTGCTAAACCACCTATTGCATAACCATCAAAACCAATTTTTGTTAAATCTGACAGCGATTTTAATCTTAGATCTTCAAACAACCCGCCTTGAATAATTCCAAATAAACCTTTATGAGGRTTGTTACCAAATTCTTTTTTGGATCTTAAAGCCCAATAACTCGATAAATTCATTGAGTCTTCTATTTTTTTATAATTATTTGTTTTCTTTGGACATTCATCCATCACCATAACAATGTCTGAATTTAATTCTTTTTGAACTCTAATGCTTTTTTCTGGATCAAGAATAAATTTTTTACCATCTATATGAGACCGAAATATTACACCCTTTTCTTTATCAACTTTATTTAGCTTAGATAATGACATTACTTGGAAACCWCCAGAATCAGTTAAAATTGGTAATTTACAATTCATAAAATCATGAAGCCCTCCAAGAGCTTTTATTCTTTCTACTCCTGGCCTTAACATTAAATGATATGTATTTGATAATATTATTTCACTACCAGTTTTTATAATATCATCTAAAAAAACACCTTTAACAGTAGCCTGTGTTCCAACAGGCATAAAGGCTGGAGTTTGAATATTACCTCTATGTGTTTGAATAACGCCTAATCTAGCGTGTTCTTCTGATTCTAAAACAWTAAAATTAAATTTCTTTAACACAATTAAATTTTAAATCTACTGAGATTTAAAACTAATAATTTTATCAGGATCTGAAACYGATCCATTAGGTCCATCACCTCTTTTAATTTTATCTATATGATCCATTCCTTCAATTACTTTTCCAAAGACAGTATAATTTCTATCTAAAAAAGAAGCAGGCTCAAAACAAATAAAAAATTGACTATTAGCACTATTTGGGYCAGAAGCACGTGCCATTGAAATAGTTCCTTTTTCGTGCGGTATATCATTAAATTCAGCATCTAAATCAGGTAAATCTGAACCTCCCATTCCAGCTYTTTTCAAATCAAAATCACTTGATGAAGAATTGCCAAATTTAACATCACCAGTTTGRGCCATAAATCCATCTATAACTCTATGGAAAACAACATTGTCATATTTTCCYTCATCGGCTAATTTTTTAATTCTTTCRACRTGCTTTGGAGCAACRTCAGGAAATAATTCTATTTTMACATCACCATCTTTAAGTTTTAAGATCATTATATTCTCTTTTGCATTTGAATTGTTTAAAAAAATTAAAAAAAAAATTATTAAATTAATTAAAAATTTATTCATANTTTTTTTTTTAATGAATTTATTGTACTTTTAGTTGTAAATTTTTTAATATCTCCTTTTAATTCAATTATTTCTTTAAT
>NVSV01000064.1:0-6082 GCA_002732835.1 Candidatus Pelagibacter sp.
TAGWMWWWRRKAAWWWTTMTWTYGTRYRKKCWGWWMRKMTWRKYKWAWTRWYYGMAMKYWRTTCWAWRTMYRWTTTWTKKWWTYTTTKGRMAWWWTYMRTWYYWTWTARRWAAWWWTCNYGAMMAAAAATATTGATTTTTTYATTTATCGAAATTTTCACAATTTTTGATTTATTTTCAATGGATTTTAATTCAACTAATTTTAAAATTTTTAATGCAAAAGACTCATTTGATAATTTAATATCCCATTTAACATTGCTCTCCCTCAATCTTTGTCTTGACATTTCYAAAAGTCCAAAATTACTTATTCTTCCTATCTGAATTCTAGCTCTATCTGAACGACATCTATCTTTTAATCTTCTTTCAACTTGTCTTCTATTCCCGTAAYTCAACATATCTATAAAATCTATAATAATTAATCCTGACAAATCTCTTAATTTTATTTGTCTAGCTATTTCTTCTACGGCTTCTAAATTTGTATCGAAAGCTGTACTTTCTACATTTTTTTGTTTAATAGATCTTCCAGAGTTTACATCGAYTGATACCAAAGCTTCAGTTGGATTGATTACCAAGTAACCACCTGAGGGTAATTTTACTTCTGTCTCAAAAATTTCATATAATTTTGACTCTATTTTTTCTTGAAAAAATAGCGATGTTTTATCTCTATATTTTTTAATTTTTTTAGTATGTTGAGGCATCATAAGTTTCATGTAATTTTTTGTTTTTTGGTATGCCTCATTTCCTTCAACAATAATACTTTGCGTATCATCATCATACATATCTCTTAAAGATCTTTTTATGATATCACTTTCTCTATGAATTAATGATGGAGCTATAGAGTTCATAGCGTTTTYTTTTATAGAGTTCCAAACAGTAATTAAGTTTTTTAAATCATTTTCAATTTCATTTTTAGTTTTGTTTGAACCTGCTGTTCTGACAATAACTCCCATTTCTTTTGGTATTTCAATTTGATTTAATATATTTCTAATTTTTTTTCTTTCTGCTGGGTTAAAAATCTTTCTTGAAATTCCTCCACCTTTTGGAGTGTTGGGCATYAAGACTAYATATTTTCCAGCAATTGAAATAAATGTGCTKAGGGCCGCACCTTTTAAACCTCTTTCATCTTTTAAAACTTGAACAAGAATTACTTGATGAGGTTTAATTACTTCTTGAATTTTATATCTTTTTGAARRRAATTTTTYTTCTGTTTTTTCTTTTAAANTNTNATTATTTGGAGTTTGTTCAATAGGATCTTGATTATTTATTTCTTGTTCATCGTTATTAAGAATATTTTCATCATTTTTTTCACTTTCTTTTATTAATTCTTCTCTTGCTTTTTCTTCTTCTTCTTTGATTTTTTCTAAATCACTTTGCGGTAATTGATAATAATCTGATTGAATATCATTAAATGATAAAAACCCGTGTCGCTCTCTTCCAAAATCAACAAAAGATGCCTGAAGAGACGGTTCAATTCTACTTACTTTGCCAAGATAGATATTATTTTTTATAGGAGTATTGCTTATACTCTCGTATTCGTAGTCCTCAATATTATCGTTTGATTTAAGTACAACCCTAGTCTCACCTGGATGCGAAGCATCAATATATAAATTCTTTCCCATAATTTTTGATTATTTCTTTTCATTATTATAATTTATTAAATTCTGTGCCTTAACATTAACAAATTCATAAACTAATTAAAACTAAAATGAGCAGGTTAATAAAAAAAATATTAATATTGTTAATTACTGTTGGATTAGGGTTATTTGTATCAATAATCGTAATTCTCTGGACATATTCAAATAAATTACCTGACTATAAATTTTTAAAGAACTATAAACCATCTGTTTCAAGCAAGTTGTATTCAGGTGGAGGTGAACTGGTTAGCGATTTTTCCTCTGAAAAACGARTATTTGTGCCCTATAATACTATACCAAAAAAGGTAATTCACGCTTTCTTGTCTGCAGAGGATAAAAACTTTTTTTCTCACCCTGGAGTAGATGCAAGAGGAATTATAAGAGCAGTATTWAGAAATATTTCAAATATTATTTATGAGAAAAGACTTGAGGGAGCTTCAACAATAACCCAGCAAGTTGCAAAGAATTTTTTACTTAGCAATGAAGTAAGCTTAAATAGGAAAATAAAAGAAGCTATATTGGCATTTAGAATTGAAAGAGCATTATCAAAAGAAAGGATATTAGAACTATATCTTAATCAAATTTATCTTGGGCAAGGAGCATATGGAATTGCATCAGCGAGTTTAGAATATTTTGATAAACCAATAAGCAAATTAGATTATGCCGAAGCTTCACTATTAGCGGCACTTCCAAAAGCTCCGAGCAAATACAATCCTTTTAAAAATATTGATTTAGCAAAGCGTAGAAGAGATTTGGTTATAAAAAATCTTTATGATAACTCTTATATTGGTTACAAAAAATATAAGAAACTTTTAAATACCAAAATAAYYTTAAAAAAAAGAAAAAAAATTTATTTAGAAGATGCTAGATATTATGTAGAAGATGTCCGTAAATTYATAGTAGAAAAATATGGYTTTGAYARAGTCTATAAGCAAGGATTTAATATAAAAACTCCAATTARTTTRGAMATTCAAACTATAGCCACTCAATCTCTTAGAGATGGTTTAATTCAATATGACAAAAGAAAAGGMTGGAGAGGACCTCTGTTAAATAAAAAAGATACTAATAACTGGAATAATGATTTGAAAAAATATCATTTAGAGAAATCGATAGGATGGAATTTAGCAATTATNAAAAAAAAAAATAAATTTTTTGTCGAAATAGAAACAGATCAAAAAATTGCAGGAAAAATTGAATATCAAGATGTATCTTGGACTAAAAAAGAATTGGACAAACTTTTCAAAGTTGGAGACATAGTTTATGTAAATAAAATTAAAGATAACATTTTTAGTTTAAAACAACTTCCAAAAGCAAATGGGGGCATAGTTGTTATGGATCCATTTACTGGCAGGGTCATAGCAATGTCAGGAGGTTTTAGCTTTAAAAGAAGCGAGTTTAATAGAGCAACTCAAGCAACAAGACAACCAGGTTCTGCTTTTAAGCCCTTTATATATGCTTTAGCTTTAGAAAATAATTTTACACCCTCAACATTGATTCTAGATGCACCAATCGTATTAGATCAGGGAGAAGATTTAAAAAAGTGGAAACCAGAAAATTATGGAAAGAAATTTTATGGTCCTTCAACACTTCGAACTGGTCTTGAAAAATCTAGAAACTTAATGACTGTTAGAATAGCTCAAGAATTAGGAATAAAAAAAATAACAACCTTTTCAAAACAATTAAAAATTTATGAAAATCCTGAAGAGTTGATGTCTATTTCATTAGGATCAGCAGAAACAACATTATTGAAATTAACAACTGCATATTGCTCGTTTATTAATGGTGGGAAGTTAATAGAACCAATTTTTGTTGACAGAATTCAAGATAGTGAAGGAAATACAATATATAATTCAGAAAAAAGAGTTTGTAAAAAGTGTAATGAAATTTCTTATCTAGGCGAAGAAATTCCAAAAATTACTGACAATTTCCCACAAATTTTTTCAGCTGAAACAGCTTATCAAGTTACCTCTATGTTAGAAGGAGCAATTCAAAGAGGTACTGGTAGAAAGCTTAAAGATTTAAATCTAGATCTAGCAGGAAAAACAGGAACTACTGATGAAAATAATGATGCATGGTTTGTAGGTTTTACTTCTAATTTGGTTGTTGGAGTTTATGTTGGATTTGATGAACCAAAAAGTTTAGGCAGATATGAAACTGGATCTAAGACAGCTCTTCCTATTTTTAAAGCATTTATAAAGAATGCAGTTAAAAAAAAAGATGCAAGACCTTTTAAAGTTGCAAAAAATATTAAAATGATGGTTATTGATTTAATTACTGGAAAAAAAGCAAATTTCGGATCAAAAAAAACTATAATTGAAGCATTTAAAAAAAATAGATTGG
Organism: Candidatus Pelagibacter sp.; assembly: GCA_002732835.1. Lineage (GTDB taxonomy): Bacteria > Pseudomonadota > Alphaproteobacteria > Pelagibacterales > Pelagibacteraceae > Pelagibacter. The sequence continues at coordinate 3,974 of NVSV01000064.1, forward strand.
AAAATATTAATTTTGAAGGTAAAGATGATTTACAATATAAAGTCAAAAAAAATAATATTTTAAGATTTTATTAATGGAAAGCGATATTATCAAATTTAAGTCTGAAATTGAAAAAGCCAATCAAAGAATCAAGGAGTATCTTTGAAAAGCATAATATTCATTTAAATTTAGATAAAATCAACCAAAAGATACTAGATCCAAATTTTTGGAAGAATAAGACCGAAGCAGAGAAAATTATTAAAGAAAAAAAATTATATGAAGATTTAATCAATTCATATAATTCATCTGTACAAGAGTGTAATGACTATATTGATCTTTATAATTTAGCAGTTGAAGAAAATAATAAGTCAGTGATTAATGATTCTCTAATTAACATTAAAAATTTACAAAAAAAAGTTAAACAAAATGAAATAAAATGTTTTCTATCAAATGAAACTGACAGTCTAGATTGTTACTTAGAAATCCATGCTGGTGCTGGAGGTACTGAAAGTCAAGATTGGGCAGAAATGCTAAGAAGAATGTATATGAAATGGGCTAACAACAAAGGATATAGTTCACAATTAATTAGCGAGCATAAAGGTGATGAAGCAGGAATTAAATCTTCTACAATAAAAATTGCAGGCGAATATATTTATGGTTTTTTAAAATCAGAGTCTGGAATTCATAGGTTAGTAAGAATTTCTCCTTTTGATTCTGGAGCTAGAAGACATACAAGTTTTGCAAGCGTTTGGGTTTACCCAGTCATTGATGAAAATATTAAAATTGAAATTCTAGAAAAAGATTTAAGAATTGATACGTACAGATCAAGTGGTGCAGGCGGACAACATGTTAATACAACCGATAGTGCGGTTAGARTAACACATTTRCCCACAAAAATTGTGGTACAGTGCCAGAACGATCGGTCGCAACACAAAAACAAAGAAACAAGYATGAATATGCTTAGAGCTAGACTTTATGAATATGAGTTAAAAAAAAAAGAACAAGAAAATAAAARTTTAGAAAGCACTAAATCTGACATAGGTTGGGGACATCAAATCAGATCATATRTTTTGCATCCCTATAGAATGGTAAAAGATTATAGAACTGATTTTGAAAGTTCAAATCCAGATAAAATATTAGATGGCCAAATTGATGATTTTCTAGAAAGTTCACTTTATAAATTAAATGCTTAAGATAGTTTTAAGAACAGTTTTGTTTATAGTAATAATTTTTACTATTTCAGTAATTTATCTTAGCACAATTGGTATAAAAACTAGCCAATTCAATGGATTAATAAAAAATAAATTAATTGAGCTCGATCCTAGACTGAGAATAGAGTTAGAAGAGGTAAAATTAATTTTAGATTTAAGCAAAAAAGAAATTAAAGCCAGCACCAATAACACAAACTTATATTTAGATAATAATTTAATAGAATTATCAAAARTAAATANNTNARATATTKATMTTYWNNTTSTTWKTWTRWNAWATAWMMATNCAATTRMARAKTYARWWRKAYATAYTMTWGWWRANAGCMYAANGSAKRTMKWWAGCTTTTTAAAATCATACAGATCAAATTTTTCTTTAATTTTATTGGAACATGGAACACAAAGTGGATCTATAAAAGCAAAAATAAAAGTTAATTTTGATGTAAGAGGAAGAAACTATCCAATCTATAACGCAAGTGGACAGATCAAAAACGCTCAGTTTAATCTATTAAAGAATCAAAATGCTAACAATATATACTTTAATTTTAATTTTACAGATAAAGAATAYAAATTTAAGGACGTAAGTCTTGARTATAAAAAAATAAAATTAAATTCAGAAGAAATAAACATAACTAAAGAAAATAAAAATTATATTGTTGAAGGAAATTTTCAGAGTAAAAAAAAATCTATAAATCCAAAARTTTTATTTGATCTTTTTAAAATTAACTTTGATTTTTTATCAGAAGAAGAAATAAAAATCGAAACCAATAACAATTTTACATTTAAAATTAATGAAAAGCAAAAAATTAAAGATTTAAAAATTAAATCAAATTTAAAATTTGATAAATTAATTATAAATTATAATTCGGTTGTTATAAAAAATTATTTAAAGGATTATAAAAATATAGTAAATTTAAAAGATGGC
>NVSV01000065.1:0-6031 GCA_002732835.1 Candidatus Pelagibacter sp.
GGTAAATTTGACGCCGCCCTGGAACGCTTTGACGTGGCTCTCGAGAAGTCTCCCGATCACCGCGGCGCCCTAATGGGCCGCGCGCTGGTGTATTTGCAGGCCGAGCGCTACATTGAAGCAGAGGCCGAATTCACCTATATGATCAAATTTCTCAAGGCCAACCTGGAACCCGACGACATTACGGGGATAGGCGTTTATGCCGGCGCCTACGCCAACCGGGGCACTATGTACAACCGCCTGGGCTGCCGGCCCGGGGGCACGTCCCAGCACTTCGAAAAGGCGCTTGCCGATTACATTCAGGCGTTGAAAATCGACGAAGGCGCGATCGAAGGGCCCAACCTTGTCAACAGGATCATTTACGGTACCCCCCGGCCGTCGACGATTCGCCTGCGCGCCGTTTATATGCTAAAGCAAATGGCCTTGCCGGAGCCCGAACGGCTGTTATGCGTCCCGGAAAAGGACGCCGAACAGCGGATGTACAAGCCTTTGTAGCGGCTTCGGGGAAATTGTCCGGTTGGCAAACGGGTCTAAAAGTGTCATCATCCAATGCCCCATTAATCCGAGGGGACAATCTGGAAAACCGTTCCTAGGGAACGAATTTTTTTTGCAGAGTACTATAAAAAGTATAGGGGAGCCTTTCATGTCGGAAGAAAATGCGCCTGAAGAAGAAACAGCGCCTGAAAAAGATGACACCATGCCGTCGGCCGGCAAGCAGCTCATGGTGATGGGCATCATCGTCGTCGGCATAACCGTTGTTCTCGGCGGCGGCGTTTGGTTGTCGATGTTTCTGCAATAGACTCAGTCCCWGTCCTTGGGTGACCGRGTTGTCYATGGGTTTYAMCYCCCCTTGGGATKAGRCTRAGTGAGGTGAGACCATGAAAAAAAGTTTGTTTTCTGTGTTGTCGKYSYYKGCGGTSGCGGGRYTYTTGKYRCCGGTGYCKGCRAASGCGGAATGCTACGAWCCKCCGGCSGCCTWYGTGGTCTGGYMSAARTGTGAGTTCAAAAGAATATGTGCCGACCCGAAAAAAGAGAAAAGGGTCAATTGGTGCAAGACAATAGGCTTGGAAGGCGCCGATCTKAGTGGCGCCAGGATGGAAGATATCGTCCTCCATCATTCCAATTTGAAAGCCRTCAACCTGGAAAAAACCGACCTTCGCGGCGCCGACCTGTCGAACACCGATTTGTCGGGGGCGAACCTGAAAAGAGCCAGGCTCMAKAAGGCCATCATCAARGACGCCAACCTTTCSGGCGCCGATCTTTCRGGCGCCAACCTGGAAGGKGCCGATCTGGAGCGGTCCAATCTTACCGGCGCYAAGATCAAGGGGACCAAGTTCGGCGCCGTCAGGATGTCGGACGCCACCTGGATCGACGGCAAGACCATTTGCAAAGGCGGTTCCGTCGGCAAGTGCAGGWAATAGGCCTTTCCGGCCGCATCTGAATTCAAGCCAAACCACGGGCCGCGCTTGTTCGCKGTATTAGGGACTGCGGTTGAANGGGGTTTCCGGCCCTCAATCCGGGGGTCTAAAACTGGACTATTCCCAGCACGTCCTGGAAAAGCACCATAAAGAAAAATACCGCCGCGATGGAGCCGAACAACAGGCGCACGAAATCGCTTTCGCCTTCTTCGTTCCTGAAGCGGATTCCATGGAGCGCGATATACCCGGTGACGGCCAGGAAAATGATGTTTACGAGGGGCTCTGCCTCGCCGACGAACTCAAACATGGGCGGACCTTAACGGCTCATTCCGTGGCTTACAATACGATCGGCTGACAGAGAAAAATAGAGCCCGCCTGATCAGCGGCCGGACGGCTTGACGTCGCTGAAGTTGCTGGCGCCGCCCGGGGCGATGAATTGTTCTCTCGGGCCTGTGTGTATCTTTCCGTCGGACAGGACCCGGTGCAGGTCCTTTTCCTCGAAATAGGGCGGCAACAGCGACGTCGGCGAATCGACGACCTGGTTGGCGACATAGATGCTACCGAAGACGGCGACAATGACGCCGGCGGYGGCGACGCAAAATCGCTGGAGCCCCCGCGGAACCGACGTGTGGTATTCTTGATCGTAGCGGTGGAATTTAGGTGCGTTGTCGTCCAATTCACCKCGTTCGTAGCCGTCGATGATGCACCGGGCGTAGTGCCGGGCCCAATGGGGCACCTGATGGTGCAGCATGTAGGACGTAAACAGCTTCGTCACCAGGGCCTCGGGAAGGTCCTTGTTGTACCATTCCCGGTACGCCAGTTGCATAAGCTGGAACTCGCCCACCTGCAACTGGTTGGCGGCCGAAATGACAACCAGACGTTCCTTCATCTCCAGTTCTTCGTGGTCGGGCTTCAGCATCGTGTCCCAAAAACTGGACAACATGCTTTTTCGYTTATGTTTGCGCATAATGGCCACCATAGCCTGAATCGGTCCCGGGGTCGAGCAAGCCCCATTCACAGTTTGGTCATCGAAATCGCCGCCCGAAAACGTTAAAATCAGTAACCATGACCTTTGACACAATCCAGACCATCCCCGTGTCCCCCGCCTTGGGCGTTGAAATCGGCGGCGTCGATTTGTCACAGTCCCTGGGCGACGACGTGATCGCCGAGATCAGGCAGGCGTGGCTGGAATACCGGGTGGTTTTTTTCCGCGATCAAGACATCACCCCCGAACAGCACTTGGCCTTCGCCCGCCGTTTCGGCGATCTGGTCACCTATCCCATGGTCAAGGGGCTCGACGATTACCCGGAGATCGCCCCGGTCATCAAGTTGGAGCACCAGACGGTCAACTTCGGCGGCATCTGGCATTCGGACACCACCTATCTGCCGCAACCGCCCATGGGCGCCATCCTGGTGGCCCGGGAACTGCCGCCGAAGGGCGGCGATACCCTGTTCGCCAACATGGTCATGGCTTATGAGGCGCTGCCGGAGGCCATGAAGGAACGGCTTTCRGGGCTTATCGCCATCAACAGYTCGGCCAAGGRCCAYGTYRCCAAGTCMCGCGAAGACYGCCARAAGGACATGGATGACRTGCCCGAGCCGCTGTCCGCCGAACACCCGGCGGTGCGCACCCACCCRGAAACCGRGCTCAAATCCCTATACGTGAACCGGGGCCACACYGTGGGCTTCAAGGGYATGGCCGAAGACGAAAGCGCCCCGTTGCTGGAGGAATTGTTCGAGCACCAGACCMGGGGCGAATTCACCTGCCGGTTTCAATGGCGACCGGGGTCGATCGCTTTTTGGGACAACCGCTCAGCCCAGCACAACCCGATCAACGACTACCACGGCCACAAACGCGTCATGCACCGCATCACCCTGGCCGGTGATGTGCCTGTCTAGGAGGGAATGGAGGGTCATGGCGACAAACTGGCCTGCCCCCCTTAACCGGATCCAAATGTTTAGTTAGAGCAACTGGGCATCTGGGTCCTAGGAAGAAGGGGACAAGCAGATGCCCAAGAAGCGTTTTTCAGTCGAGCAGATCATTAGTCACCTCCGTGAAGCAGAGGTTTTCCTGGCGCAAGGCCAGACGATTGGCCAGGTATGCCGGCATATCGGAATATCGGAACAGAGTTACTATCGKTGGCGTCGGGAGTATGGCGGCCTGAAGGTTGAYCARGCYCGGCGYCTGAAGGAGCTTGARCGWGAGAACRSCYGTCTCCGTCGYGCTGTTGCCGATCTGACSYTGGAGAAGYTGGTTCTSAAGGARGCCRCYGAGGGAAACTGGTAAGCCCCGAGCGCCGCMRRCGWWGTGTYRYCCATGTTCRKCAGAAGTTCGGTCTCCCGGARCGCCGGGCGTGCCGGTATCTGGGACAGCCGCGWTCGACGCAAMGRCGYSRKMGKATTGTCCYCGATGAYGAGGAAGCTCTGACKGCGGCGATYATCCGCYTGGCCGGTCAATATGGCCGYTACGGCTATCGTCGTATCACGGCCATGTTACGATCCGAGGGCTGGGTCGTGAACCACAAGCGGGTGGAGCGCATCTGGCGGCGTGAGGGGCTGAAGGTTCCCAGGAAGCAACCTAAACGGGGAAGGCTATGGTTCAACGACGGGTCCTGCGTTCGTCTGCGCCCGAGTTGGCCGGACCACGTCTGGGCCKATGACTTTGTTCAGGCCCGGACACATGATGGCAGGGCATTTAGGATGCTTACCATCATCGATGAATACAGCCGGGAGTGTTKGGCCATCCTGGTGGCCCGGCGGCTCCGGTCCGACGACGTTCTCCATCTCCTGGCCGATCTGTTCGCGGATAGAGGACCGCCTGATCACATCCGTTCCGATAACGGCCCGGAGTTCACGGCCAAAGTCGTCAGAGCCTGGCTCGGCAGGATCGGCGTGAAGACGCTGTTCATCGAACCGGGAAGCCCCTGGGAGAACGGATATAACGAGTCCTTTAACGGAAAGCTCCGCGACGAGCTTTTGAACGGAGAAATTTTCTACACACTGAAGGGTGAGACGGGTAAGCAATCGATCCAGTGCATCGATTGCCCGTCGAACCAAGTGCTCATCGAACACTGGAGACAGCACTACAACACGATAAGGCCGCACAGCTCACTGGGGTACAGGCCCCCAGCACCGGAAACCGTCATCCCGGAAAGCCCTGATCAGGTCTTCGTTCAATGGGCTACGACCGGATCAGGCCTTCCCTCGACATCGAGTCTAACTTAAAAAGTGGTRTCGTTCGTGGGGGCAGATCAVDABGVMDHGYYMATTAWDTTAWVAGGDWWRYBGHKGWACDATRVVRTNRHTANNASWGGRBVAWKCNDWDTCCCATHCCRCWMCWKSSMGKMMMTRYSKMTRWKCCAGAGTCCGAGAAAAGAGAGATCGAGGATTTCGACAGGGAYTCTCTTCACATCCTGCCTTTGTCAATCATTCCCTTCGAGACATCCGCCCTGAAACAAGCGCTATTGATCAAGAACGTCCGACTGAAGAGCGTGGTCGAGATTTTTTCAGGCAYAAGCAYTGGCAGTGGGCAGCTGGAYATTAGGGCAGTAGGCAAGGAATTTGGGTGGGAGAAATCGCATCCCGACATGGTTRTTCTGCRCAAGCTGGCTGGGCTGAATAGTTACGATGTCTATAGCCTTCGGATCCTCCTTCGCGCTCACGGTATAGAGATCGAAAACTACGACGACCTCAAGCTCTCCAATAGTAAAAACCAGAAACTCACTAGCTACATGAGGGAGTTCACCCATCCCCTAATCGTTCAGATCTACGGCAGCGACGACATGTCCATCAAAGAGTTCAAGGATGTAATCAGCCTTTTYCAGAACCCTGACTTAAAGRCGGCCATTGAGAAGCTCAAGATCATGGCAGAMAAAYTGGGGATCGAGATCGACCAGGTGCCTGTTTTCTTGGAGGATTGTGGTGACGTCTTCCTTTCATTTGCCTATTACAGGCGTTGCCTGGAAGAAATCGAACCTATCATCGACAATTTTCTAACGAGTTTGGAGGAAATCCAATCCAACTATCAGCTCAAGACCGACAAAAACCTGATGCATACTTGCTTCACCATGCATTCCACTATCAAAGGGTTGGTGATGGCCCTCAATGCCCGCTTCAAACACTTCGATCATTACACCAAGGACATGTGGGACAATCTCACTGCCGAGCGGTTCCGTGAAGTGGAACGAATGATTACGAACTACCACACCACCATCGGGGGTGCGCTGTGCTCTCTTAGCGTTAAAATGAACACATGGGATCAGCTATTCCCCTCCGAGGAGTCAGTTGGTCCCACCCGGCTCGCTGAGTTCATCATGTCCGATATGAAGCAAGGCATTGAGAAAATCCAGGAAATTGAGAAAGCTGTCTCTACGCTTGCATAACCCGAAAGACCCTCACGACAGGATCGTGCGGTTGAAACCTCTGAGGAGGCGGGCAATGACCTGGACCCGCGCTCCGTTATCTGGATTTAATCACCGCACCGGAACGACGACCACTCTCAAGTGCTAAGCAGAAAACATAAACGACCGCTGATTACCTGGAAGTTTCGGACTTCTAATCCGTAGGTCACAGGTTCGAATCCTGTCGGGCGCACCAATGTAAACCATTGAAAACAT
>NVSV01000066.1:0-6024 GCA_002732835.1 Candidatus Pelagibacter sp.
TATCATTGGCCATTCGTCACATAATCCAATTCCATGAACCATACAAGAATATCTATTTCCATAATACTCTTCTGGAAGTTTCCATGATTTTTCGGTGAACTCTTTAAATGACATTCCAGGTTTTATTAATCTAGAATTATGATTAATATGCTCAACTGCCATCAAGTATATTTTTTTTTGATCTTCGTTAAACTTATGTCCTTCTACAAAGGCTCTTGATATATCTGCACAGTATCCATAAGGTCCAACCATATCAGTATCAAAAGATACTATTTCGCCGCTTTGAATTACTTTGTTGCTACTTTCATGCATCCAGGGATTTGTTCTTTGTCCTGATGATAAGATTCTACATTCAATCCATTCACCACCATGTTCAATGTTAGTTTTGTGTAAAATAGACCAAAGCTCATCTTCAGTCATTCCAGCTTTTAATTCTTCTCGCATTTTATTAATACCAATTTCTGCAACTTCGATTGATGCTTTAATACATTTTAGTTCCTCTGGTGATTTAATAACTCTAGCTTGTTCAAGAATTAATTTAGCATCAACTACTTCAATACCTGTTTTATTTAAAGCTGTTACTGCTGGACCGTTAATAACATCAATCGCTAGTTTTTTACTTTTGCAATATGATTTTGCTAAATCTTTAACTTCATTAATCCATTTTTCTAATTGTGTTCCTGCTTGATCTCCGTTACTAAAATAATCCCAAGTTATTGCTGGTCTTATTTCGTTTATTAAATTTAAGTGACTAGATAATCTTTCACAATTAAAATATTCATAAAGAATAACTGGACCATTTACTGGTACAAAACAATAACGAGTTAAATTATGCATGTTATAAACACTCATATTAACCGTATCCAGTGCATATCTGACATTAACTGGATCAAATAATATACAAGCTTCAATATTATTTTTTTCTAATGCTTTTTTAACTCTATCTAATCTGTAAGATCTAAGTTTTTTGAAATTTATTTCATCTTCTCTTAATCTTTTCTTTGTAATAAAACTWRGTTTAGATTTTGTATCTGGAGCAATTTTTCTATTAAATTTCATANTYAAACTAYATTTGTTGCWACCCATTTATGRAARTGRTGWGTTGGRTTATCCATWATTGGAGAAAARTTTCCKCCATTATATGATGGWGAAYTTCTKCCTTCTTGCATKCCTTCTATWATATRYACATCYTCYGACTGWACRCCTTKCCAYARTTTATGATTYTGTTTYCTTAWAGATTTAAATTTTTTYGAATTTGCRGCYTTGTCTCCTACATAATATATTTCCATATGTYCRATTGTATATTTATGATTAACMGGYTCTARCCAATAGGCATAATARTGRTCTTTATGWATTCCTAACATTACATTTGGRAATAAAGCAACATATTCTGCTATATGTTCTTTAWCTTTTGRCCAATTAGGAAAACAAGGAAATTTTTCTTTACCCTTTAATCTAGGATTGTAANCAGTTGTTCCTTGACCAGCAAAACGATTTGGTAATCCTTGAATATGATAATGGTCTTCAATTTTTGAATATGAATTTAAACCCGGATGAACCCAAGGCAAATGATAACTTTCACAATAATTTTCTATTGCAAATTTCCAATTGCAATTTGCTTTTAATTGAAAATATCCATAGTCATTTGAGTGGGAAATTAATTTTCTATCTTTCTGATGCCAAAATTTTGACCATCTATCGCTTAACGGTTTAATATATTTTTCAAATGGRATTTCATTATTASTTATATTTATCAWTATTAAATCTAACCAAACWGCYGAYCTAATTTCTTTTAAACCGYTGGCTGACTTATTAAAATYTTTAGCATGATGTTTGTTCATACCTCCAATATGTGGTGTTGCAATTAATTTACCATCAGTATTATAAGACCAAGAATGATAAGGGCATCTGATAGTATTTTTTATATTACAAGGTTTTTGCAAAATTTTATAWCCACGATGACTRCAYACATTATGAAAYACTYTAATTTTRTYTTTTTTATCTCTTAAAATAATAATCGGAAGATCAAGAAGATTGAAAGGTTTTGCATCTCCTTTATTTGGTACAGARCTTGCYACTCCTACAACTAYCCATTTATCCTCAAATAGTTTYTTTCTTTCTATTTTTGTATATGCCTCACTTGTATAACACTCATTAGGCAAACCATGAGATTGCTCTATAGGATTGTTGACAACATCHAGCTTTTTTTTTTCAATTATTTTATAAATTTCAGACATTGTTTAACTTCTCATKTTTTTTCCACTTGGATCATAAAGTGGTTCTTTAATAATTGAGCAATTGTAAAAATTACCATTTATTTCTACTTGAATTTTTTCATCAGAATTCAAAATATTTTTATCCAAATATGAAAAAGCTATACTTTTATTTRCATAATGAGCAAATCCACCTGATGTAACATAGCCAATGCTTTTTCCATCTTTCATAACTGCCTCATTATTAGTAACGTCAATATCGTCTGTTTCAACWATTAAAGGTGTAAGTTTTAAATTACTATTATCTTTTTTTGCGATCTCTTTTCCAATAAAATCTTTTTTCCAATCAATAAAAAAATCTAAACCAGATTCTTTTGCTGTAAAATCAGGTCTATAGTCTAATGTCCACGCRCCCCAACTTTTTTCTAAACGCATGGACATTAAAGCACGAGAACCAAATGGTTTTAAATTAAATTCTTGTCCAACTTTTTCCATTTCCTCGTATAATTTTATTTGAAAGTGGGGAGCGACATAAATTTCATATCCTAATTCTCCGGTRAATGAAATTCTGTTAACAATAGCCGGTACTCCGGCTACAAACATTTCTCTAGTATCTCTAAATTTAAAATTTTCGTTAGAAATATTTTCTCTAACTAGTTTTTGTAAAAGATCTCTTGATTTTGGGCCTGATAACGAAAATCCATGAAAATCATCAGATCTATTTCTATAATTCACATCAAAATCTTTGGTATAATTTTCAAACCATCTTCTATGCATTTCTTGAACTGCGCCTGATCCAAAAACGATAAACTCATTTTCATTAATGCATGCAACCGTTAAATCTCCATATAATTTTCCTTTATGAGTTAACATTGGGTTTAAAGAGATTCTCCCAGGTTTTGGAATTCTTCCAGCTAAMACATARTYTAAAAATTTTCTTGAATCTRKTCCTTGAAATTCATGTTTTGAAAAATTTGCAATTTCAATAAGACCTACGTTTTCTCTAACATTTTTAACTTCTTTYGAAACATACTCGTGTGATCTAGATCTTTTTATCGTTGGTTCTTCGTAAGCATCTTTTGGATTGTTTGCAAACCATAAAACGCTTTCTAACCCAAAAATATCTCCCATGACAGCACCCTTCGAAACGAAACGATCATATAGAGCAGTAGTTTTTTGTTTTCTTCCTTTTGGTAAAGTTTCATTTGGAAAAGTCATAATAAATCTTCTTTCGTAGTTTTCTGAAGATTTTATTGTTCCATACTGTGGTGAAGCGTAATTGCCAAATCGTGCAACATCCATTGCCCAAACATCAATCGATGGTTCTCCATCAATTATCCATTCAGCAATACATTTGCCAACTCCTCCTCCTTGGCAAAACCCAGCCATTACTCCTACTGCTACCCAATAATTTTTTAATCCTGGCACTGGACCAATTAAAGGACTTCCATCTGGACCAAARGTAAAAGGACCATTAACAATATTTTTTATTCCAGCTTTTTYCAGAGCTGGCATTCTTTCAAATCCTATAGCGAGCCTATCTTGAATATTATCTAACTTAGGTTCTAAAAGTTCATGACCAAAATCCATTGGTGTTCCTTCAACTTTCCAAGGAGTTGATTTTGGCTCATAAGTTCCAAGAAGCATTCCTTTGCCTTCTTGTCTAAAATAAATATTGCCTTCAAAATCTGTTCCAACTGGYAATCTTTTACCCTCTCCCATTGCCTCGATTTCWGGAATAGTTTCTGTAATTAGATAATGATGTTCCATGGGTTGGAYAGGTAAATTAATTCCTGCCATTTGCCCAACTTCTCTAGCCCATAGTCCTCCAGCATTAATAACTAYTTCAGCGTTAATGTTRCCTTTATTTGTGATCACATCCCAAGTTCCATCTTTTTTTTGTTTTGTGTCTTTAACTACAGTGTTGTTATAATATTTTGCTCCGTGAACTTTAGCAGCTTTTGCAAAAGCATATGTAACTCCYGATGGATCTACTTCACCATCTATTGGATCCCATAATGCAGAGATATACCTTTTTGGATCAATTAGCGGATTTTTTTTTACTACTTCTTCTAAAGAAATAAATTCCTGATCAAGACCCATATATCTTGCTTTTGATCTTTCCCTTTTTAAATAATCTGCCCAGACTTCATTTGAWGCTAGATAAAAACCCCCACTAGGTTTAAATCCAGTTGAGTGACCTGAAGTTTCTTCAATTTCCTTATATAACCTAATAGTGTAAGCCATCAGTCTTGAGATATTAGGATCACTTGAAATTACATGAACATTTCCTGCAGCATGCCAAGAAGAGCCTGAAGTAAGCTCTTTTCTTTCAAGAAGAATGCAATCTTTTAAACCAAATTTTGCAAGATGAAAAAGTATTGAGCAACCAACGACGCCACCGCCAATTATAACTACTTTAGCATGTGTTTCCATCACTTAAAATCTATAATTTTTTTGCTACATCCGTATTTAATWGTTTCAAAGTTGGATCAGTACCATGTGCGTAATGTTTTGACATATCGGGGTAATATTTGTAGGAAATAGGTTTTTTACCTAAAGCAACTGCCATTTCTCTAACATGATGTGGTTCTCCYCCACAACAAATTCCAATAAAATTTATTTTTTTGGACAAACATTCTTTAGCAAATTCTGCCATCTCAAATCTGTTRCAATATAAATTATCTAAAGCTACAGGAAAAGCATTGCCACCAGGAATACAATYACATCCYTCATCGGTTATATTTAAAAATCCTGGCTCTTTTTCAGTAGTTCTATAAGGAACAGGTAAGGCTGCWACATGACATGAAACTTTTTTTCTGATCTCTGGTAAAAGTTTCATGGTCATTTTAGGTCCTCTAAAACAATTTAATCCAACAACATCAGCGCCATTGTCTTCCAAAACTTTACACGCATCTCCTGGTGTATAACCGTCTCTAGTCATTTCATCTCGCTTAATTGAAAAATTACAAACAGCAATTAGTCCTGCRTCTTTAATAACTTTAAGTGCAATTTTCAATTCTTCAAGCCAAGTAATCGTTTCAGCTACTACGAAATCAACACCAGCTTCTTTTGCCCAAGCAACTTGTTCTTCGAACATTTTCTGACATTCAATATTAGTTTTTTTGTCTTTCGGGTCATAAATATTAGTGTTTGCAACATCTCCACAAACCATTAATTCTAAATCTTTAAACTCATCTCTAGAGTCTTTTGCAATTTTTAATGCATTTTTTTGAAGAGATTCAAGCAAATGTTCTTTTCCAATTATTCTTAATTTTTCTCTATGACCATAATAAGTAAATGCCTGAACAACATCGGATCCAGCTCTTATGAACTCCCTATGTAATTGTGAGACAACTTCTGGATGCTCTAAAACTACTTCAGGTACAAAGGCTCCAGCTTGTAAATATCCTCTTCTTTCCATTGCAAAAAGATAGCCTTCAGCACAAAGAACAGGACCTTCRTTAAGTCTTGTTATYAARTCTTTTTTCATTAATTTCTCCTTTAAAANTTTTTTAAAATAATTTAAATTAGGCGACTTCTTAATGCTCTCTAATTATTGACTGTTGAAAAACTGTTTGGCAATTCAAATTATAAGAAAAYCSKWTRWAAWSKMWWKWWWWWMSAARWWWMWYKRKWDHWYHWWYYDKDMWNATMRAKNANCNTATTAYWWMKCYARWWSTWNTTCTRMTMYWASKWRAMTRAMWYNTTGWTNATTKNAGCTNTCTYWTMTRYYWWCWNTTNAYGTAWNTAWWWWNCTAAKKKSWTMMYMMWSARWWKRMSWMAWMTAWTKTTTTCCATATTCGCTGTG
>NVSV01000067.1:0-5904 GCA_002732835.1 Candidatus Pelagibacter sp.
TTTTCATCTTTTTTAAATTTAATAGCTTCTAATTTAATTAAATCTTTCAAAACTCTATTTAAACTTTGTTTAGTTACTTTAAGTTTTTTCAAGAGTTTAGAAATAGTAATTCCCTCATATATAGAGAGCAAATGGATAACTTTGTGATGAGCTATTCCAATTGAATATTTATCAAGGATTTTTTTTGCATCGAAAAAGGTTTCACGATAACTTATGAATATCTTTTCTATAAACTCTTTTAACTGATCATCTTTTAAATATARAAGTTCTTTCATAAATGATAAGTTATATTGACATATTCTATATACAAAGATATTTTTTTAAAAAAATAAATCTAAATGATACCTTACGACAAAAGATCTGGAAAAATATGGTGCAACAATGAACTTGTTGATTGGCAAGAAGTAAAACTTCATGTTTTGAGYCATGGTCTGCATTATGGTAGCTTTGTATTYGAAGGYTTAAGAGTTTACGATGAAAAAATTTTTAAATTAGAAGAACATACTGATAGATTTTTCTATTCAGCAAAGAGAATGGATATAAAAATTCCATATTCAAAGGATGAAATAAATCAAGCAACAAAAAAAATTGTTTCAGTACARAATGTTCAAAATGGATACATCAGACCTTTTGCTTGGAGAGGAAGTGAAATGATGGCAATATCTGCTCAAAATACAAAAATACATGTAGCAATTGCAACCTGGGAGTGGGGAACTTATTTTGATCCAAAGTTAAAATTAGAAGGAATAAAACTAAATATATCTAAATGGAGAAGACCAGCCCCAAACACTATTCCGTGGGACACTAAAGCATCAGGTCTTTATATGATTTGTACTTTGTCTAAACATGAAGCAGAAAGACAAGGTTACTCAGATTCTTTAATGCTAGACCACGAGGGAAATATTGCAGAAGCTACTGGCGCAAATATTTTTTTTAAGGATAAAAATGGTGATTTACATACTCCAATTCCAGATTCTTTTTTAGATGGCATAACTAGAAGAACAGTGATTGAAATCGCAAAATCCAAAAATATTAATGTAAATGAAAGAAAGATTAGTCCCGATGAACTTTCCAATTTTGTTGGATGTTTTATAACAGGAACTGCAGCAGAAATAACTCCAGTTTCTAAAATTTCTAATCATGAATATAAAGTTTGTAATGTTATTTTAGATTTGTCAGAGAGCTATGATAAATTAGTTCGTAAAAAAAAAGTAGCTTAATTTTTTTGATCCTCAGAAATAGCATGATCAATGCTTTTTCTTAAATATTCATACCCAGTATAAAGAGTTATAAAAGCTGAAAGCCAAAGCAATATTATTCCAAYTGTTTGAGCGTTGTAATCTTGAAAATTAACAATTTTATTTCCAGTTTCTCCGGTAAGCAATATTGCAATAGCGAACATTTGCAAGAATGTTTTCATTTTTGCTAAATTTGAAACTGGAAGTTTAATTTKTTCTTTTGCCAAAAATTCTCTTAAACCAGAAACTAATATTTCTCTTGTTAAGATAATTATTGCCGCGATTACTTCATAGTTTTGAATAGTTCCATTCATCACTAACAATATTAGTGCCGTTGCAACAATTATTTTATCCGCAATTGGGTCTAGCAATTCACCCAATTCAGATTCTTCTTTGTACATTCTRGCTAATAAACCATCCAGAAAATCTGTAAATGAGGCAATTAAAAATAAAGCAAATGGAATAATGTCCCCATAAAATCCTGGTAAATAAAAAGTAATTACAAATAYTGGAACAATTATTATCCGGCCTATTGTTAAGTAATTTGGTATTTTAAATTTCATTCGTGAAAGAAATTATATATTTTTTTTGCAACTTTTTCCTCAACTCCTTCAACAGACTTTATCTCTTCTAAACTAGCTGATTCTACGGCTCTTGCAGAGCCAAAATGGTTGAGCAGCGATCTTTTTCTCATGGAACCTATTCCATTTATCTGATCCAATAATGATCTTCGAATACCTTTTTGCCTTTTGGCTCTATGAGCATTTATTGCAAATCTATGAGCTTCGTCTCTTAATCTTTGCAAAAAAAACAATGTGGGGTCATTTTTTTCAAATTTAAATGTTTTTCCATTGTAAAAAAAGGTTTCATTTCCACTATTTCTTAACTTACTTTTGGCTATAGCTATCATGGGAATATCATATAAACCTAATTCGTTAAGMACTTCTCTCACAGCAGAATATTGACCTTTTCCTCCATCGATAAGCACTAAATCAGGAAAAGTTAAATAATTTTCTTTTTCAAGTATTGCTCGTTTAAATCTTCTAGTTAAAACTTCTCTCAACATGGCATAATCATCTTGTTCAGCGTTTCTAGTTTTAATATCAAACTTTCTGTATCTTTTTTTGATAAAACCCTCATCTCCAAAAGTAACCATAGCACCAACACTATTAGTTCCTTGAATGTGGCTGTTGTCATAAACTTCTACTAAACTAATGTTATTTTTTAAATTGAATTTTTTAGATACTCCTTCAAATAAGCTCTTATTATTATTGGYTTCATATAGTTTTCTATTTAAAGACTCTTTTGCGTTTTTTTCTGCAAGAGAAACAACTTTTGCTTTTGTTCCTTTTTTTGCAATTGTAATTGAGATATTTTTTTTATCTTTTGCGCTTAAAGCTTGTTCAATTAATTTTTTGTCTTTAATATCAAGGTTTAATATTATTAATTTAGGCACATTTTTATTTTCATAAAATTGCATTAAAAAAGAAGACATGATTTCAGAAATATTTTGATCCGGATCATGTTTTGGAAAATATGATTGATTTCCCCAATTTTGTTTAGATCTATAGAAAAATACTTGAATACAAGTTTTGCCAGATTCTTTATATGCTGCAATCACRTCAGCCTCTACTAGATTGGCTTYATTAATTCTTTGAGAAGATTGAATTATATTTAAAGATTTAATTCTATCTCTAAATATTGAAGCTTTTTCAAAATCTAATTTTTCACTCGCTTCCTCCATTTGTTTTGATAAATTTTTTTGAATTTCTCGAGATTTACCAGAAATAAATTTAATTGCATCATCAACAGAATTTTTGTAATCATTTTTTTCAACATAACCAACACAGGGTCCAGAGCATCTTTTTATTTGATATAAAATACATGGTCTCTTTCTGTTTTTAAAAGTTGTATCATCACACACTCTTAGTAAAAAAATTTTTTGAAGCATTTTAATAGTCCAATTTGCAGATCCTGCAGACGCAAATGGACCAAAATAAAAACCATCTTTATCTTTTTTTCCTCTATGTTTTGTAACTTGTGGCCATTGATCTTTATTTCCTATAAAAATGAATGGAAAAGATTTGTCATCTTTAAGCAAAATGTTGAATTTAGGTTTAAATTTTTTTATTAAGTTAGCTTCTAAAAGTAAAGCYTCGCTTTCRTTTGCAGTTGTTGTAATCTCAATTTTAAAAGTTTGAGACAACATTCTTTCAGTTCTTATGATGTGATTTTTTTCAGATACGTAACTTTTAAGTCTATTTGGTAAGCTTTTTGCCTTACCAACATATAATATATCGCCTTTATGATTTAACATCCTATAAATCCCAGGGCTTTTAGGAATTAAAGAAAGTTCTTTTCTAATTACTTCTTTTCCAAGGTCAGAGCTTTTCATGGCTTCTTTTTTTAGAAATTTGAATACCAACAGAAGTGCATTGTTTTAAAATTTCTAATTTTTCTATTTGAAGAATAATTTTATCGATTCTTTTATCTACAAATAGTTCATCAAAAACATCTTCAGCCAGTGTTTCTAAAAAATTATAATGCTTGTTTTTGACTAATTTTTCGATCAATTTTACAATTTTGCTATAGTTTACAATTGATTTGATATCTTTATCATTTGTAGGATTTTTGTCTTGGCAACTAACTTCTAAATTAAATTTTACCTTTTGTTTTTTTTCTTTTTCAAAATCATAGTACCCAAGTTGTAAGTCCAAAGTTAAATCTTTGATAAGAATTTTTTTCTCATAGTTGAATAATTTTTTATTCTTATCTATTTTAACAATTTTAAGATTGTTTTTTTTCATTCCTTTAAACCTATTATGTCTGGTGTTTGCCAATTTAAATTTTGACCACTATCAACCGCCACAATTTGTCCTGTAATTGATCTGTTTTTAATAAAAAAGTCAACACTTGAACATATTTGTTTTACATTAACCTGTCTTCTCAAAGGTGTTGCTAAATATTGTTTTTTAAAATGTTGATTGCTTTGTCTTACGTTTTTTAAAGTTGGTCCAGGCGCTATTCCATTTACTCTAATTTTTGGAGCTAAAGTCATGGCGCTAGTTTTCGTAAGTGTAAATAATCCAGTTTTACTTAATGTATAAGAAAAGAAAAAAGGTGTAAGTTT
Source organism: Candidatus Pelagibacter sp. (assembly GCA_002732835.1). Taxonomy (GTDB): domain Bacteria; phylum Pseudomonadota; class Alphaproteobacteria; order Pelagibacterales; family Pelagibacteraceae; genus Pelagibacter. The sequence goes on from NVSV01000067.1 coordinate 4,369, forward strand.
AAACACTCTTTGATCAATTATATTTATAATATTTGCATTTTTGCTTTTGCCAGTATTTTTTGAAAATTCTCTTGAAAGATAAGCCGGAGCTTTTAAATTCGTATTTAAATGCATATCCCAGCTTTTAGTTGAAAAGTTTAAAAGATTATCGTTTTCAAATAATGAGGCATTATTTATTAAACAATCAAAATATTYTAATTTTTTTTTAGAAAARTGAATTATTTTTTTTAGATCTTTTTCTTTRCTTAARTCWCCTTTAACTAGATAAATTTTTGTACCATTTTCAGATAATTGYYTTTTTAATTTYTCAGCAYCACTTTTAGATTTATTATAATGAATGACAATTTCTACACCCGGACCTGATAAATTTTTTGCGATTGCAGCACCTATCCTAGCAGCACCACCAGTAATAATTATTTTATTTGCTTCCATTTTTTTTTACCTTTTTGTGCTCTTGTTCCAGGCATACCCATTGTCGATCTTCCTTTGGGATAAATCTTATTATTTAAACTATACTGTTTAACTTTTGGATTAAGTGTAATCTCTAATTCAGTACTTTCAAGTTTTCTAATTTCATCTCGAATTTTAACTGCCTCCTCAAATTCAAGGTTTGTAGCTGCTTCTTTCATTCTTTTATTAAGTGCTTTGAGATGTTTTTTTAGATTTCCTCCGATATTTTCTCCAGCTCCAACTTTTACATAATCTTTTTCATAAACACTTTTTAATACATCGCTGATCTCTTTTTTAATTGTTGTTGCGTTAATATTATTCTTTTTATTGTATTTTAATTGAATAGTYCTTCTTCTATCTGTTTCTTCAATAGCTTTTTTAATGCTTTTGGTTTCTTTATCTGCATATAAAATTACTTTACCATCCAGGTTTCTCGCTGCTCTTCCGATTGTTTGAATTAATGATCTTTCGGATCTTAAAAAACCTTCTTTATCAGCATCTAAAATTCCAACTAACGCACACTCAGGTATGTCCAGTCCTTCTCTTAAGAGATTGATTCCAACAAGAACATCAAACACACCCAGTCTTAAATCTCTCATAATTTCAATTCTTTCAAGGGTGTCTATATCAGAGTGCATATATCTAACTTTAATTCCATTTTCATGAAGATACTCGGTTAAGTCTTCTGCCATTTTYTTTGTTAAGGTTGTAACTAAAACTCTATAATTTTTCTCAACAGTTTTTTTACATTCRTACATTAAATCATCCACCTGATTTTTTGCAGGTCTAACTTCTACAGGAGGATCAATTAATCCGGTTGGTCTAATTACCTGATCAATATATTTTCCTTTTACTTGTTCTAATTCCCAGGGTCCTGGTGTAGCAGACACAAAAATTGTTTGAGTTCTCATCATATTCCATTCTTCAAATTTCAGCGGTCTATTATCCATGCAAGACGGTAATCTAAATCCATATTCAGCAAGAGTACTTTTTCTTGATCTATCTCCTTTATACATCCCATTTAACTGAGGCACGGTAACGTGAGATTCGTCTACGAATATTAATGTATTATCTGGAAAATATTCA
>NVSV01000068.1:0-5901 GCA_002732835.1 Candidatus Pelagibacter sp.
ACCAACTTAGGTTCACTACCTGTTGCTTGTGAGTATCTAGCTTTAAGACCTACCACTGCTAACTTAACAGCTTCTAAATCTTTACTATTTACAGCACTATTATATGCTGTCTTCTCAGTTTCGTTTAGATTCTGACCCGCCCACTCAGACATATTATCATACGCCTGTGTTCCGCCAACTATATCTTTAACGGTTGTAGATTGTTGGTCAGCTATTGCTTCTTGTCCTGCAATAAATCTGTCCACATAATCTTTTGGTATTCCTGCTTTTTCTAATGATGTATATGAAGCATCAGCAAGTTTACCCTCTTTAGCATATTCTTCCGATAATGATTCCATATTTAAACCTGCACTATCTACAGCCTTTGTCGCTATATCTAAATCTAAATCAGATTTAGGTTGTTCTTTTATTTCTGCCTTAGAAACTGGGTCTACTGATTTTTCAGTAGGTTGAGATTGCTCACCAAGTTTTTTTTCTAATTCTGAATATGATTTGACCAATTCATCAACTGAGTTGAATTTTTCAGGCAAACCTTCAGGTTTACTTTGTGTAGGCTTTATCTCTTCCACTGGTTTATCCGCAGTAGTTTCAGCATTTTGTACTTCTACTCTATCTACCATAATTTATTTCCNTTTATTGTGGTTTAGTTATGTTACCCGCAACAGGAGCTACAGCTTTACCTGCCATTTCCATGACTTGTTGTTGCTGTTGTTGCTGTTGCATTTGTTCTTGTTCAGCCGCTAATTCTTCATCAGTTTTAATCAAACCTTCCATCTCTATTCCTAAACTTGTAGCGATACGTTTAATTAAATCAGAAGTMTTTAACGMTTGAACTACTTGTGGATTTATCTGAGCTAGATTWCCTATCTCAGCCACAAATTCTCTTAATTTTTGTAAATCATTWCCTCTACCCAATGCTTCAATTCCTGTAATAATAGTAGGTTGAACTGAATYTTTAGGTAATGGTGGAATTTCTTTAGCTTCTTGCATACGTTTCATTAGTATTTTAACTAATGGAAGTTGAAACTCTTGRGATAGTAATGAATAAACACCACCCATACTTGTTTCTAATTGCTCAGCCATATATCTAATTTCTTGAGCTGTCACTCTTTCAGCATCTCTTTGTATTGCTGTGTGTAATAAGAAAGAATAAGACATACGCTCTTCTAACTTAGCTATGCTTCTTTCTACTACTTGTAAATCATATTGTTTTTGAGCTTGTAATACAGTWACATCATCAGCACTACCAGTAATAATRTCACCATTTCTAGTAAGTGATAAATCTCTTTTCTTTGTTACAGAATTAGGTCTGACCATGAATACAATTTTAGAAGAAGCCGCCGCACTTTCAACAAGTGCTTGAGACAATCCTTNCAAGNCTYTTCAARTCRCCGAGAAATTCCTCRACATAGCCTCTGCCRTAATTTTCTGAGTCCACACGWACCATTCTTAATGCTTGGTATGGRAGAAACTCTTTAGTAAAAGTTCCTATTGATTCAGGAATTTTCATTCCATTTACTTCTTGACAAATATAATATTTRYCATTTTCTAATTTATAAAGGTGTGTGTATAATTCTATATCTTCATCTTTTTTATAGTCTGCATCAACTATAATTTTACCTCTTGTAACTTCATCTAAACTTAATGGACTTACAACTTCTTTAATAACAATTTCTAATATATTTCCTGAAGCRTCTCTATTACATACATATTGAGTAATAGGAAATACTCTCATTGTTCCGTCTTTAGGAAGATAAGTTAAAACATTTCCTGCTACAATTAGATGTTTAAGAGCTTCAAATACGCTAACTCTTAAAGCTARTTCTTCAATCTTTTTAGATACTTCTCTTTCAATACTAGCTAATGATTTTTCTATTTCAGTKTTTAATYCTTTTTGTTGATTTAATTCCTCTTTTGTTTTTCCGCTAACTGATAGTCTAAAAAAAGGGGAATTAGGTGGGAGCAATAAAAGAAGTAATTTTGAGGCTAAGTTATTCACGCCTCTAGCTCCTACTGATTGAAAGGGATTGTATAATTTACTGGAATTTGAAAAACCGTCAGGTGGGATTAAAGAAGATATAGTTAGTTCGCTACATTCTTGTGCTCTATCTACAAATTTTGCTCTGTTTTCTCTTAATTTTAAATATCGTTCTTTTGCTGTAGGATTGACCTGCATTATCGTATCGTTGCTCTTTTTAGTTGCCATTTATATCCTTAMTTATTAAGCTGTRTARTTTACGCCTGAAKSTKCTGTAGCMGTATTYAAKGCTAATSMAGTAGTMAGAGCTKTTTTGCCGCTTTTTATARCTCTTTTCTTTTTCTTCTTCATATCTTTATCGGCAGTTATTAACTCAATAGGTCTTTCCACTRCKTCTACTGCTTGAGAAACCACWGGTGCGGCWACTCTTKRAATAGGTGCRGMAGGGGCTTTTGGTGCTGATAGGCACATATTATTTTTCTATCCTCTCTTTTAACGTGTTAATAAATCTTACCACATCTCTYTGWCCTGCTTTAAAATAAACTGTCTTCATATCATCTTTTAMTTCAGGTGATTTTTCAGGGTACARYTCRTTYAAAAGTTTAATCAAGTCATCAACYTTTTGTGGTAAAACTAAATCTTTATCCATATATTATTCTTCTAAAATGGGCACTTTAGTCCCAYAAGCTCCCCGTTATAGTTCCTTTGTTATATTCTGTTGCTCTATTTTCAAAGAAGTTAGCGTGTTCAACGCCATTWAGTACCCAGTCTAACCACCCTAAAGGGTTATGTTTAACTCCATAATTAGGCTTTAATGATAACTGAAGCAACCTTCTATCAGCTATAAACCTAATGTATTTTTTAACTTCTTCTGCTTTTAATCCTCTAATACCACCCATTTCAAAAGCCAAATCAATGAATTTATCCTCTAGCTCTACCATGTCTCTAGCTGTTTGATAGATACTCTTCTTAAATTTTTCTGTCCAAATCTTAGGRTTTTCTTTAACCAATGTTTTAAATAATTTAATCATGCTTTCCACATGATGCGTCTCATCTCTAATAGACCATGTTACTATCTGACACATKCCTTTCATTCKACCATATCTTTGAAAATTTAATAACATAACAAAGGAAGCGAATAATTGTAAGCCTTCTCCAAAAGCAGAGAAACAAGCTATATCTCTAGTTAAACCTTCAACTCCTTTACCTTTATCTTTAAATAAATAGTCATGTTTATTAGCCATTTCCTTATACTCCTGAAAAGTTTTATAATTTGTAAGTTCAGGAGTTCCAATAGTATCATTTAATAATGAATAAGCATGAGCATGATTAGCCTCAGCAGTAGCAAAAGAAGACAACATCATTCTAATTTCAGGGGGTTTAAATTTAGGTATATAATTATCAAGATAGGCTTTAGCTATATCTACATCTCCCTGAGTAAAGAATTTTAATATTTGATTAATTAAATTTTTCTCTTCAGTAGTTAAGCGTTCATTCCAATCTCTAACATCTTCATGTAGCGGAACTTCGCTAGGTAGCCAGTGCATTTTTTGTTGTAAATTATATGCTTCAAAAGCCCACTCATAATCAAAGGGTTTATAATATATTCTTTCTTTAAATAAACTCATCTTAAAAATAACTCAATCGCTTCTATTAGAATTAATAATCCCAATTCAATTACTAGAATTGTATGATAAATAGTCCATAAAATTGTTTGCTTTTCTATTTTCTTTGTTTGCTTTTCTATTTTATTTATTACGCTTCGCATGGTAAACACTCCGCTTCAGGCATAATAGTACGTTCTATCTTTTGTGATACTAACTCCGCTCTTTTTATTGCTTCAGACCTACAATAATAAAGAGTTTTTAATTTACGTTTCCAAGCTAACATGTGTATATCATGTAACTCTTTTACATCTACATCAGCAGGAACAAAAATATTTACGCTTTGTCCTTGACATATATACTTCTGCCTGTCTGCGGCATGTTCTATTATCCACTGTTGATTTATTTCAATAGCCGTTTTGAAAATATCTTTTTCATAGTCCGATAGCTCTTTAATATGCAAGACCGAACCTCTGCGAGAGACAATGGAAGACCATATAGCCTCAGTGTTTATACCTTTTTTTTCTAAAAGTTTTTGTAAATATTTATTCTTAACTAAAAAAGAACCTGACATAGTTTTTTGAACATAAGCATTTGCTCTGTAAGGTTCTATTGAGGGAGAAGTAGTCCCACAAATTATTGAAGATGAAGCGTTAGGTGCAATAGCTAATAAATGTGCATGACGCATACCTGTGCCTTCCATATCAGGAGCTTCACCTCTCTTAACAGCTAATCTTTTTGATTCAGCTACAGCTTCTTCTTTTATTTTTTTGAACATTTGTAAATTTTTTGATTTGGCTAAAGCAGATTGGAAGGGAATATTTTGTTGTTGAAGATAGGCATGAAAACCCATAGCTCCTAGTCCTATACTACGCTCATTATTAGCACTGAATCTTGCTCTGAATAATTCTTCGGGTGCATAATCTATAAAGTATTGTAGTACATTGTCTAAGAAACGAACTATATCAGGAATAAATAAAGTATCCTTTTTCCATTCCTCATATTTTTCTAAGTTAAGGGAAGATAAACAACAAACGGCTGTTCGTGTTTCACTGGTAGGTAAAGTAATTTCAGTACAAAGATTAGAGTGATTAACATATAATCCTAATTTCTTTTGTGGTTCAGGCAGAGCTTCATTCACTGTATCAATAAAACAGATATAAGGTTCACCCGTTGCTACTCTAGTCTCTAAAATTTTTTGCCACAAATCTCTTGCAGAAACAGTGCGAATTTTCTTTTTTGTGTGTGGGTCAATTAAATCCCAACTGTCATCATAAGTAGGTTCTTTTTTACAGTGGTCAATCAACTCCATAAATTGATTAGAAAGATTTACGCCATGATGTAAGTTCAAACATTTTCTATGTATATCACCGCCACTAGGTTTTCTCATTTCCATAAATTCTATTATTTCAGGGTGGTTTATATCCATGTAAGCGGCATAACTTCCTCTTCTAGTTTTTCCTTGAGAGAACGCTAGAATTTCTGAATCAACAACATGAAGAAAAGGAATAGACCCTGAACTCTGACTTCCACCTGAAGTCATTGTACCATCAGACCTAACATGTCCCCAGTATCCACCAATTCCACCACCGACAGAAGCCAACCATGCGTTTTCTGTGTAGTGCCTTGTTAATCCTTTTCTACTATCACCAACATAATTTAAAAAACAAGAGATAGGCATACCTCTTTTTGTTCCTGCATTACTTAGTATAGGAGTAGAAAACATAAACCAAAGGTTAGAAGCATATTCATAAATACGTTCAGCCATTTCTTCATTATCGGAAAAGGCTTTTGCCGCTCTCATAAAAGCATCTTGTGGTGATGCTTCATCAGGTAATAAGTATCTATCTTTTAAAGTAGTCTTGCCGAAGTCGGTTAAAAGATTGTCTTTACTGTAGTCCATTATTCCTTTCCATCATCACATGCACAAGCTGTGCAAGGACAAACTCCTTTATCATCTGAATGTTCTTCTAAAGAACAGTGACAAATACACTTACAATTTTTACATTCACTCATTATTCTTTATCCATCATAGGAGCATTAATAATAGGTTCTAATTCATCTTGCATTTTTTCTGATTCTGTTTTCATTTCTTTTTCCTTTTTAAATATTCTATCCCAACCTTCTTTATATTTTTTAGTAGGGTGGTGTATGGGATTACCTGCCGCATTACGATTCTTATTATTGTATTTATATTTGTCCGCCATTCTTTTCTATCTGTTCTTTAGTATTAGCTCTAATGAGCTTGTTTAATTTTTTATTAATAACCCAGTAAGCTGTTCCTATAAATACATTAAATCCTATAAGAAGTGCAAATAT
>NVSV01000069.1:0-5869 GCA_002732835.1 Candidatus Pelagibacter sp.
ATCAAAATATCTTGATTTATGTTTTTTATTTTTTTTTTTATGTGATTTATAAATTTCATTAAAAAAATTAATTTCTCTTAAATTATTAAATCCAAATAATTTTGCTTTTATRCCATCTTGAATATCATGGTTATTATAAGCGATATCATCTGAAATAGAYGATATTTGTGCTTCTAACGATGAATTTTTTTTAAAATTAATTTTATTCCTAAAATTTTTTACACCTATTATTTTGTTAATTTTTGATAAATCSWCTATTGGACCATTRTGTTTTAAAAGACCATCTAACGTATCTATAGTTAAATTTAATCCCTTAAACTTTAAATACTTATGTTCAAGAAACATTACTATTCTCAGAGTTTGTAAGTTRTGATCAAAACCACCATAATCAAACATACATTCATTTAAAGCTCTTTCGCCAGCGTGTCCAAAAGGTGTATGTCCAAGATCRTGGGCAAGGCTTAAAGTTTCTGCAAGATCATCATTCAACATTAAATATCTCGAAATTGTACGAGCTATTTGAGCCACTTCTATAGAATGAGTTATTCTTGTTCTATAATGRTCGCCTTCAGTATTAACAAATACTTGTGTCTTATGCTTTAATCTTCTAAAGGAAGCACAATGAACTATTCTATCCCTATCTCTTTGAAAAGGTGTTCTGTAGGAATTTTGAGTATCTGAATATAATCTTCCTTTGGTTACAAATAAGCCTAATTTTGAGAAATTWTTCAYANNWWARAAAAGATRWYTYSWYRTTWTNWTTARTNWTWTCNNAATGTTYWTATATGATAAAAGAAATTAAATTTACAGATAAAGCAATAAAGCAAATCAATCATTTATTATCTACAAAGGATAAAGGCTCTTTTTTTAGAATCGCTATTAAAGGTGGTGGCTGTTCTGGTTTTCAATATGATTTTTCATTCAATAAATCTATAGAAAAAAATGATTTAAAATTTGAAAATATTTTAATCGATAAAGCTTCTGCTGATCTTTTAAAAGGATCTGAAGTTGATTATGTGTCTGAATTAATAGGAGATTCATTTAAAATATCAAATCCAAAAACTAAGTCTTCTTGTGGTTGTGGTGTATCCTTCTCTCTTTAATGATTATTAGTTCCTGGAATGTAAATTCCGTAAGRGCWMGWATWGAAAATATMAMWGAMTATTTAAAAAARTTYTCWCCKGAYATTRTTATGATKCAGGAAATTAAAACMGAARATMWAAATTTYCCWTATGATGAWTTTAAAAMWTTWRAWTAYGAAWGTCATGTKTTTGGTCAAAAAAGTTACAATGGTGTTGCTATATTATCAAAAAACAAGTTACAAAATATTCGAACTGATTTRAYWAAAGATRRAYTMAAACAATCAAGAATWATYWSTGSTGAARTAWCWYWTAAAAWRAAAAATATYCAAMTTATTAAYATTTATACTCCAAATGGAAATCCTGTAGATACTGAAAAATATACATATAAAACWAATTGGTTAGATGATTTAATTAAACAGTTAAAAACATTGTCTAAGAAAAATGAAAATATAATACTTGGTGGTGATTTTAATATAATTCCTTCTGCCGAAGATGTTTATAATCCAAAAAGTTTTGAAGATGATGCTTTATTTAGATTGGAAATTAGAAAAAAATTAAGAGAGATAATTAATATAGGATTTCATGATGCATATCGGCATATTAATAATGATAAAGAAGGTTATACATTTTGGGATTATATGAGAGGWGCTTGGCAAAAAAATAATGGAATGAGAATTGACCATTTCTTAGTATCAAATTCTTTATTAAATATTATTAAAGATGTTAAAATTAATAAATATCCCAGAGGAAAAGAAAAACCTTCAGATCACACACCTATTGAAATTGAATTAGCTTAAAGATTTAATTTTATTTATTAACTCTTCATTAATTTTTCTTGGACCTTTATCTAGTCTATTTTTATGACGTCTTTCGCCTGGTAAGCGCACACCTTCCATTGAAGACATTTTTTTAAAAAATTCATCTGCATGTTTATCCCAACCAGGACCTGCAATTTTTTCAGGTGAAATTGCTAAAATAAATTCACCACCTTTAGGAGGGCCSCCRTCATTATTATCATTAGCTGCTGTCTCATAACTAAAAGATTCTCCAATTAAAGCGCCCGCTAGCAATTCTACCATCATTGCAATACTAGAACCTTTATAACCACCAAAAGGAAGTAAAACTCCACCATCAGCAATCTCTCCAGGATCAGTAGTTTCTTTTCCAGCTTTATTTAATCCTGTGCCTAAAGGAACTTTGCGGCCTTCTCTTTTCGCAACTTGAACTTCGCCCATTGCCATAAAAGCAGTTGCCATATCATAAACAACTGGAGTTTTACCTGGACGTGGCCAAGCAAATGAAATTGGATTAGTTCCATACAAAGGTTTAATTGCTCCTGCTGGTGCTACAGCTGGTTTATAAGAAGTACAAGCAATACCGACTAATCCTGCTTCTGCAATAGCTTCAGTTTCAGGCCATAGAGCTGCCATGTGATGTGAATTAGTAATTGCTAATACAGCAACACCTGTTTTTTTTGCTAAATCTATTACTGCTGGRAGACCAACACTTAAAACCATTGGAGCAACAGCATTGTTGCCTAAAACTTTTATAATACTTGGTGCAATAGTTTGAATTTGTGGTCTCGCTTTACCATTTACTTTTTTACTTTTTAAAGCAGAGACATAAGCAGGCAATCTAAATAATCCATGAGAAAGAGAACCRTCTCTTTCGGCTCGCATTATTGTGTCAGACAAAATATTAGCATTATCTTCATCGCAACCATTAGCTAATAATGTTTTTTTAGCTAAATCATAAATTTCATCTAAAGATAAAGAAACAGTAGTCATATTAATTATTTATGTTTAGCTTTTAAGTCTTTTTTAAGATCTTCGTGATCTCCGATCGCTATATGATGTTTACTTTTAACTATATATTTTTCCAAAGAAGGAATAATGACTAAAGGAACCAATCCGCCTAAAACAATTCCTATCGCTGCACTTTTTAAATTTGGATCTAAGATTGCTGCAATATAATCTGCTATWASMTSSKCAWYTWTTWCAYCKATSWYWYCWKYTWKWKMYMSRTWRGAWATMAYYWKKRWCWMKSTWWYMAKGMTSCMRCCCKMRKMAAMRSYKRYWRKMKGTWYYMTTGTATGAACTAAACCAAATACAAACCCTCTAAGCCAACTTTTGTCTTGTAACCARATTATTTCCTCAAWTAGNTSTKSYATTTTTAAGCACACTAATCAATATTAATTAAAAAAACAACTAGACAAAATTTATAATTATTATATGAGAGGGAAATTCACCTCATACTTTTAAAAAAAATAAATTTTCAACTAGATTAACATTAATTGTAAGACTAWATAGARCCTAACATTAAAARCTTATGGAACTAACACTTGTTTATACAATAGTAGGTTTTGGATTAGCTGGTTGGTCTGTAATTGCAAATGACTCTGTACAAACACTAGGTACCTTTATAGCATCTAAAGAAAAGTGGTTTAAGTGGTATACCCTTGCTTCTGCTGCATCCGCTGCTATGGCTGTTACTATARCTTATGGATGGTGGAAATATGGAGGCGACATATCATATGGAAGATTAACAAGAATTCCCTATCAAGAAATTAGATGGTATCATGCGGTGGCTCCAGGAATACTACTTTTATTAACCAGAATTGGAATTCCTGTATCAACAACTTTCTTAGTTTTATCTGTTTTTGCTTCAACTGTGGTTCTTGAAAAAATGCTTATAAAAAGCGTTGTAGGTTATGGTCTTGCAGCAACGTTAGCTTATATTTGCTGGATAGCTATTTCAAAATTCATAAATGAAAAATTTGATGAAATTACAGAACAGTGGAAAATTAACTTTTGGCGTAACTCGGTCTGGGTAACTTCTGGGTTTTTATGGGCTACTTGGTTAATGCATGATGTTGCAAATATAGCTGTTTATCTTCCAAGAGAGCTTAGTCTTATTCGGTTATTAATCGTTATTATTTATTTTACTATTCTATTATTTTATATTTTTAAAATTCACGGTGGAAAAATTCAAAAAGTAGTTTTAGATAAAACAGGCACTAGATATGCACGATCAGCAACTATAATTAACGTCATATATGCWGCTGTGCTTTACTACTTTAAAGAATTAAATGATCTACCAATGTCAACAACATGGGTATTTGTGGGACTACTATGTGGAAGAGAATTAGCAATTGCTTCAATGAACAAAGATTATAAATTTAAATATGTTTTCCCACTTATAGGAAAAGACTTTATTAAAATGATCTTTGGGCTAAGTGTRTCAGTTGGAATAGTATTGGCTGTTCATTATATAATTATYCCWAACGGTTTATTTATGAAATAGATTAAAATTGATATTACTTTAATTGACTTTCTGGTACAGCAGCCYCATAGCTTTAGCACGTTSTTCNAAACTCATAGGCAATACCTCCAGACTCAATTGTTTWTTCATATTTATAACAGYAAATCCTTCAACACCAACAGCTGTTATGTTTCCACCAAAACATCCAAACCTTTCAACAAGAGTAGCTTTAACAACAGTTCTTGCTGCTGACAAAGCTGCAGCAAGGCCGCCCGGCCCTGATCCAACAACCAAAACATCAGTTTCATGAACTACCTAAATTTTTCTTGAAGGTKYATCTATARATTTTTTCATAATAAARTTTATTTACAATTAACACARCAYTGATCAACCCAATGACCGGRGCTGACTTCAATTAAACCCATTTCTATATTTCCTTCTTTGCAATCATGYGTAGGATTGGGGCATCTTGTTCTAAATACACAACCAGATGGTGGATTCATTGCACTAGGTATTTCTCCTTTTAGTTCTATAGCATTAGATTKTTTTTCTGGATCAATAGAAGGAATAGAGGACAACAAAGCTTTTGTGTATGAATGCCTAGGATTTTTAAATAGTTCTCTTGAAGGTGCTATCTCAACTATATGACCCAGATACATTACAGCAACTACATCACAAACATGGGCGACAACACTCAAATCATGACTTATAAAAAGATAAGTTAAATTTAATTCTTTTCTTAAAGATTTTAATAAATTAAGTATATCCGCTTGAATAGATACATCTAGGGCAGCAACACTTTCATCCGCTACGATAAACTTTGGATTACTAACAAGTGCTCTTGCAATTGATATTCTTTGTCGCTGACCACCAGAAAAAGCATGAGGATATCGTCTTAAATGTTCAAGATTTAATCTACATTTTGAAGCAATTTCTCTAACACGTTCGTCTGTTTCTTCTCTTGTGTTTGTAATTTTCATTACTTCCAATGGTTCAGCAATAATGTCTCTAACTGTCATACGTGGACTTAGAGCAGCATAAGGATCTTGAAAGATTAATTGCGCTTTTTTTCTATATTCTTTTAATTCTTGTTTAGAAATATTTGTTAAATCATAGTCCTTATCACCATCATGAAATATCATTTTTCCAGAACTAATTTTATTGGCAGCAAGTATTGCACGACCTAGAGTAGTTTTACCCGAGCCAGACTCACCTACTAATCCCATAAAAGACCCTTTTTTAATATTTAATGAAACATTTTTGACTGCTATAATTTTTTGTTTTTTTGATAAAAAATTTTCTTGAAAATGAAAATCAACCGAAATATTTTCAATTGATATTAAATTTTGTTCACTGTTCATTAGTATTAACCTTAAAACACGCTACAGTATGTTCTTTTTGATATTCAGAAAGTGGGGGAACGGCAATATCACAAACCCCTGACTCAAATAATTTACATCTAGTGTGAAAAACACATCCTGTTGGTCTTTCAAGTGGACTTGGTATGTCACCTGGAATTGGTTTTA
>NVSV01000070.1:0-5787 GCA_002732835.1 Candidatus Pelagibacter sp.
AAATAGATCAAGATTATTTCTTATATCTTTMAWATTATGCANNNTCWKWWTCTYTTNANNTTTTMTTTTCTATAATTTTTACTGAAWATATAGATAATTCATATAAAATTAATAATGGAATTGCCAAACCTATTTGTGTAATCGGATCTGGTGGTGTTAATATTGCAGCAGCAGCAAAAATAATTACTATAAAATATTTTCTTCTATCTTTTAAAAATTTTGAGTCTACAAAACCAATTCTTGCCAATAAACTTAGTACTACAGGTAGTTGAAAACTTAAACCAAATGCAAAAATTAATTTCATAATTAAAGATAAATATTCATTAACTTTGGCTTCTAACTGAATCGGTAATTTTGTATTTATCCCAGTACTTTCAAATGATAAAAAAAATTTAATTGCTAGAGGCATAACTAAATAATAAACCAACATACCTCCGAGAAGGAATAAAATTGGTGTTATGATTAAATATGGCAAGATTGCTGATTTTTCATGTTTGTAAAGGCCTGGAGCAATAAATTTCCATATYTGAATYAAWATAAAAGGACTTGTAATAAAAAAAGCAGCAAAAAAAGATACTCTTAAGTAAGTTAAAAAAGTTTCTTGTAATGCTGTAAATATTAATCTTCTTTCCGTTCCATCATCCTTTACGGCTTGGGCATATGGATCAACTAAAAAACCATATATATATTCTGAAAAATAATAACAAATTATAAATAAAACTGCTAAAAAAATCGAAGAATGAATTAATCTTTGCCTCAGTTCTGTTAAATGACTAATGAATCCACCTTCATTTTTTTCCTTGGTCATTTACATCCTTTTTTATAGACTGTTTTTTGTTTGTCTCATCTATATTAGCATCAATATTTTCGTTATCTAAGATTGATATTTSATCTTGAAAATTATTTACATAYCTTTTGACAACACCTATCCACGATCCAATTTTTCTTAACATTATAGGAAAATCCTTAGGGCCAATTACAACAATAGCTACCGCTACTATAATTAGTATTTCAAACCAGCCAATTTGTGGCATTTGAATTAATCTTTATTATTTGATTCTTGTTTGTTTGAATCTTGATTGGTGGARTCTTGATTTTCAGAGATATTCTTYGGGGTATCATCTTCTATAGGGTCAGATGACATTCCTTTTTTAAAGCTTTTTATACCTTTAGCAACGTCACCCATTAAGCTTGAAATTTTTCCTCTGCCAAAAAGTAAGACTACTAAAATTACAACAACTGCTATCTGCCAAAATCCTATGCTCATACAAAACTTATATCCTCATTATTAAACTTTTTAAAGAGTATTTTTACTCCTTATCATCGTTTTTWAGAGTGCCACTTAGCATTTCATCAATATCAGAATAAACATTTTCTTTTTTCTCTTCTTGTTTTTCTTTATAGAATTTTCCAGTACCAAATATAGASGATTCCACGCTTGAGCCGTCAATCAAACCAGCTGMRCTTAATTCATCAACYGTAGGTAAATCTGATAATTTCTGTAAACTAAAATGACTTAAAAATTCTTCTGTAGTTCCATATTGTATAGGCTTACCAGGAACATCTTTTCTTCCTAGTGGCTTAACCCAATTTAACTCCATAAGAATTTCAAGTGTATTTGTTCCGAATRCTACACCTCTAATTTCTTCAATTTCAGCTCTTGTTACAGGTTGATGATAGACTATTATTGACAAAGTTTCTATTGCAGCTTTAGATAATTTTTTTTCAACTGATTTTTGTTGAGACATTAAATGAGAAAGTTTCTCAGATGTTCTAAAAGACCATTTTTTCGAAATACAAACTAAATTGATGCCTCTATTTTCATATATTTTTTGAAGCTTCTTAAGAGTATTTAATACATTAATTTTTTTTGTTATTTTRAATTCTATTGTATCAATATCTAATGGTTCAGCAGCGGCAAAAACAATAGCTTCTACTTCTTTTTCACCTTCGCTCAAACTTGCAGGAAAATTTAATATGTTATCTTTTTTTAATTTATTCATTCATTTTCCTTTATAAAAATATCTTCAAAGAGTTTGTTTTGYTTAATTGATATATTTCCCTCTTTAACTAGATCTAAAGCACCAGATAATATTCCAGCTTTACCAGTTCTTTTTAAATCTTTTGAAGATGYAAAATTTAATGGAACTAATTCATTTATATTTTTCCAATCAGATAATTTACCAAAAAATTGTTTAATTATTTTTATTCCTTCCTCTGTAGTTAATACAGCCAGTTTTGGAATGTTCATTTTTARAAAATCTTTTGTCATGATTATTGAAGAGTAAGCTTTTAGTATTTCAAAAAGTGTTAGTGAATATTTTRTACTATATATTGAACGTATATTTCCCTTCATRCCTCTCATAAAAACATCTTTTCCAAGGCGTTTTCTTTTTAGCATTTGATCGGATAATAATCTTATCAACTCTAATTTTTTTAATTGTAATTTTAATTTCTCAGCAACCTCTAAAATTTTAAACTCTTCTTCGTCAGATTCAGGTAGTAAAAGTTTTGATTTTAGATAGGTCAACCATGTAGCCATTAAAAGATAATCTGAAGCTAACTCTAGATTAATATCTTTCGCTGTAGTGATAAATGTATGAAATTGATCTGCTAGTTTAGTAACTGAAATTTTCTCTAAATCAACTTTTTGAGATTTTGCAAGATCTAGCAATACATCTAATGGTCCACTAWAATTAATTAAATCTACATTGAATTGTTGAGAATCGGTTAAGTTCATTTTAATATTATCTAATTATATTTAYAAATTGCGATGTTTTTTTWATAATAAAATTATTAACAATTGGTGAATTTTTAGCAACTTGAAGCATTTCTGAGTAATTTGCATTGCAATGTAACACTAAATTACAACCTGCATTAAAAGCTCTGATTGTATTTTCTGCTATTGAATACTTTAAGGCTTTCATTGAAATATCATCTGAAAGAATCAAGTTTTTATATCCAATGTTATTTCTTATTACTTGTATTAATTTTTTAGAATGAGCAGTTGTGTTATTTTTATCTATATTCCAATAAATGATATGAGCAGTCATCGAAAACAACGATTTTTTATTTTTAAAGGGAAAAAAATCAATTTTATTTAACTCTTTAATAGTTTTTTTAACTATAGGGAGTTTTTTATGACTATCAACTTTTGCTAATCCATGTCCAGGAATATGTTTAATTATTGTAGCGATTCTTTGYTTGTGAAAGCTTGATATGCAAAATTCTCCAAGTTTTGAAACAACTTTTGCATTTGATGAGTATGAACGTTCACCAATAATTTTATTAGTTATTTTTCTCCTTACATCTAACACAGGAACAGAATTAATATTTATTCCTAAAATATTAAGTAAATTTGCAATCTGCTTTACRTAAACATCGAAGTAAATATTAAATTTTTTTTTGTTTTGGGTAAATAATTTTCCAAAAWAATCAGCAGTAAATATAGAATTATCAATAAACTTTTTTAATCTAGTTACTTTACCACCTTCTTCATCGACAATTATTGGGTAATRTTTGTCATGAAATATTTTTTTGATATGTTTRGTTAATTTTTGTGTTTGATAAATTGTTTTTATGTTTCGAGAAAATAATATTATTCCCCAAGGTTTATATGTTTTTAAAAATAAAATTTCTCTATTRCTAAGTTTTGYRCCTTTAATTCCTACRATAAAAGCTAGTCTTCTATTAATCATTATTTAATAATAATTCCCAAAAATAATATTTCTTTTTTTCTTTAGTTTTATCATTTTCTATATATTCAATAATATTATCTGTATCACTTTTTAAAATATGTAAATTTTCACTTAATTTCTCAATATTTTGATCAATTTTGTTTATTGATCTATATATWTTTTTTTTATTTTGATCTGAAAAATAATATCTGCCAATAAAAAATATGAATATAAATATTATTAAAATAAAAAAGAAATATTTTAATTCTTTTAACATTACATTTTTTCAGGACTTGTTACKCCAACTATATCCATTCCAGATTTAATTACATTWGCAATTGCCTTTAAGAATATTAATTTCTCATCAGATATTTTTTKTTCATTATTAATAAAACGTTTGTCTTCGTTATCTTTACCCATGTTCCAGTAAGTATGAAATTCKGATGCCAATTCATATAAATAAATTGGAATTCTATGTGGTTCTAATTTATTTGAAGAAACTTCGATACATTTTGGCCATTCTGAAATCTTTCTAAGTATCTTAATTTCTTCBGATGAGTAATTAAAATTATAAGATCGTACATTTATATCATCATTAATATTTTTACCAACATTACGATAAACAGATGAAATTCGTGCATAACAATATTGAACATAATAAAGAGGATTATCTTTTGATTTTTCTTTTACTTTTGAAAAATCAAAATCTAACTCAACGTCGCTACTTCTATTAAGCATGATAAATCTTGCGGCATCTTTGCCTACATCATTTATTAAATCTTCTACAGTTATATAATCCCCTTTTCTTTTTGACATTTTAAAGAGTTTTCCATCTTTAATTAGTTTTACTAACTGGCTTACTTTACAAATGAGTATATTTTTCTTTCCAGATAAAGCTTCGACTGCAGATGTAATTCTTTTAACATAACCTGCGTGATCGGCTCCAAGGATATTTATTAAAATATCAAATTTTCTTTTTAATTTATTGTTATGATAAGCAACATCACTAGCAAAATATGTCCAAGATTTATCAGATTTTTGGAGCGCTCTATCTTTATCGTCTCCAAAATCTGTAGATCTAAACAATAATTGATTTCTTTCAACCCATTTAGAATCCTCTTCTCCTTCTGGTGCTTTAATTCTGCCTTCGTATACAAAATTATTTTTTTTAAGTTTATCTACAACTTTTTCTACTTCATTGTTCTTGATTAAAATTGTTTCGCTAGCAAAATTATCGWGAGTAATACCTAAATTTTTTAAATTAAATTTGATTAATTTTATTGATTGATCAACAGATAATTTGGTTAAACTTTCTGAAAYACTTTCAAAATTATCAAAATTTAATASTTTATTTTCTTTAATTATATTYTYTGCAATATCAATTAAATAATCACCAGGATAMAAATTAGGATCATCGGTTGGAAATTTTTCTTTATWTAATATTTCCCTAATTCTTARATATACAGATTTTRMAAAAATTATAATCTGATTTCCATAATCATTAACATAGTACTCTCTAGTTACCGAATGTTGATTAAAAATTAGTAAATTAGCTATTACATCTCCTAGAACAGCTCCTCTACAATGACCAACATGCAATGGACCAGTAGGATTTGCTGATACATATTCTATAAGATATTTATTTTTTTTTTCATTACTGTTAATTCCAAATTTTTTACTGTTTGTTATAATTTCTTTTAAGAATTCATTCCAAAARAAACCTTTAAATTTAATATTAATAAAACCAGGTTTTTCAACATTGATGTTATCRATTTTATCATCATCATATTTTATTAAATYTRWYAATTGATTTGCTAAATCTATAGAAGATCTTTTATTTGTTTTAGAAAGTACCATTGCAACATTTGTTGAGATATCACAATCAAATTTAGCAGGGGGTATTTCAACATTAATGCCATTCAATGAATCTGGAATTTGAATTATATTTTCATTATTTAATTTAATAATTAATTTTTTAATTTTGTCTAAATAAATTTCAAAAATATTCATTTTATATTTTTATATAAATTAATTGCATATCTGTCAGTCATTCCTGAAATAAAATCTGCTATCCCTCTATTTAGGTTTTTATCTAATTTATTGATATTTA
>NVSV01000071.1:0-5692 GCA_002732835.1 Candidatus Pelagibacter sp.
TACAAAATAAAAAATTTATTTTTAACAATAAAAATCATGATCTTGTAGACGAATTAAAAAAAAAAGGAATCTTAAACAACAATATTTTAGATGCATTTAATAAAATTCCAAGAGAACTGTTCGTGAATGAAAAATTTGCTAATCTTTCATATGAGAATATTCCGCTGCCAATAGACTGCGAACAAACCATAAGTCAACCCTATGTAGTCGCTTTTATGATTGATTGTCTTAAATTGAAAAAAATAAACAATGTCTTAGAAATTGGTACAGGAACTGGATATCAAACGGCATTACTAKCTCAATTATGTAAACAAGTTTATACAATTGAAATATTCAGTAAATTATACAATCAGGCGAAAGTAAATCACCATAAACTAAAACTGACAAACATTAATCATATGCTTGGAAATGGCATAAATGGTTGTAACAAAAATATTTTATTTGATGCAATAATTATTAGTGCAGCAACAGAGTCTTGYCCAAATAAATTGTTAGAAAGTYTAAAAAATGGTGGAAAAATAATTTTTCCAAAAAARTAYRMCWTKGAAACACAAAARYTRATRCTYTTAGAAAAAATYAATAAGAAAAAATATAAACRTGAAACATTATTAGATGTTAGATTTGTTCCTCTGYTAAATAAAAAAAACACATAATATTATGCTATTAAATCAATTTTTTKTTCATTTTTTATAAARAAAATATACAATCTTAATATCATATGAAAAAATTAGAAATATTGAATGACCTTGCTGCTGTTTTTAGATGGACAGCAAGACTTAATATGCATGAAGGAATAGCTAATCATTTTAGCGTATGTTTGCCAAATTCAAATACAGATTTTTATGTAAATGGATCGGGAATGCATTTTAGCACAATTAAAGCAAGMGATCTGATCTTAATAGAACAAAGTAAAATTGAGGAAATGAAAAAAAACCCAGATTTAGTTGATCCTACTGCAATAAATATTCATGGTRCYATWCATAAAAAAGTACCWCATGCAAGATGCATACTTCAYGTTCATTCAAAATATGCWACMGCTTTATCRACTNTTAAARAMNCCAACGCTBCMRCCWATTGATCAAAATACAATGCGTTTTTATAATCGTGTAGCTGTTTTCRGGGATTTTGGTGGTTTAGGTTTTGAAGAAGAATCAAATAAAATGGCAGCTTGTATTGGTAACAATCGTTCAATGCTATTAGCAAACCACGGAATATTAACAACTGGTCAAACTGTAGCTCAAGCTTTTGATGAGTTATATTATTTTGAAAAGGCCTGCGAGACTTACATCACTGCTTTATCAACTCACAAAGAACTAAAAATAGCAAGTCCAGAAGTCGCAGAAAAAACAGCTCAAGATTGGGAAAAYTATCCTACTGGACTTGGCGAACTTCATTTAAAGGCTATAAGATCAATTCTAGATAAAGAAGATTCTAGCTATAAAGAATAATAATACCAGTGCTTCTTACAACTAAAAAAATAATCAAAGAATGGACAGATTATAATAAACATATGAATTTATCTTACTATATTTTAGTATTTGATTTGGGAGCTGAGGTAATTTTATCAAAATTTAAGATGGGCGAACATTCTGCTAAGACAACAAAAAAAAGCACAATGGTAGTTGAAACACATACGATTTATAATCAAGAAGTCAAAGAAGRTGATCAGGTTGATGTTTATCTATGCCACTTTGACCATGACAATAAAAGATTACATTATAAATTAGAAATGTATAACAAAGCAAAAAATACACTTTCTGCAACTACTGAAGTTTTGTCATTATATATCGACTTAAATGTTAGAAAAGTTGCTGAAATTGAAGATGACAAAAAAAACATTATGGATGAGTTTATAAACCAACATAAATCAAATTTTAAATCTGATAATTTAAWGTTCTCWAATAAGCTTAAAAAATAATTAAAAAATCAATTAATATTTAATGACAAAAATTAATCTCAGATGTAAATTTCTATTATGGAAATAAAATTATTATCAGGTGCCTTAGGCGCTGAAATTTCWGGTATTGACCTTAAAGAWACATCTGACGAAAACATTAATAAAATTAATGACTTATTGCTTGAGCATAAAGTAATTTTTTTTAGAGATCAAAAAATCACCGAAGAACAACATATGGCTTTGGCTGAAAAATTTGGTCCATTAGAAACTCACGCTTATGTGAAAGGATTAGATAAATTTCCAGAAATTGTGAGAATTATCAAAGCGGAGGATGAAAAAAATCAATGGGGAGAAAATTGGCATAGTGATGTTAGTTACAATGTTAAACCAACAAAAGCTGTAATAATAAAATCAATAAAAATTCCTCCTGTTGGTGGTGACACATGTTTTGCAAACATGGAACTTGCTTGGGAAACTTTAGATGAGAAAATTAAAGAAAAAATAAAAGATAAAAGAGCTATTCACGGTTCRCTAGGAGCTGAATTTTTTATAGATAATTATAAAAAAATGGAAGGTAACGGGAAAAAAAACTATGACGAATATTCAAATGAACATCCAATTGTTCGAACTCACCCAGAAACTGGAAAAAAAATACTGTTTGTAAATTGGACTTACACAAAAAGAATTGTTGGTTTAGATAAAGAAGAAAGTGATGAAATTCTAAATAAAATATTTGAACATCAAGCTAGRCTTGAATTAACTTGTAGGTTCACTTGGACAGAAAATACAGTGTGCATATGGGATAATAGAAGTGTTATTCATTTCGCAATAGCTGATTTTTATCCTGGAAGAGGAYTWGGWYATGAAAGARTWATGGATMGRATTGCAATAGAGGGAGATCAGCCAGTTTAATTGACTAAAATAATCGAAAAAATAATTAAAAATTATAAAACCAATAAGTCTCTTTATATTGGTGAAAAAGTCACAATAACAGAACATATGATACAAACTGCAATGCTAGCAGAAAAAAATAATAGCTCATCAAGCTTAATATGTGCTTCTTTACTTCATGACTACGGTCATTTTATCTTAGATGATCCGGATGAATTGGTAAATCATAAAAAAGATGGAAGACATGAAGAAATTGGTTATCAATTTCTAAAAAAGTATTTTGTAAGTGATGTAGTTGAGCCAATAAAAAACCATGTCAAGGCAAAAAGATACTTGGCAAGAAATCAAAAATATTATCA
Organism: Candidatus Pelagibacter sp.; assembly: GCA_002732835.1. Taxonomy (GTDB): domain Bacteria; phylum Pseudomonadota; class Alphaproteobacteria; order Pelagibacterales; family Pelagibacteraceae; genus Pelagibacter. The sequence goes on from NVSV01000071.1 coordinate 3,148, forward strand.
AATATTATCTGAAGCTTCAAAAACAAGTTTAAGTTTACAGGGTGGAGTAATGGATAATTTAGAAGCAAAAGAATTCGAAAAAGAACATTTTTTTGATAACTCTATAAAATTAAGAGAATTTGATGAAGGCGCAAAAAAAAATRGTTTAAAAATTAAATCAATTGATGAATATAAAGATCTATTGATATCAAAATTATCATGAAGTTTGATTATATTATTATTGGAGCTGGATCAGCTGGATGTGTTCTTTCAAACAGATTGTCGGAGAATCCAAATAATAATGTTGCAGTAATTGAAGCTGGTGGCCCAAGTGATATTTGGAAAGTTAAAATGCCTCTTGCTTTGTTATATACAATGCATGATCCAAAATACAATTGGAAATATTATTCCGAACCAGAGCCCTATTTAAATAATAGAAGATTGTTTTGTCCAAGAGGAAAAATGATTGGAGGATGCTCGACTCATAACGGAATGGTTTTTGTAAGAGGAAACAAAAATGATTACGAAAGATGGAAAAACTTTGGATTAAAATCTTGGTCATATGAAAAAATTCTTCCATATTTTAAAAAAATTGAGAACTGGTCAGGAGGAGAAAACCAATATAGRGGCTCCTTTGGATTACTTCCAGTTAATCAATCAAAAAACGACAATCCATTATTTAAAGCTTTTTTAGGCGCAGCCTCAGAAGCTGGGCACAAAATTAATCCAGATATGAATGGAGAATATCAAGAAGGATTTGGAATGTTTGATGTTACAATTCATAATGGGGAAAGGGCGAGCGTATCAAAATATTATTTAAATCCAGTAAAAAAAATAAAAAATTTAAGTATTTTTTCTAATTCATTTGTTGAAAAAATTATTTTTGATGGAAAAAAGGCTATTGGGATTGAAGTAAAAATTAATAATAAAATAAAAAAATTTTACGYTGAAAAAGAACTAATATTGAGCGGCGGTTCRATTAATTCACCACAATTGTTAATGCTTTCAGGAATTGGTGATGCAAGTCACTTAAAAGAAAAAGGAATAAATGTTGTTCATGATATAAAAGGCGTTGGAAAAAATCTTCAGGATCATTTGGAAACATATATTCAACAGGAATGTAAAACTCCAGATAGTCTTTATACTTATACTAAATTAATTCCAAAAGTACTTGCTGGTATTCAATGGTTTTTGTCTAAATCTGGTCCTTGTTCACAWTCATATTTRGAAGCTGGCGGATTTACAAAATCTTCTCCTGAACGAGAAATGCCGAATATACAATTTCATTTTTTTCCATCATTTGTKATTGAYCAYGGTTTAGTTAATCCAAGCTCACATGGTTATCAATTGCACGCAAGTCCAAAYCATCCRAAAAGTAGAGGATCWGTTACWCTTAAYTCWTCRGATCCATAYGAYTATCCWAARATATTATTTAAYTATTTAGARSATGAAGATGAYTTAAAACWAACAAGAGAATGTATTCATGTTGCAAGAAAAATATTATCTCAACCTTCTTTAGCAAAACATGCAGGAAAAGAAGKCGGGCCAGGATCTGACAAACAAAGTGATGATGAATTGAATGAATATATTAGGTCTAACGCAGAAACTGCTTATCATCCATGTGGAACTTGTAAAATGGGTGTAGATGAAATGGCGGTTGTAGATGAAAATTTAAAGGTTAAAGGAATACAAAATTTAAGAATTGTGGATGCATCAGTAATGCCTGAAATTCCTAGTGCAAACTTAAATGCYCCTACTCTAATGATTGCTGAAAAAGCTTCTGACCTTATCTTAAATAATCTTTAGATTTTAANTTTTTAAGAACGTTTTCAACATCTGCAAACCCAATATTACACCACAACAAACACAGAACCAAGATCCMTAAANGCTTTTTCATTTTAATTCGTAYACATCCCAATTTGTTTTTTCTGAAACTCTATCATATAAAGATTTGGCTCTAATATTATCATTTCGCGTTATCCATCTCACTAAATTCCATCCCTTGRACTTTGATATTTCTTTCATTTTATTGATTAATTTTTCACCAATTTTTTGACCTCTGTATTTTGGATCTACAAATAAATCATCGAGAAAACCAATATATTGTCCTCTCAATGGGCTTGGCATTCTCCTATAATGGGCAAGCCCAACTATATTGCCTTCAACTTCATAAACAAGACCTTCAACTTCATKATTTTTATCGTGCAACCAATTCCATACCGTTTGAAGAATWTTRTYATTCATTTCTACTTTATAAAAATCTGCATARCCTYTATAAAGYTTTTCCCATTGCTCTTTATCTTTTAATTGAATAWCTCTAATCATTTYRNNNNAAANCCAGAACCAMGATCCCTAAARGCTTTTTCATKATYYATKWWSMNTAAYACWAAAAAGCTGCGCTTACTAACGCGACCTTGGTAACACACGTTGTTTCTCAGCTGCTTCTTTTTTTTCTTTCTCTTTCTTATTTTTCCTTTTCTCCACCTTTTTTAAGTTTTTCTTAAGCATTCGGATTTGTCGTATTTTTTTTTTTGCTGTCAATTTTTTCATTTCATTATTTTATCAA
>NVSV01000072.1:0-5655 GCA_002732835.1 Candidatus Pelagibacter sp.
CATTAATAAAACAATTACTTTTTTCATATATACCACCACTTCCATTGTAWAWKAMAGCKRRTGRNAAAAANTRTYKATWWWNTWWMWAWWAKWYKWWWTMTYGTCWTTATTTTTNTTNTGGGWWTATTTTTTTCGTTAGTTTCAACTTCTTTAATTGCTTCTGATAAATTAAACACAAATTCTTATTATTTTTTTGTTAAACATCTAATTATTACTTTATTAGCGTTTACGATATTAATCATTTTTTCTTTTTTTGAAAAAAATAGACTATTAAATATTTGTTTAATTTTATTTATAATTTTTTTTATTTTTTTAGTTTTGGTGCCTTTTATTGGTGTAGAAGTCAAAGGTTCAAAAAGATGGATGGATCCAAATATATTACCTCGATTTCAACCTATTGAATTATTAAAGCCTTTTTTCATTGTTTTGATTGCATCGATTCTTTCAATTAATAGAAAARAAAAAATATATTTTAATTATTTTTTAAGCGCTTTAATTGTGATCCCAATAATTCTATTACTAATTTCACAACCAGATATTGGTCAAACCTTTTTAATTGTTATGACATGGTTATCTTTAATATTTATATCAGGTGTAAATTTAATCATATTCTTTTCTTTTTTTATTTTGATTTTTTCTGTTTTATCGTACTTAGTTTTTTTTATTGAAAAGTTTGAATATATAAAGAATAGACTATTATCTTTTTTTGAACCTGGTAKTGGAAATAATTATCAATCTGAAAAAGCATCTGAAGCTATAATCAACGGAGGTTTTTTTGGACAAGGCATTGGCGAAGGAACATTAAATTCTGAAATTCCTGAAGCTCATACAGATTATATTGTCTCCGTAATTTCTGAAGAATTTGGAGTAATAATAGTTATTGCAATTATGCTAATTTATTTAATTTTAGCCTACAAARTAATAAAAAAAATTGGCGAAGAAAAAGATAATAAAATAAAATTAATCTTATTAGGTTCAATTTCATTAATTCTTCTTCAAACTTTTGTTCATATAGGAGTAAATATAAGAATTCTTCCTACCACTGGAATGACTTTGCCTTTTTTAAGTTATGGCGGCTCATCAATTATAAGTACAGCAATTTTATCTGGTATTATTTTAAATTTAACTAAAAGAAAGATAAATTAACTGTGAAAAAAATATTAATTAGTACTGGAGGTTCTGGAGGACATGTAATTCCTGCTATAGCTTTATTTGATCATTACAGAGAAAATTTTGAAATATATTTAGTTTCGGATAGAAGAGGAGCCAAATATATTGATCAAAACAAATATTCATTTGAAATAATTGATATACCAAAAATTTCAAATAATATTTTTAAAATACCATTTATTTTAATTTTTTTTTTAATATCAATATTTAAATCATATTTTTTTCTAAGAAAAAAAAATATCCAATACTTAGTAAGCACAGGCGGATATATGTCATCTCCTTTTTGTATTGCTGCTAGATTTTTAAATTTAAAAATTTTTCTTTTTGAGCCGAATATGGTTTTAGGCAGATCAAATAAGATTTTTTTAAGCTCTTCTAAAAAAATAATTTGTTATTCAGAACAAATTAGAAATTTTCCAAATAAATTTAAACATAAGATTTTATTGATTAATCCATTACTAAGAAAAGAAATATATTCTTTAGCAAAAAATATTAAGCGTRAAAATGACTTATATTTCAAGATATTGATAATAGGTGGTAGTCAAGGTGCTAATTTTTTTGATGAAAAAATAAAAGAATTAGCAATTAAATTATCAAAAGAAAATGAAATTTATTTAATTCAACAAGTATCTGATGAAGATAAAAAAATAGATTTAAGCAAGCAATACAATGAGCTTAATTTAAAATATGAATTATTTGATTTTAATAATGAGCTATATAAAAAATTTAAAGATATTGATTTTGCAATTACCCGTGCAGGCGCTTCCACGATTTCAGAGCTAAGTTTTTATAATATACCTTTTTTAGCAGTACCCTTTCCGTACGCTAAAGATGATCATCAATTCTATAATGCTAAGTATTATTCTGATAAAGACTTGTGTTGGTTGGTTAAACAAGAAGATTTCAATCCTAATAAAATAGCTGATCTATTAACAAATTTGATAAARGATAGAAAAGGTTATTTATTAAAAAAGCTAAATATGGAGAAATTTTCTTATCAAAATACTTGGAATAATATAAATCAAAAATTAACAGTTTTAATTAATGAAAATTAAATTAGCCAAAACAGAATTAATCCATTTCGTTGGTATTGGTGGAATTGGTATGAACGGTCTAGCTCTTATTATGAAAGAACTAGGTTTTAAAATACAAGGAAGCGATATTTCTTTTAATAAAAATATTGAAAGATTAAAAAAAAATAAAATTAAAGTTATTATTGGTCACAAAAAACAAAATATAAAAAAATCAACAATTTTAGTAATTTCATCTGCTATAAGAAAAAATAATTTAGAATATTTAGAAGCAAAAAAAAAGAAACTCCCAATTTATAAAAGAGGAGAAATGCTTGCTCACATAGTTTCTTTAATGAGAAATATTGTTGTTGCAGGATCACATGGAAAAACAACTACAACATCCTTAGTATCAAGTATTTTTTCAAAAGCAAAAATTGATCCAACAATTATAAATGGTGGTGTTTTAAATTCATTTGGAAATTCAGCAAAGCTAGGAAAAAGTAATTGGTGTATTTTAGAATCCGACGAATCAGATGGAAGTTTTATTAAACTACCACTAACTTACTCAATCATCACAAATATAGATCAAGAACATATGGATTTTTATAAAACCATTGATAATTTAAAAAATAAATTTGTCAATTTTATTGAAAAAACTCCTTCAATTGGCAAATCATTTGTTTGTTTAGATGATAAAAATAATAGAGAGGTATTAAAAAAAGTTGCTAATAAAAATTATAGCACTTATGGAATTAACAAAAATTCTAAYWKWWRARKARKRRMYMWWTCKSMMARRWKMRATTWTTNAWGRWWTKWTGTWAAWWNNNTARSMMTDYCAGGAAATTTAGTAAAATTTATTAGAAATATACAAATACCAATTCTTGGATTGCACAATATTAGAAATGCAACTGCCGCTATAGCTGTGGCATCTTCAGTGGGTATATCGAGTAAAATAATAAAAAAAGGTTTAAAAGAATTTGAGGGAGTAGATAGAAGATTTACTAAATTGTTTTTTTTACAAGGTGTTCCATTTTTTGATGATTATGCTCATCATCCAACAGAAATAAAAGAAGTTTTAAATGGAGTTAAGGAAGTTTATAAAAACAAAGAAATTGTTTGTGTATTCCAACCACACAGAATAAGTAGGGTAAAAAATTTAAAAAAAGAATTTTCTTTAGCATTCAAAAAAGCAGATACAGTTGTACTCTGTCCAATATATAAAGCCGGAGAAAATATTAGTTTAGGGTTTACTTATTCAAACTTTGCTAGAGAAATAATTAAAAATTCCAATATAAAATTAATTTTAATTAAAAATAATTTAGATCTTGCAAAATTTGTCAAGCAAAACATTTATGGTGATAAGATCGTTATAGGGATGGGTGCCGGTTCAATATCAAATTGGATGAGAAAATTACCAAAATTATTATAATGAACATYGGTGATATARAACAATACTCAAAAAATTTAAATYGTAAAATTTTTTTTGACTATGAATTGAAAAAAACAAATTGGTTTAATATAGGCGGTAAAGCAAAAATATATTTCAAGCCAGAAACACTGCAAGAATTAATTGAATTTTTAAAATTATATAATAATARAGGAAAAATATTTGTAATTGGAGCAGGTTCAAATATCCTATTTCAAGATGGCTTATTTAATGGCGTTGTAATCAAATTAGGTAAAAATTTTTCAAAAATCTCTATTTTAAATCATAGCACAGTTGTTGCGGGTAGTGGAACTTCAGATAAACAATTATCTGAATTTGCTTTAGAAAATAGTATTGGTGGTTTTGAGTTTTTATCTTGTATTCCAGGCACGGTAGGTGGAGGATTAAGAATGAACTCAGGATGCTTTAAAAGGGAATTTAAAGACATTTTAATTTCAGTTCAAGCAATTGATACGTTTGGTAAAGTTCTAACAATACCRGCATWTAAAATTAAATTTTCATATAGAAAATGTGATTTGCSTAAAGATAYCATTTTTTTAAGCGYAACTTTTAAAGGTAATAAAAAAAATAAAAATTTAATCAAAAAARARATCAATTCTTTAAAAAATAAAAAAGAATTAGCGCAACCAACTAGAATAAAAACAGGAGGAAGTACATTTAAAAATCCTATTAAYCAAACAAATAAAAAAGTTTGGGAGTTARTAAAAGAATCGGTATCATTAGATACAGAATTCGGTGATGCGGCAATTTCTCAAAAACATTGTAATTTTTTTATTAATAAGAAAAACGCTAAATATGATGATATGAAAAAACTAATTAATTTAGTTAAAGATAAAGTGATGTCAAAAACAGGAATTAAATTAGATTTAGAAATAATTTTGGTAGAGTAGATGAAAAAAAAAATCTTAATATTGGCAGGTGGTTTTTCTAAAGAGAGAGAGATAAGTTTAAAAACTGCTCAAGGAGTGAATAAAGCACTTGTAAAAAAAAAATATTTAACAAAAATTTGTGAGCCAGATGGTAATTTAATCAAAACTTTAAGAAATTTTAAACCAAATGTGGTGTTTAATGCTTTGCATGGTAGGTACGGAGAAGATGGTTATATTCAATCATTATTAGAATCTGAAAAAATCAAATATACTCATTCTGGTGTTTTGGCTTCTGCGATTGCAATAGATAAAGAAATTTCAAAAAAAATATTTATAAAAAATAAAATTTTGACACCTAAATATTTTAAATTTATYTTTAAAMAAAAAATTAATAACAATAAATTAATAAAAAAAGTAAAAAAACAATTAGGTTTCCCGGTTGTTATTAAGCCCTTTAACGAAGGCTCTAGTGTTGCAGTTCATATCTGTGACAAATYAAATTTTATTAATAATTTATTAAAATTATCTGAATATAAAGAAATTATGATTGAAAAATATATTCCTGGAAGAGAAATACAAGTTGCTATTTTAGGAAAAAAAAAACTTGGAGCAATAGAATTAAAACCAAAAAGAAAATTTTATGATTACCAGGCAAAATATAATGCAAATGCCAAAACTAAGCATATCATCCCAGTAGAAATTAATAAAAAATATTTAGACAAAGTAATGGAAATAACTCTAAATGCACATAAAGCAATTGGTTGTAGAGGAGCAACAAGATCAGATTTTAAATTTTACAATAATAAATTTTATTTACTGGAAATTAATACGCAACCTGGAATGACATCACTTTCTTTAGTGCCCGAGATAGCAAATTACAATAAAATAAGTTTTATTCAGCTGATCGAATGGATGATAAAAGATGCATCAATCAACAGATAAAAAAAAGAAATATTTTCTGTATTTTACAATTTTTTTATTGTTATCCACAATTAACAATCTTTCTTTAATTAGGAGCAAAGAATTATTATCTAACATTAAAACTATAGAAGTAAGTGGATTAAAAAATAATTTAAATCTAARTATTAAAAAAAATTTTGAATTTTTATTAAATAACAATATTTTTMAAATTGATAAAGAATTATTAAAAAATAAG
>NVSV01000073.1:0-5490 GCA_002732835.1 Candidatus Pelagibacter sp.
TTTTTTTTCAAAATATGAAATTAAGCCTCTTTCGCCATCTAAAAGATTAAAAAAAAAATAGAGAAAAAAGAAAGTAGAAAGAAGTATAAAATATTTTTTTTTAATTATACTTAGCATTAAGCTATATTATTCATTTTTGATGATTTTCCCAGCTGCTCTTCGATTCTTAATAATTGATTATATTTAGAAACTCTTTCTGATCTTGCTAAAGATCCTGTTTTAATCTGATTTGAATCAGTACCTACAGCAAGATCGGCAATAAATGTATCTTCGCTATCACCTGATCGATGTGAAATAATTGTGTTAAATCCTATTAATTTGGCAAACTTAATAACTTCCAATGTTTCAGTAACAGTGCCAATTTGATTTAATTTTATAAGAATAGAGTTTGCAGAATTATTTAAAAAACCAATTTTGAGCCTTTCTAAATTAGTTACAAATAGATCGTCACCTACAATTTGAATTTTTTTATCTAATTCTCTAATAAGTTTATTCCATGAATTCCAGTCATTTTCTGCAAAAGGGTCTTCTATGGACTTAATTTTATATTTTTTAATTAATCCTTTGTATTGATTGATTGATTTATCAACTGAAATTAAGCTTTTTGAATGGATGGAATATTTTTTATTATGATAAAGCTCATTTGCAGCAACATCTAAACAAATAGAGATATCTTTRCCATTTTCAAAACCAGATTTTTTTATTGCATCAACAATTAATTTCAAGGCATTTTCATTGTTATTTATCATGGGGGCAAATCCACCCTCGTCTCCAACAGAAGTTGAGAGTTTTCTTTTTTTGATAATTTTTTTTAAATTTTGAATAACTACAAAACATACTCGTAAAGCCTCAGAAAAACTTTTAGCTTTATCAGGTCTAATCATAAACTCTTGGATTCTAAGTCCATTATTAGCATGGGCTCCACCATTGATAACATTCATTAATGGATAAGGTAGTTTAAAATTTTTTTTAACTAAAAAGGTTTTATATAGAGGTATTCTTTTTATTTTTGCAGATAATTTTTTAACAGCCATTGAAACTGCTAAAATTGAGTTTGCTCCCAAGTTATTTTTTTGTTTTGACCCATCCAATTTGATCATTGAAAGATCAATTTTTGATTGATTGTGAATATTTTGATTTTTAAGGTTTTTTGAAATTTTTTTATTAATTAAATCAATAGCTTTATAAACACTTCTACCTAAATATTTTTTATTATTTAAATCTCTTTTTTCGTAAGCTTCATAGGTGCCGGTCGATGCGCCTGATGGACAAATCGCTTTGGCACTAATATTTTTTGAGAATACTTCAGCTTCTATAGTTGGATTACCTCTACTATCAAAGACTTGACGTCCTATAGTTTTTGTTATTCTTGTCATTGGTTATTTTTTAATTAAATTGTCAATCTCAACAAGTTGACTTATTAATTGATCCATTTTATCTAAAGGAACCATATTTGGACCATCCGATGGCGCATTATCTGGATCTTGATGTGTTTCTAAAAAAACAGCAGCAACCCCAACAGCTACAGCAGCTCTAGTTAAGTATTCAATGAATTCTCTTTGACCTCCACTTTTTTCACCTAGACCCCCTGGTTGTTGAACTGAATGWGTTSCATCAAAAACAACTGGATAACCGTTCTTTGCCATTATAGGAATTGATCTCATATCAGTAACTAATGTATTATATCCAAAGCTTGCGCCTCTTTCCGTAACTAATATTTTATTATTTCCTGAATCAGAAATTTTCTTTGTTACATTAACCATGTCCCATGGAGCAAGAAATTGTCCTTTTTTTACATTAATAATTTTTTTTGTTTTAGCTGCAGCAATAAGTAAATCTGTTTGTCTACATAAAAATGCCGGAATTTGCAGAACATCAACATGTTTGGAAACTAATATACATTGATCCTCGTTATGAATATCTGTTAGTACTGGAATATTTAGTTCTTTTTTGATTTTATCAAAGACAGGTAAAGATTTTTCTAATCCAGCACCTCTTTTTCCTTTAAGACTAGTTCTATTYGCTTTATCAAAAGATGTTTTGTATATAAATCCAATGTTATATTTCAAAGTAATTTCTTTGATTTTCCCSGCCATATCCATTGCATGTTGTTCAGTTTCTAATTGACAGGGACCAGCAATTAGACAAATTTTATTATTATTAGAAATTTCTATATTGTTACAATTAACAGTTATATTTTCCATTRGTAGATGTTTGCAGCTTTGATAAATGAAGAGAATAATGGATGAGGAGATAAAGGTCTAGATTTAAATTCTGGATGAAATTGAACACCTATAAACCATGGGTGATTTTTTAACTCAATTATTTCAGGTAGCTTATTGTCTGGTGACATTCCTGAAAATATCAAACCTTTTTTTTCAAACTGATCTTTAAGATTATTGTTCACTTCGTATCTATGTCTATGTCTTTCTTTTATAGAATTTGATTTATAAATAGTTTTAATCARAGAATTATGTTTTAATTTAGCCTCATATAATCCTAATCTCATTGTRCCACCAAGATCCTTGATGGTGCCTTTAATAAGTTTTCCTCCTTTATTCCATTCATGAACCAATCCTATAACGGGGAAGCATTYTTTGTCTAATTCACTAGACCCTGCTTTMTTTATTTTTAGGACATTTCTTGCAAATTCAATTATTGCCATTTGCATTCCAAAACATATTCCGAGGAAAGGAATTTTGTTTTTTCTTGCATATTTTATTGCTGAAATTKKTMYWWMYSWTSMWSKYWKTCNNCAAAAYYKCCWGSARWTRAWWKWCMTGRYWSTWTTTTTAATTTATTATTTATTTCGTTGGATCTTAAATTATCTGATTCTAATCTAATCAAATTGACTTTAACATTATTCTTAATACCACCATGGATTAATGCTTCATCCAATGATTTATAAGCATCTTTTAAATTTACATATTTTCCAATTATAGCAATATTAACTTGCTTTTTAGTTTTAAGCACAGTGTTGGTAATTTTTTTCCAAGGCAGTAAATTTACTTTTTTTTTTGGTTTTATTTTAAAGTATTTTAATACCTGTTTATCTAATTTTTCTTTATAAAAACTAATAGGAGCTTCATAAATTGTTCTTACATCAACAGTTTCAATGACATTTTCAATTGGCACATTACAGAATAGAGAAATCTTTTTTCTTTGCTCAATTGGTATAGACTGTTGAGATCTACAAATAATTATATCTGGTTGAATACCTATGCTTCTTAATTCTTTTACAGAATGTTGTGTAGGTTTTGTTTTAATTTCATCAGATGATTTCAAAAATGGAACTAAAGTTAAATGAATAAATAAAGTTTTGTTCTTACCTATATCGTTAGAAAATTGTCTGATAGCTTCTAAGAATGGAAGACTTTCAATATCTCCAACTGTTCCCCCTACTTCACAAATTACAAAGTCTTCTTTATCTATATCACTTTTGATAAATTCTTTTATTCGATCAGTTACATGAGGAATAACTTGTACGGTTTTTCCAAAATAATTTCCTTTACGTTCTTTCTTTATTATATCACTGTATATTTTGCCCGTTGTAATATTATCAGATTGTTTAGCAGAAATATTTGTAAATCTTTCGTAATGTCCAAGATCAAGATCAGTTTCAGCTCCATCATCAGTTACGAAAACTTCACCATGTTGAAATGGACTCATAGTACCTGGATCTACATTAAGATAAGGATCCATCTTTCTAACTCTAACTTTGAAACCCTGCGATTTTAAAAGATAAGCTAGAGATGCTGATGATAATCCTTTTCCAAGAGATGATACCACGCCGCCAGTGACAAATATATATCGCGCCATGGAATTACTTTATAGCTATTAATTTATAAAATGAAAAGGATTAATTATTANNTTCAGGAATTTTTGGAGCATCATCTGTATTTTTTTCAATTTTATCAATTACAGATGTCATAGGTGTTAGTTCTCCTCTAGAAATAATAGTTAATCCTAAGCTACAAATTATAAACAATGTAGCGGCTATTGCTGTTGCTTTAGTAAAAAAGTTACCCGCGGATCTTGAAAACATAAAATTATCTTGAGAAACACCAATACCAAGAGCTCCTCCTTCTGATTTTTGCATCAAAACTAAAAGAACTAGTATAATTGCAAGGACTATATTTATAGTTAATAAAATGTTTTCCATGCGGATTAATTAATAGTTTTTTTTATGATATCAATAAATTTTTTTGAATTTTGTGACGTTCCTCCTATCNAAAAACCATTTATCGAGCTTATTTCTCTTAATGACAATATATTTTTGGTGTTTACTGATCCTCCGTATAAAACTATTGGGTTTTTAACTTTATAAKTTTTTTTAATAAAAAATTTGATTTGTTTGATTTGATTTTCCAGATCATCTATTTTTGGAATTATTCCTGTACCAATAGACCAAACTGGCTCATATGCAAAAATAATATTATCTAATTTTTTTATTTTTTTTAAACCTTTTTTTATCTGTCTATTTAAAACTTGATTTGTTCTTTTATTTCTCYTTTCTTTTAAAGTTTCACCAATACAAAATATAACTTTTAAATTTTCATTAAGGGATGATCTAATTTTCATATTTATAGCTTTATTTGTATCTCCACTATTTCGATTTTCTGAATGTCCAACAATTACAAATTTTGATCCAGTATTTTTGATCATTTTTGGATTGATTGAACCAGTAAAAGCTCCATAATCTTGATGAGCATGACAATTTTGAGCTCCAATATATATTTTCGTTTTACTTGTAATTTTTACAAATTGATCAAGAAGAGTATATGGTGGACAATATATAATTTTAGCTTTTCTATATTTTGGTTTTTTTGATAGTTTAATGACATTTTTTATCGAATTTACCGATTTAAAATCTCCATACATTTTCCAATTGGCTATAAAATACATATTATTATTTGTCATTAACTGTAAATTAATTTATAGGTTTGTTTTTTATAGATCAATAAATTAAACGATTTTTATGTTAAGTACATTAAGAAGTTTTTCTAAGGGTAAATTGGCAACTATTTTAGTTACAATTATTATCATTCCATTTGTATTTTGGGGTATGGGAAGTGTTTTTCGCGGAGGAAAAACAAACAGTGTAGCAAAAATAAATAGTTTTAACATTTCAACGAAAGATTTTATCGATCATATAAATAACTCAAAATTAAGTGCCGATAAAATCAAAGAAAATATTAATAATAATATTCTTGAAGAATTTTTAACAGAATTAGTTTCAAATTCAGTAATTGATATCGAAATTGAAGATTTAAATATAAGGATAGGTATACATCAAGGGGATATTTTTATTAAAGATGGTGATGTCTTCGGTGATGATGTCAATATAACCTCTAGAATAGAATCTTTTTCCCCTATTGGTGGTATTTGTGTATCAGAAAAAGTTTATAATGATATATCCAGTTCTCCTGAAATCAGCAGTGAATATTTAGGATACAGGAGATTAAAAGGTATTGAGAATGAAATGAAACT
>NVSV01000074.1:0-5402 GCA_002732835.1 Candidatus Pelagibacter sp.
GGGAATTTTACATTTTTTTCTGATATGAGTGATTGGAATCCATCTGAAATAATTGGAAACAATCCAAACCAACTTGATTATTCAATTTACAAATTTCTGATAGAGAAAAGTATCTCCTCTTATCTGATAAAAATAGATTACGAGAATGGAAAACTCCTCCTCAAAGAGGAATAATTACGGATTATTTTAATAATGTGATTGCAGAAAATGATCGGGTTTTTCAATTACATGTCAATTTAGAAGAAGTAAAAKMYWYTWATAWSYNGATTGKAAGAWTANNNAWAACWAKKKKRWANTTNRAYAAKRRNTMAYTNACKNCTVWATKWATAAWWRMKTMRKCWRMSYTARRCYGWRRRMTWYWYTTGTTGTTTCAGATAATTTAACATGGRAACAATTTTCAAGATTAAACTTGTATTTACATGAGCTTCAAGGAGCTGAACCAGTTTTATCGAGCGCTCGAAATTATCCATATGATAAAGATTTAGYTCATGTTGTWGGATACGTTGGGGAAGCAAGCGCAAAAGACATTATGTCAAATGAAAAAATTMAATCAAATTATGTTCCTGGCTTAAAGGTAGGAAAATCAGGACTTGAAAAATCTTTAGAAGGAGATCTAATTGGTCGCTATGGCATCAAAAGATATGAAGTTAATGCTTATGGAAAAARGATAAGTCAGATAAATCAAGTTGAGAGTATTAAAGGAAAAAAARTAACAACTACTATTGATGTTGAGTGTCAACAACTTGCCCAAAATCTTTTAAAAGGTCAAAGTGGATCAATTTGTGCAATGGATAYTTATACMGGAGAAATCATAGCAATGGCATCATCACCAACATATGACCCAAACAAATTCACTCATGGAATAAATATCAAAGATTGGAACGAAATAAAAAATAATCCTYTAAAACCATTAATAAATAAATCTTTGGCTGGGTTATATTCTCCAGGATCTATCATAAAACCATTAGTTGCTCTCGCAGCTTTAGAGTTCGATATTATAAAACCTAATATGACAGTTAAATGTGAAGAAGTTATCGAGTTATATGGTCAAAAATATCATTGTTGGAAAAAAAAAGGACATGGATTTATGCGTCTTAGAAATGCAATTAAGCAGTCTTGTGACATATATTTTTATGAAGTTGCAAGACTACTTGGAGTAGATCGACTTTCTATTTTAGCTAAGAGATATGGTCTTGGGTCAAAAGTATTAGGGGATTTATATATTGATGAAAAGATCGGAATTGTTCCATCCACAAAATGGAAATTAGAAAACTTAGAKCTTCCTTGGTACTTAGGAGAAACTATTATTACTGGTATTGGGCAAGGCTATATTSAGTCTACACCTCTACAACTGTGTTTAATGACAGCTCAACTTGCAAATGGTGGTTATAAAATAAAACCTMAAATTATATTAGATGATGAATTAAATTATGAAGATATTCGATCAATGATAAAAYTAGATCTTGAAAAGTAYAATCTTTCTTCAAATCCARAAAAATTAATTGAGTTGAATAAAGRTATTTTACAAGAACAAAATATTGAACTTTACAAACCTATGTACAGAAATCCTGAAAATGTGAAATTTGTTCTAGAAGCAATGTTTGCTTCTACGAATGAGCTTTATGGTACATCCTTTAACTCAAGGCATGAAGATGAAAAATATCAATTTGCTGGAAAAACAGGAACTTCGCAAGTAAGAAGAATTACCGAAGCTGAAAGGGAAGCTGATTTAAAAATAAGTGAAATTGAATACAAAAATCGAGATCATGCTTTATATGTTGCTTTTGCTCCATATAAAGATCCAAGATATGCCATAAGCGTTTTAATTGAACACGGTGGTTCAGGARGTAAAGTGGCAGCTCCTATTGCAAACAAATTTATTAAAAAAATAATTGATCGWCATAAATTTAGAGAATTTAAAAGAATAAAGGTTAATGATTTAGCRTAATGCTTAGACAARGGTTATATACTTCTCAATATTCATTTTTTGATAAATTAAAATCAATAGATTACTTTCTTGTATTTTTAATTTTAATTCTTGCCGCAATCAGTTTTATGGTCATGTATTCTATTGATGGTGGAAAAATTGCTTATTACACAAAAAATCATTTCATAAGATTTTCARTTTTTTTTGTAYTATTTTTATKTCTATCTTTCGTACGCATAAGATTTTGGTTTATATCTTCCTACATTTTTTATTTAATAATTTTAGCYATGTTGGTCATRGTCTTTTATTTTGGAGTAACTGCATCAGGATCTCAAAGATGGATAAACCTTTACTTTATAAATATTCAACCTTCWGAGTTAATGAAAATTGCAATTATAATTTGTTTTGCTCGATACTATCATCGTATGCAAAGTGCCGATCTTCAAAATTTCAAGAATATTTTTCTACCCTTGGTACTATTAACTATTCCTTGCATTTTTGTTGTTGCACAGCCTGATCTTGGGACCGCAATATTAATTGCAATCASCGGAATTTTTGTAATGTGGATTGCAGGCCTGAATATAAAATATTTTGTTTACACTGGCATAATGCTTCTAGTATCAACTCCTTTCATAATATCRCTTTTAAAACCTTATCAAAAACTTAGAATATTAACTTTTTTTAATCCAGAAAGAGATCCACTAGGCGCAGGGTATCAAATAATCCAATCTAAAATAGCTATAGGCTCAGGAGGTTTTTTTGGAAAAGGATTTTTAAAAGGAACTCAAAGCTATCTTGAGTTTTTACCAGAAAAGCATACAGATTTTATATTCACCCTTTATGCAGAGGAGTTTGGTTTTATAGGATGTTTATTTTTACTCTTAATATATATTCTTTTAATTTATAGAATTGTTAGAATTGGTTTTTTATCTAGAAGTTTTTTTGCAAAGCTTTACTGTTTTGGATTTTCTGCTGCAATATTTGCATACATTTTTGTGAATATGTCTATGGTGCTTGGAATAGTTCCAATTGTAGGCTCTCCACTTCCAATTTTATCTTATGGAGGCTCATCAATGTTGACAATCATGATCGGTTTCGCGATTGTTATGAGTTGCAAAATYTACAACACGGATCAAATATCTTAATTAAATGAGAAAAATAGTATTTAATTTTTAATATATACCGCGCCTATATATCTCATATTATAAAATTCACTTAATCCTATATTTGCTATGTGGAAAATAATAAGGTTAAAATTGCTGTCATAGGAGCTGGTATTCAAGGTGTATGTAATGCTTTGTTTCTGCAAAAAAAAGGTTTTAAGGTTACATTATTTGATAGAGATGAACYTGGAAATTCAGCAACTTATGGAAATGCTGGACATTTTTCTCCTTATGCATCGGTACCATTAAATCGTCCCGATGTGATTGCAGATATACCAGCAATGCTCGCAAGCTCAAGAGGTCCACTCGCACTAAAATGGAATTATGTTCACAAAATGATTCCGTGGTTCTTAAGRTTTTTATTAAATTGTTCAGAACGAAAAATGATGCATACGGCAAAAAATATGCATCAAATTTTAGATTTAGCTCTCCCAGCTTTTGAYGAGCTGTTTGAAGAAATAGAACTTAATGGATTGGTAGAAAATAAAGGAATAATTTACGTTTGGAATGATCAAAATCTAAAAAGTAGAGAACTTGAAATAAAAATAAGAAAAGAACTAGGAGTAAAACAACAATTATTATCACCAAAAGATATCCATGACTTAGAACCAAATATAAAACCTTTTTACCATGGTGGAGTTTTTTATGATTATGCAAGACATACAAGAAATCCAAAAAAAATATTATTAAAATTATTTGATAACTTTTAAAAAAAGGTGGAAAGTTTTTAAAATTAAATATTAAGGATATAAATTTTGATGATGACAAACCAGTAATTAGATCTGAAACACAAAGATTTATATTTGATAAATTAGTAATTTCTTGTGGAGTATTTTCAAAAAGATTAACCGACAAACTTCATGAAAATATTCCTATGGATACAGAAAGAGGATATCATGTTCATTTTAAAGGATTTGATCATTTAATTTCAAGACCAGTAGTGTATGCGAACAGAGGATTTGGAATGACTCCTATGGAACAAGGATTAAGAGTTGTAGGAACAGTAGAGTTTGGTGGTTTGGATAACCCATTATCAAAATCAAGAATAAAAAATTTAATTATGAATGCTAAAGATATGTTGGATGGACTTCCAGAACACGAAGATGAATGGTTAGGCTTTAGACCTACATTGCCTGATTATTTACCAGTTTTAGGGCCTTCTAAAAATTATAAAAATGTTTTTTATTCTTTTGGACATCATCATTTAGGATGGACTTTAGGAGCTATATCTGGGAAAATTATATCGAAAATGATTGCAAATGAAAATACAAACTTAAATTTAAGCGCTTATAGTTCTTCTCGATTTGGAACTTAAATTGTTATAGCAATTACTTTTAATCTAAAATATTAAAAAAAACTTAAAATATATTATCATGATTGGAATTTTAGGAGGCATGGGAACACAAGCAGGTCTTGATTTTTGTAATAAACTTGCATTAATAAATAGAGGTAAAACTGATCAAAATTATCCCCTTTTTATTTTATATAACAAGTCAAATATTCCAAAAAGACCTGAGAATATTAAAAAATATTATAATGTTCTTAAAAGTTTAATTAAAGGTTGTCTTTTACTTCAAAAAAATAATTGTAAGTTTATTGTTATGCCATGTAATACTGCTCATTATTGGTATGATGATTTACAAAAAAAAATCAATATTCCAATTCTAAGTATGCCAAAAGAGGTTTACCTGCATACCAAGAAAAATTACAAAAAAAATTCAAAAATAGGAATACTATGTACAGAAGCAACTTTAAAAACGCAGGTTTACAATAAATATTTTGATAAAAATTATAAATTAGTCAGTCCAGGAAAACCTTTACAGAAACTAAATGTAAATAAAGCAATTAAATATGTAAAAATGGGAAAAATTAAATTAGCAGAAAAAGCAATTAAGCCTGCGGTTAATGAATTAATTAAAATGAAGTGTAAAAAAATAATACTTGGTTGTACTGAATTGCCTATAGCAATTTTTGCTTATAAATCTTTTAAAAAAATTAAAGAATCAAAAGTTTTTATTGATCCAAATTTATTATTAGCTAACGTTTCTATGAAAAAATATAGAAAGAATTAAATAAGTGGCAAATAAAAATAATCTTGCATATTTACTATTAATTTTAACAACTCTTTTCTGGTCAGGAAATTTTATTGTAGGCAAGGCAGCAAGCATTTATCAAATCCCACCTTTTTCACTAAACTTTTATAGATGGTTATTTGCTTTTCTAATTTTATTACCATTTACCTTTAAAGAGATTTTAAGTCATAAAAAATATATTTTAGACAATATTAGTTTTTTTATAATTTTAGGGATAAC
>NVSV01000075.1:0-5261 GCA_002732835.1 Candidatus Pelagibacter sp.
TAATTGCTTTTACTAACAAAAAAATCATCATAGTTAAAATTTTGATTGTAATTAAAATTAAGTAGTAATTGATTTAAATCTTTCATCGAATTCTCCAAATTCTGAAAGAAGTATCTAATTTTAAGCCATTGTTTTCAATTTCTTGAATAAATTTATCTGGGGTGCCATTATAAATTATTTTATAAATGGTCATTTGACTAGAAAAGTTATCAATATAATAATTTGAAACTAAATCTAAATTTGATAGCTCTTTTTCGAATTTTTTAATTAAATCATAATTTTGTGAATTTAAAGAAAGTGTTAAAGATAATTTAATAGAAGTATTTATTTGGTTTATTTTTTTCCATTGATTTTCATAATCTGTTTTTAAAGTTTTAATTATTTTTTCCAAAGATTCTTTTTTATCAAAACTTACCTTTAAAAAAATTTGGTTTGTAAAAATTAAGTTTTTGTTTAAATTCAACTTTGAAAGTGCTCTTAACTGATTTTCATTTTTAAAAAAAATAATAATTATATAATCTTTGAGATCATATTTTGATATAATTTCACTAAAATCATAATCTTCAATATTATTAATATTTTTTTTTAAAATATTAATGTCCTCTAAATCTTCATTRGGTAAAATATATTTTAACAGATARTGTTTTTCATTTTTATTGTTCCAATTTAAATAAAATGGATTTTCACTAAAAAGTKWAATTYGTTTTTTTTCAATATCAATTAAAATTGGCATTAAAAATAAATTTTTTTCTTTCGGAATTGATGGAAAAATATTTTCTYTTTCTAAAAAATTTAGAACTTTTTTTTTATTAAAATCTACATCAAATTTAGCAAAATATTTGYTTTCTATAAATTTTTCATCAACAATTGTAAAAGAATCAACCAAGCTTTTT
Organism: Candidatus Pelagibacter sp.; assembly: GCA_002732835.1. Classification (GTDB taxonomy): domain Bacteria; phylum Pseudomonadota; class Alphaproteobacteria; order Pelagibacterales; family Pelagibacteraceae; genus Pelagibacter. The sequence goes on from NVSV01000075.1 coordinate 894, forward strand.
ATTAGTTTTAAATTTGTGCTGTTTAAATTTTTTTTATCTTCAGAAATTGTTATTTTTGCTATTAATTCTTTAAATGCCATCTGAAATGCACTATCAATAACATTTTGTTTATTAAAATTTAGGTCRYAAGATTCAGATATTTCTAAATCAATTATTTTATAGGTATTCGCATAAACAGAAGTTGTRGAAARCTTAATAAAAAATAGAACGAATAACAGAAAAAATATATACAGTYTAWATCKTGTAATTTTTTTTTTTTGRAACATAARTAAARAYAGTGAAAATGAATARGAGTAGTCTAACATACAAAAAAAGTGGAGTTAACATTAAAGAGGCCGATAAATTTGTCAAATTCATATCTTTAAACTCTAAAAAAACGAAACAAAATAGCAAATATAATAATATTGGTAGTTTTGGTTCGGTAACAAATATTCCWAAAACATTTCAGAGCCCRCAAATAGTTGCAAGTACAGATGGTGTKGGTACAAAAATTGAAATCGCTAACATTTTAAAAAAATATGACACAATTGGAATTGATCTAGTTGCAATGTGTGTAAATGATCTGATAGTCCAAGGAGCAAAGCCAATGATATTCTTGGATTATATTTCTATAAACAAAATTGATTTAAAAAAATTAAAGTCGCTTTTAAAAGGYGTTGTTAAAGGATGTAAGATTTCAGATTGTGAGCTAGTTGGAGGAGAAACGGCAGAAATGCCTAGTACATATTCCAAAGGTAAATTTGATATTGCTGGTTTCTCTGCTGGCATAGTAGAGAAAAAAAAAATTTTATATAAACATAAAATAAAAAAGAATAATTTAATTCTTGCTGTGCCTTCAAGCGGTCTGCACTCTAATGGCTTTTCTTTAGTAAGGCATATTTTAAAAAAAAAAAAAATAAATATACTTAAAAATAAATTTTTAAAAAAAGAAATTTTAAAGCCAACAAAAATTTATGTAAAAGAAGTGTTAAATTTAATAAAAAATAATTTACTGAATGGATGCGCGAATATAACTGGTGGTGGTTTAGAAGATAATATTAAAAGAGTAATACCGAAAGGTTTATGCGCATATATTAATTTAAATAATATTAAAACTCGATCAATATTTAATTGGATAAAAAATCAAGGCGTGGATGATTATGAAATGATAAAAACATTTAATTGTGGTGTAGGTTTTTGTTTAGTAATAAATTATAAAAACTTAAATAAAGTCAAAAAGTTTTTTTCCAAAGAGTATCAACCTTATATAATTGGAAAAATCATTCCTGGTGAAAAAAAAATTAAAATTGATGGCAAAATTCATTGGCAAAAGTAAGTTAAATGCTGCAGTATTTATTTCTGGAAGAGGAAGTAATTTAAAATCTTTAATAAATTTTACAAAAAAAAAATTATCTCCAATTAAAATTGTTTTAGTTGTATCTAACAATAAAGAAGCCCAAGGTCTAAATTATGCTAAAATCAATAATATAAAAAATATAGTTGTAATATACAAAAATAAATTAAAAGCAGAAAAAAAACTTTTAGGTGCTTTATTAAAATATAAGATTCGATTAATTTGTTTAGCTGGATTTATGAAAATACTTTCAAAAAAATTTATACTAAAATTTGAAGGAAAAATTTTGAATATTCATCCTTCTCTACTTCCAAACTATAAAGGATTGAATACTCATAGGAGAGTGATTGAAAATAAAGAAAAATTTACTGGTTGTACAGTACATTTGGTAAATAGTCGTTTAGATTCAGGAAAAATTATCCTTCAAAAAAAAATTAAAATATTAAGGAAAGATAATGAAAATAGTTTAGCAAAAAAGGTTTTAAAGCTTGAACATCAACTCTATCCTAGGGCTATTGTAAAATTTTTATCTAKTCGTTAAAGAAAAAATTAATCTCTATTTTAGCATTTTCAACACTATCTGAGCCATGAACAGAATTTTTATCAATGGAAATACCATATTTTTCCCTTAATGTTCCTGATTCTGCATTCTTCGGATCAGTCGCTCCCATTAATTTTCTATTATCTGCAACAGCATTTTCTTTTTCAAGAGCCATTACTACTATAGGACCTGATGAAAGATAATCACATAAATCGTTATAAAATGGTTTAGTTTGGTGTACTTTATAAAATTTTTCCGCATCAGATTTTTCGAGTTTAATTTTTTTTTCTTTCAAAATGTTAAATCCACTTTTTTCAAATTCACTTTTAATTTCTTCAGATAAATTTCTCTCTAYTGCATCAGGTTTAATTATTGATAATGTTTGTTCCAGATTATTCATAATTTTCTTCTACTAATTTATTTAAAAGCCTTACTCCAAAGCCTGTTGCACCTCCAGGATTAATGTTTGCTGCTTTTTTTGAAAAAGCCATACCGGCAATATCTAAATGTGCCCATTGAGTTTTGTGAATTATAAATCTTTGTAAAAATTGAGCTGCTGTTATTGAYCCCGCTCCTCCCGAATAGTTTATATTTTGAACATCGGCAATTTTTGAGTCCATTAACTTGTCATAATTTTTATGCAATGGCATCCTCCATACTTTTTCATCTACTTTATTACCTGCATCAATTATTTTTTTTGAAAGATTGTCGTTATTTGAAAATAATCCTGCATATTCTCCTCCTAAACAAACAATTATTGCTCCGGTTAGAGTTGCTAAATCTACGATAAAATTAGGTTTAAATTTTTTTTCAGYAAAKGTTAAAGCATCTGCTAAAACTAATCTGCCTTCTGCATCAGTATTTAAAATTTCAATTGTTTTACCACTATAAGATTTTACAATATCGCCGGGCCTTTGCGCATTTCCTCCTGGCATATTTTCAACTAGCCCCACAACCCCTACAGCATTTATTTTTGCTTTTCTTAGTGCAAAATTTTTCATCAATCCTGCTACAACAGCTGATCCTGCCATATCATATGTCATTTCTTCCATGAATTTTGCTGGCTTTAATGAAATTCCACCTGTATCAAAACAAACTCCTTTTCCAACAAATGCTAATGGTTTTGAATTATTTTTTAATCCATTCCATTCAATTGCAACTAAATACGWACCACATACACTACCTTGYCCAACACCTAATAGTGCATTCATTCCGAGCTTTTTTAATTTTTTCTCATCATAGACTGTAATTTTTAATCCATGTTTTTTTAATTTAAGTAATCTTTTTACATATTCATCTGGTGTTAAAATATTTCCTGGTTCAGAAACTAAATCTCTAGAAAAATTTRTTCCTTCTAAAAGTGCGTTTAGGTTAATTTGTAAATTCTTTTCAATTTTATTTTGAAAAACATTTAATATAAATTCTTTATCTTTTTTATTTTTATTATTAGAAGTTTTATATATATCAAACTTATATGACTTAAGCTGCGCTCCATGAACAAACTCTTCTATGTTGAATTTTTTACTACCATTAATAAGGGATGGCCCGTGCAAAATTACATCTTTAATCATATTATTTTTTAAGAAATCAAAAAACTTTGCACCTAGCTCTACTACTTGATTTGAAGATATTTTATTATCTACCCAGATTACTATTATCTTTTTTTCTATACCTATATCAATAGAGGTAATAACYTTCTTTTTTGTAAAATTTTCTTTTTTTTTTAGTKTTTCGATAGAAGTAACGATATGTTTGTCTTTTCCAAAAATTTTAAACAAATCATTGCTTTTTGTTTCACTTTTTAAAAAAACAGCAATATTATTTGACTTATTTTCATTAAATTTCGAAAGGTAGTTTATTTTTAAGTTCATTTAAAATTATTATATTATAAGTTGAAAATRTATATGTATCAAAAAAGCAAATTTCAATGAAAAAATTGATATTTAGAAATATTTATGGAGATATARCTTCATTTTTTTTAATCACTGCCCTTAGTATTACATTGGTTGTTTGGGTAATRCAGGCAGTAAATTTTTTAGATTTTGTTTCTGAGGATGGCCATAGTTTCAAGGTATACTTTATGTTTTCTTTGTTAAATTTGCCCAAAATATTTAGCAGATTAATAATTTTTGTRTTTTTTATATCGCTATTTTATATTTTTTCCAAATATGAGGATAATAAAGAAATTTTAATTTTTTGGACAAATGGAATTAAAAAAATRGAATTTATAAATCATTTAATTAAATTTTCTTTTTTATTTTTAATTTTACAATTAGTGTTAAATTTTCTAGTAGTTCCTAAAACACAAGATTTAGCTAGATCATATATTAGGGACTCGAATATTGATTATTTACCATCTCTCATAAAATCTAAACAATTCATTGATACTGTATCTGATCTTACTATATTTGTAGAAAAAAAAGAAGATAATGGAATACTAAAAAATATTTTTTTAAAAGAATACGATAAAGGCAAAAATGAATCACAAATAATT
>NVSV01000076.1:0-5190 GCA_002732835.1 Candidatus Pelagibacter sp.
TAAACAGCTTGAGAGTCAGCCGGTACATATTCCACATTGTTTCCCATACTTTCAAAAATTCCACCAATCACGTAAGCCATTACAACTTGACTTGACCAATTGTGTGTTGGAATTCTGATGGGTTTTTTACTGTCAGCTGCTTGAACAGTAGTAAAACTTACTAACGAGATCAATACAGCAGACATTAAAGACAATAGTCTTTTCATTACCCCTCCATTATTTATTTGTATTAATAATTATTAATAACTTTAATTATGCCTCTATTTTAAAAGCATAGTCAACATGGAATGCTTATATTAAATATATATTTAAGTTATTACTAAACAATATTAGGAGTTTTACTTAATTACYATGTGTTGATAGGATTRTCTTTGAAGTAAAAAAATAATGCAAACAAGTCTTAACATAAAAAAYCCTGGTTTGAGAACACTACCACCTGGAGTTGAACGTTATTTTGTTCCAGGTGGYGGTATATCAGTTATTGAAATTAATTCTGAAGACAAGATTGAAATTATAAATGATGAAGGAAAACAGATTTGCGAAGTTACAGTTTTTAACTCAAAAGGAAAAAGCGATTTATCGATATTGAGCTTAAAAGAAAATTCAAAAGGCGAATTTTCAAAAAAAACAATTTCAAAAGATAAAAAAATTTTAGATTTATTTAAAAGAAAAAATATCAACATAAGCAGATCTMAATCCTCAAATCTTTTTAATCAAGACTGTYCGATGGGTGAAAAGATTACATTGCAATCTAAAGACAAAAGTATTGTTATGTTGGCAGCTCCTGGAGAAGCCATGAACGTACATAATCAAAATCCTCCAACTGATCTCACTGTTTTTTTAAACAAATCTGAATTTGAAGTTAGTGAAGAACAATTTATTCTTCCAGATCCTCTTGGCAATCCCAAATTTGAAAAACTAATCAATAGAAGAACTGTTGAAACTTATGAAGTGAAAGCTGGAGACTATATTCAAATCATTGATACTGCTGGAAGACAGTGTTCAGATTTTTTAGCTTTTGACAAAGCAAAACTTGATAAAAGAATTGAAAGTATAATTGATGCTACAGCTACTCGTACATTTATGGGATATGCTTATCCAGTACCTGGTTTATTTTCAAAATTTTTTGACATGTATCATGATCCAATGATTGAGGTTGTTAGAGATACCGTTGGTAGACACGATACTTTTAATTATGCATGTACTGCWAAATACTATGAGGATATGGGTTACTTCGGTCACATAAATTGCTCAGAGAATTTTAATAATGCTTTAAAAAAATATSAGGTAAAATCAAGAAAAGGTTGGACTGCTATTAATCTTTTTTTTAATACAARWATTAATCAATTAAATGTTGYATCTTTTGATGAACCTTGGTCGAGACCYGGAGATTATGTATTATTTAGAGCATCAAAAGATTTAATATGYGCTTCTTCTGCTTGCCCWTGTGATGTTGACCCCGCAAATGGATGGAATCCTACTGATATATTTGTTAGAACTTATCCAAAAGAACAAAAATATTCAAAAGCAATAGCATTTAGAATGAAAGAAGATTCAGAACCAAAATTAACAAAAGAAACTGGATTTCATAAAAATACATCTAAGTTAACAAGAAATTTTATTGACTATAATGGTTATTGGTTAGCAAACAATTACAGAGACTACGGAACCATTAATGAATATACAGCGTGTAGAGAAAAAGCCATTGCAATTGATTTATCRCCTTTAAGAAAGTTTGAAATAAYGGGTCCCGATTCTGAAAATTTAATGCAATATGCTTTAACTCGTAATGTTAAAAAAATTTCAATAGGTCAAGTTAGTTATTCAGCTATGTGCTACGAAAATGGTTGTATGATAGATGATGGAACAATTTTTCGATTAGGTAAAGATAATTTTAGATGGATTGGTGGCCAGGAATATGGAGGTACTTGGTTAAGAGAATTRGCTAAGAAAAAAAATTATAARGTTTGGGTTAAATCCTCTACAGATCAAATTCATAACATTTCAGTTCAAGGACCAAACAGCAGAAAAATTTTAGAAAAGTTTGTTTGGACACCTCCTGCTCAAGCAACAATAAATGAACTCAAATGGTTTAGATTTTCTATTGCAAGAATTGATGACCATATTGGAATACCGATTATTGTATCAAGAACTGGTTATACAGGAGAACTAGGATTTGAAATTTGGTGCCACCCTAAAGACGCTCCTAAAGTATGGGAAAAAGTATGGGAATCTGGAAAAGGATTAGGTTTAACACCAATGGGATTAGAAGGTCTAGATATGGTAAGAATTGAAGCGGGACTTATTTTTTATGGTTATGAATTTAACGATCAGACAGATCCTTTTGAATCCGGCATAGGRTTTTCTGTTGCATTAAAAACTAAAGAAGATGATTTTGTTGGAAAAGATGCTTTAATAAAAAGGAAAGAGTCACCACAAAAAAAACTGGTTGGTTTAGAGTTAATTGGTAAAGAACAAGCTAGCAATGGAGATGGCGTACACGTTGGAAGAGCTACAGTTGGTGTAATAACCAGTGGAATGATATCTCCTAAATTAAGTAAAAATATAGCGCTTTGTAGAATGGATGTTAAATATTCGGACATTGGTACAGACATCGAAGTGGGTAAAATTGATGGTCATCAAAAAAGAATTCCTGCAAAAGTTGTTGCCTTTCCTTTTTATGACCCCAAAAAATTAAAAGTAAGAACATAAATGAAAAATACCGAAAAATTATTAGAATTTTGGGAAGAACAAATGAGACAATCCCATCGTTCGAGCAACTTTTTTTTTAGAAAATCACCTTCCCACTATCATATGATGTTGTTGGTGATGGCCCATTAYAARCAAGATAAACGTATAACGATAGAAGAACTAAAAACAAGGTTATTTAAAACTTCTAGACCAAAATCAGCATTGATAATTAATGAAGCATGTGAAAAAGGATTCTTTTACTTAGAAAAAACATTAAAAGACCAAAGGAAAAAAAATATAAAACCTASWACAAAATTTRYAGAAGAGTTTGATCAATATTTACAAACTCTTAAAGAAATAACACTTTAACCTACGTTCTTCATTGCTGCTGCTATACCAGCGATTGTAACTARYATWGYRTCWRYTWWAWYWYYWAMTKGMWYWMCANATTTYAWCCNCATCWYYRTAYAWRKAWKRWRWAWYARKGMWKTYTRTTCTTACTGAGATAGTTTTGCTTTTTCTCTCCAATTAATTTCTTTAAGTGCCTTAATGACATTTTGACGGGCAGAAATTTTGTCATTTGGTGAAACTGCATCTTCTAAATCTAAAAAAATGTAATCTGCATTTGAATTTAARGCTTTTTCAAACATTTTAGGAGATGATCCTGGTACTGCTAGTTCACTTCTTTGTAACCTATACCTTGCAGGTTTATAATATTGGTGACTCATACAAATTAAAGTATRTTTTTATAGTAATTCTAAAAAATAATATAATATAGCATTAATATTAAGGTATTATTATTATATATACTTTTTAGTAATAAAAAAAAAACTTTTTTAACTTTGGTGTTTTTGTTATTCGTTGCATATGAATTCAATAAAGATTATTCGCTAAATTATGGCATTTCCAACTAAAGCAAAATATGTTGTTATAGGGGCTGGAATACACGGTTTAAGCACAGCTTGGAATCTAGCAAAAAAAAATGGAAACGGAAGTAATAACGATATAGTTGTTATTGACAAAGGTGGAATTGCTTCAGGTGCTAGTGGAATAGCTTGTGGTGTAGTAAGAAATAATTACTTCCAACCTGCCATGAGAGAATTAATGGCTCATTCTGTTGAGGTTTGGGAAAGTGATCCAAAAACATTTCATTATCATCCAATTGGCTACATGCAAATAAGTCCTGAAAGTATGAGAAAAGATGTAACCAGTATCTATGAACAACAAAAAGCAATCAGTTATGAGTCTGTGTTCATTGAAGGAGAAAAAGATTCAATGAAATACATGAAGGAAATATTAGATGATTGGCAAGCCAAAGGTATAACTTCTGTATTACATGAAAAAAGGGGTGGTTATGCAAATAATTCTGCAGCAATTTATGGTTTAGCAGATAAGGCTGAAGCTTTAGGGGTAAAAATTATTACAGGTACTGAAGTTACAGGTTTTAAAAGAGGAAGTAATAGTAAAGCGGTAACAGGTGTTAAAACTTCAAAAGGCACAATTGACTGTGAACAGGTAGTTGTGGGAGCAGGTCCTTGGGTAAAAACTTTTTGGGATATGCTTGATCTACCAAAAAAAATTTCAATTAAAGATAAAAACGGCGTTCTTCATAAAGATAGACCAATGTGGATATATTGGTTTTTAACCGAAGGTGTTTTAGGAGTTGATCCAAATTTTCAAAAAACCAATGATGGAAAAATGCCTCCGGTAATTCATGTTGATAGTGATGCTCCATTATATTCCGATGTAGATGGCTCACTTATAACTGATAAAACGTGGGGAATATATTATAAACCTGATTTTAACTTTAATGGAATTCAAGGCGGATCTTCTCCATATATAGTAAATAAGTCAGCTGATGAAGTAAACGTTGATCCTTATGGAATTGACTCAACTGAATTTCAAACGACAGATGAATTTGCACATATGTGGTGTTCGGCTTTAGCACATTGTCAAAAAAGATTTGAAGGACAAATAAAAAATTATCAAGCAGGACCATCTGGCGGACTGGGTTGTTTCACTCCAGATTCATTTCCTATCTTTGATCGTTTCTGTGAAAATGTATATATAATTGCAGACTCTAACCATGGTTATAAGATGCTTGGTGTTGGAGAATTAGTTGCTAATGAGTTACTAGGCAATGAAAGTGAATTATTAAAACCATTTAGATTCAACCGATACGAGAAAGGTAATTTGCACCCAACTTCGAGTAGTCCTTTTCCTTGGAGTTAAACTTACAGTGTGGACACGAATTCAATTATCAGATAATTTTATTTTAATATAAAATTCTTTGAAGGGGGAAAATGACCGATCTGGAAAAACATGTGAATAGATCTGGTAGAGCGAAACTAGTTAAACAGGTAAGAGAAAAAATTAATGAATTAGGAATTACATATATTTATTTTCAGAAAACAATGATGAAACTCACCGACCTTTTCGGTCTCGAAGGCAAGATCGCGCTGGTTACCGGCGGCAGCCGCGGAATCGGCAAGATGATCG
>NVSV01000077.1:0-4990 GCA_002732835.1 Candidatus Pelagibacter sp.
ATTGGCACATTCATTATTGCTCCTCCTATTCCCATAGGAGCAGAAATAAATCCCACAGCAAATCCAAAAATCATTTTGGTCAAAAAGCTTATTTTAAGATTAATTTGAGTTTCTTTTTCTTTAATAAACAACAAATATATCGCAAGTAAATAAATTACAGTTATAAAAAATAAAATCAGAGATTTAGTATCTAGAGATGCAGCAAAAATTGCTCCAAATATCACACCTATAATTACATGAATTCCATAGYTTTTAACAATATYAACATCCACYGCATTAAATTTATGATGAGTMAGGACTGATGCTAYTGAAGTTGGRACAATTATTGCAAAAGAAGTCCCTACAGCCAAATGCATAATATAAGACTGATCAAAATCTAGAGAGCTGAAAATATAAAATAAAAATGGTACTGTAATTAATCCACCACCAATACCAAAAAGTCCAGCAAAAAARYYARYWRRWAYRRYTSTWAKKGMCRKTMYYMWAAWAAAWTWAYTRKWWKYGSWWSWWAMWAKWGTWTTARTYRRTYYKTMYTGTWSRATGATNCTWTYCGATCTATTTTAATTTTATCCATAATATGATCAATTTTTTTTACATCAGCATCTCTGACACACATATTTTCACTTAAATATCTTTTCCAAAAATTTGAACCAGTTTGTCCATAAAATAAACCTAAAGTGTGTCGCATTATTTGATTCATTCTAGTTCCTTTTTTTATTTCTTCTTTTACATAAGGAATTAATTTTTCTATTACTTCCTGTCTTGTAGGCACATTTTCGTTTTTAAATATTTCTTTTTCAACATCTGCCAAAAAATAAGGTGAAYGATAAGCAGCTCTACCTATCATTGTTCCATCTACTTTRGTTAAGTGTTCTTTTATTTGTTCTAYTGATGTTATKCCTCCATTAATAATTATTTCTTCATCTTTAAAATCTTCTTTTAATTTGTAAACAACRTCATATTTTAAGGGTGGAATATTTAAATTTTGTTTTGGAGTAAATTTTTGTAAAATTGCCTTTCTTGCGTGAACAATAAAAGTTTTTATACCTATTTTTTTTAATGTATTTATAAAATTGAATAAATTCTCATAATCCTCCACATCATCGTAGCCTATTCTTGTTTTTACAGTAACTGGTAGCTTAGTTGCTGATTGCATATTACTCAAACAATCTGCCACTATGTTTGGTTCTTTCATCAAACAAGCTCCAAATTTATTTTTTTGAACTTTTTTACTAGGACATCCTAGATTCAAATTGATTTCATCGTAGCCAAAATCTTCTCCCAATTTTGCAGCATTTGCTAGCAATTTCGGTGAAGACCCTCCCAGCTGTAAAGCTAAAGGTTTTTCRTTTATATTAAATGCTAATAGTTTTTTTTTATCTCCTCTGTCTATTGCTTCAGAAACAATCATTTCAGTGTAGAGAAGAGTATTTTTACTGATTAATCTTAAAAAATATCTTTCATGACGATCTGTACAATCCATCATGGGAGCGACTGATACTTTTCTTTGCATAATATAAGATTATTATATTATTTTATTAAKTATTTGTAGACTCGTTATCTGCTTCTTCAGAACTTGTTATTTCTTTTTCTTTAAGGTTATCTAAAGAAACTTCCTCATCTTGATTTTCTGATGATTCTTCTGTGGGTGTGGTAGCTATTGATTGGTCTTCGCTCGAATTTTCTAACTCGGYAAGATCTTTTTGTRATACTTGAATTTTTTCAGGAATTCTTCTAGCTCTCTTTGAGGGTAAAATTGGAACACCACTTTTTGAAATTTCACCTTTATAAAGATCTTCAAAWTTGTCACCAATTTCAACATCGTCTTCTAATGTGTCGTCAATTTGTTCTACATGTCTTCTAAGCTTATATACCGCGCTTTCTTTTAGATCTGAAACTTTAATTTTTTCATCTGCAATTTCTCTTAATGCGATAACTGTATTTTTGTCATTATCTCTATCTAAAGTGGGCTCTATTCCTGAATTAAGCTGAGCAGCTCTTTCTTTTGCAACCAATACTAATTCATATGGACTATCAACTTTATCAATACAATCTTCRACWGTWACTCTTGCCATGCGGGTTGTTTATAGTCAGGTTTGTAAAAAATCAAGTTTTATTTTGTAAAACAGGTTTGTAAGTTTTTTGAAATATAAGGACAATGACTATTGATATTGCGGTATAAATTGAACAAAAAATAGCAATATTCTCAATTGAATATCCTAAATCAATTAATATTCCAAAAACTGCAGCGGCCAAAGCCGTAGAAAAMACCATTAAAGCTCCAGTTAATGCTCTTATTGATCCTAAATAATTAACACCATAAATTTCAGCCCAGAATGAAGACATTAAAACATTTGTTAGTCCGTTTGAAATACCCATAAACCCCATAAAAACGAAGGCTGTATAAGAATGATCAAAAATCGCCAATACAATTAAACTTATTAATAACGGAACATTAAGTAGTGGAAAAATTTTTCTGCTAGTAAATTTATCAACCAAAAATCCCGAAAAAAATAAAGTTGCTACAGTAAATATTGAATAAATCATAAACGATTGTGCCATAGCGAATTTTCCCCAATCTTTAGATTCGATAATAAATGTTTGATTAATAACTATACCAGTAATTATAAATGAAGATGCAAGCATAGCAGGCAAAATAGTATAAAACTTTAAATCTTTTAATACTTCACTTCTAGTCCAGCTTTTTATTGAATCGACAACTTTGTTATCATTGTCTCCATTTTTTTTTTCTCTGGAAAATATACTAATCTCTTTGACTGTAAGATAAGCAAAGATTGGTAATAGTAATATAATTATAATMGMAAATCCTTGCCATAAATTTCTCCAATATATAAATGTYAAMRRRTARACTATWATTAYWGGTARTAAAAAYTCTCCWARRGACATWCCWACCCAAATATARCTYAAKGCTTTACCYCTGCTCTGATYAAAAWATCTRSYARYYGMWRYTGATGCGGTATGWGCCATYAAYCCTTGRCCWGATAATCTWAGAAAAAAWATWCCMATAGYYAAWAAAATTATTCCRTTAAYAAAYGAAAAAAAAAGRGCYGCAAARSTYAAAAAAAYAACAACTARWAWAGARTAATTRACTAACTTTAAATCATCAATTTTTTTTCCYAMCCAWATTARYGYYAARCTACTACMTAAAGTWGCAATYCCATAAAKWRWTCCAAAYTCKSCRTKRGAAATATTYAATTCTTSTCTAATATTRGAATTAAATARMCCTATAAARAAACTYTGKCCWAYACTKGAAAAAAAAGTAAAAACAAAMCCAAAAATTATTATTTTGAAATTAGATCTAACTATATCTATAATCATATTATGATTTATAAAGTTTCTTTTATTGGTCTTGGTGTCATGGGATATCCAATGGCTGGATATATATCAAAAGCTGGACACAATGTAACTGTATTTAACAGAACAACATCAAAAGCAGATAAATGGCTTAAAGAGTATAAAGGCTCTAAAGCTGAAACTCCTGCAAAAGCTGCGGATGGAGCTGATTTTGTATTTACATGCGTTGGAAATGATAACGATCTAAAAGAAGTTACTTTTGGAGACAGTGGAATTTTTAAATCAATAAAAAAAGGATCCGTATATATTGATAACACTACAGCCTCAGCAACAATTGCAAAAGAATTTTACGAATATTCTATGAAAAATAGTTTTGGTTTTTTAGATGCCCCAGTTTCAGGAGGACAAGCTGGTGCAGAAAATGGTGCCCTAACTGTAATGATTGGAGGAGATCAAGAAAGTTTCGATAAAGCAAAAGATGTAATCGATTGTTATAGCAAAAAAATGAAACTACTTGGTAAAGCAGGAAATGGACAGCTAGCTAAAATGGTAAATCAAATATGTATAGCGGGTCTTGTTCAAGGACTTTCAGAAGGAATTAATTTTGGAATAAAAGCGGGTTTAAATATGGAAGATGTCATAGAAGTAATATCAAAAGGAGCAGCACAATCTTGGCAAATGGATAATAGATATAAAACAATGATAGATGATAAATTTGAATTTGGTTTTGCTGTGGACTGGATGAGAAAAGATTTAAAAATTGCATTAGGTGAAGCAAAGAAAAATAATTCCTTATTGCCTATTACTGAAATAGTGGATCAATACTATGGTGATGTTCAAAAGTTAGGTGGCAACAGATGGGATACAACAAGTTTAATTAGAAGATTAAGAAAGAATATTGGTTAGAATATAGACTTAGAGTATTTTTTCCAGTTTTCTTGATACCGAATTGCATTTTCCTTAATAGCTTTAACTTCCTCATCTGTGACTTTTCTACTAACTCTTCCTGGCGAACCAACTACAAGAGAATTATCAGGAATTTCTTTATTTTCAGTTATTAAAGATTTTGCACCTATTACACAATTTTTTCCAATTTTGGCATTGTTTAAGATTACAGCGCCTATTCCAATTAAACTATTATCTCCAATTGTACATCCATGGAGCATTACCAAATGGCCAACTGTTACATTTTTTCCTACCTTTAAGGGATAACCTGGATCAGTGTGCAAAACACTTCCGTCTTGAACATTGGATCCTTCACCTATATGAATATTTTCAATATCKCCYCTTAWAGTKGCATTAAACCAWAYRCTKGTRTTTTTTTCYAAAGTAACATYRCCWATWAYMACWGCATTTGGTGCTATCCAATTTTCGCCAAAATTTTTTGGYTTTTTATCTTTTAAATCGTACAACATAATTTATATAATCTTTTAACATGACACTTTTAAAAACACCAATCTGTGAATTTGGCAAAAAAGCGGAARACTTTAAACTAAAATCTACTGACAACAAAGTTATAGATTTAAATGATGTAAAAGGAAAAAATGGAACTTTAATAATGTTTATATGTAATCATTGTCCTTATGTTGTCGCTACTATTGAAGATATAGTTAAAACAACTAACGAGTTAAAAAATAATGATATTAACTCAATTGCAATTATGTCAAATGATCCA
>NVSV01000078.1:0-4932 GCA_002732835.1 Candidatus Pelagibacter sp.
AAAAGGAAATATAAACATAAAATAATAGTTTGAAATCCGAATATRATATYTCTYAAATTTGTAGAAAATAGATTTGCAAAATAAATACATATTTGTCCAATYATTCCTCTTTTTGTAAAGCCYCCAGAATAATTTATTATCCACTCTGAAATAGTTGAGTCRTTTCCAATTTCATGTTTAATAAATAAGAAAAATAAACCAAATAAAAAAAGAACAAACAAATAAAATGCAAGATAACTATTAATATTTTTTTTCATTGGTATATTTATATATATAATGYCAAATCAAARTAAAATACTTGTATTTACAGCAACATATAATGAAAAAGATAATATCGGASAATTAATATATTCTATAACTCAAAACTGTTCTGATGCAGATATTCTAATAATTGACGATAATTCACCTGATAAAACTTATGAAACAATCCAAGAAATACAAAAACAATTTAAAAATATTTTTTTAATTAAAAGACATTCAAAATTGGGCTTAGATATYGCTCATAAAAAAGCTTATGATTATGCGGTTGAAAATAATTATGACTATTTAATCACTATGGACGCAGATTTTTCTCATGATCCAAAAGAAATTAAAAATTTTATTTATTACTTAGAAAAATTTCCATTTGTAATTGGCTCAAGATATATCGAAGGAGGAAAATGTTTAATGAGAGGAAGAAGATTAATATTTAGYGAATATGGGAATAAATTAATTAAATTTTTTTTAAATATAAATTGTAATGAATTTACAAMCKCATATAGAGGWTTTAATTTAAACAARCTTCATAACTTTAATTTAAATTTAGTTCAAAATAAGGGTTATAGTTTTTTTATGGGCACATTGTACGAAATAGCTAAAAAAGGTTTTGAAATARWARWWAYTSYWWTTWKWTTYCRCSNCARAWCNAAWRRAYARNCAAAAAWNCMAAAMAWAKAWWTTTTTRSWWNCTTTAWTWAATTTATTTATTTTAGTTTTNAAAAAAAAGATTAAAGGGTAAATGGTGCCGCCGAGGAGAATCAAACTCCTGACTGACGATTACCAATCGCCTGTTTTATCACTAGAACTACAGCGGCAACTAAACTGATACTAGAGTATTAATATAAATTACTCAAAATATTGCCATATTACAATTTTAGTTTATAACATTGCTAACTCTTTTTGATGCTATGAAAATTTTTACTAAAATGATCCTTGATAATAATAATAATGTTATAGAAGAAGATTATTATAATTATTTTGGTCCGATTTCTTATTGTGGAATCCATTACAATTTTAAATCAACTCGCGGGGCRAAGGCAATGGCAAAAAAGGCTAAACGAGAAAAAAAGCTTGCTGACAAAAGAACAAAAAAACAAGCTAAAGCGGAAGGCAAGAGCATTAAAAAAGAAGAAGAAGATAAGACAATCCCCATTGACCACACTATCACTTTGGAAGATTTGACCCAACCAGACAAAAAATAATGGACAAAAAGCCAAAGCAAATCAAGCTAGAAGAAGCTTTRAAAAAAAAYYTMAAAAAAAGAAAANAKTTTCNAAAAAAAATTAARWAATAAWAANARMAAATAAGATGATTTTAAAYGATAAACAAATTAGAAAATTAGTTGAAGAGGAAGATATGATCAAYCCTTTTGTAGATAAACTAGTCCACAAAGGTATAAGCCATGGACTTGGAACCTTTGGGTACGATATCCGGTGCGGAGATGAATTCAAAATTTTTAGTAATGCAAAATCTGCGATTATCGACCCATTAAATTTTACTGAAGATAGTTTTATAACAGTCAAAGGTGAACCATTTATTCTAGTTCCGCCAAACTCTTTTGCTTTAGCCGCAAGTATGGAATATTTTAAAATGCCAAGACGTGTAACAGGGTTGGTTACAGGTAAATCCTCATATTGCCGTTCGGGTCTCGGGACGCCTTCGACTGTCCTTGAAGGCGGCTGGACTGGCAACTTAGTGATGGAATTCGCAAATCATTCGAATTTGCCAATAAAACTTTATGCAAACAGTGGGGCAGCCCAAGTGTTATTTTTTTTGGGGGAGGAACCCAAAATATCATATGCAGAAGGTCAACGAAAGTATCAAGGACAAGTTGGAATAACGCTCGCAAAGTCAAAGTAAAATTGTATGCAGAAATATATTATTAAAGGCTCCAATAAAGGTGTCAGGGGCTCAGTTGATATTAGTGGTGCAAAAAACTCTTGTTTACCCTTAATGGCATCATCAATTTTATTTGAAGATACTGTCACAATTAAAAATGTTCCATTTGTTAAAGATGTCATAACTATGTGTAATCTTTTAGAAGCATTAGGATCAAAAGTTCAAATTTCTGAAAAGAACAAAATAATTAAGATAACAAACAAAAAAAAACATAAATTAAYTATACCATATAGGTTAATTTCGACGATGCGAGCAGGTGTTTTAGCGATGGGTCCCTTGTTAGCTCGATATAAATCATGCCGCTCAGCAATGAGTGGTGGATGTGCCTTGGGTCCCAGACCAATAAATTTTCATTTAAACGGTTTTAAAAAACTGGGAGCTAACTTTAATATAAATAAAGGATACATAAATATTTCAGCYAAAAAAGGTCTTAAGGGAAATGAATTCAAATTTCCCAAAGTGAGTGTTACTGGTACATCAAATTTAATTATGGCATCTGTTTTTACCAAAGGTAAACCCACGACCCTTAAAAACATATCCATTGAGCCAGAGGTTTTAGATTTGATAAATTTTTTAAATAAATCTGGATCCAAAATACATTTTATAGGAAAAAGAACAATTAAAATTAATGGCGTAAATAAACTCAAGRRCATTTCTCATGAAATTATTGGAGATAGAATTGAAGCTTTCTCATATTTGTCAACTGCAGTGATGACAAGAGGAAAAATTAARGTAAATAAAATTAATCCAAAATATTTARCTTCAGAGTTACAGGTTTTAAAAAAGATGGGGTGTGAAATAAAAATAAAAAATTCATCTATCGAACTGAAYGCAAATAAAAGATTAAAACCTGTAAAAGTTAAAACATCACCCTATCCAGGTTTTGCTACAGACAACATGCCAATTTTGTTAGCCGTATTAACAAAAGTAAAAGGTAAAAGTRTAATAAAAGAGCAAATATTTACAAATAGATATATGTCTGCCCCYGAATTAGTAAGACTAGGAGCTTCGATTAGCATTAAATCAAATAAGGCAACCATTATTGGAAAAGAAAAGTTATATGGAGCAGAATGTATTTCCTCWGATCTTCGTACTACATTTTCTATTATTCTCGGGGCGATAGGTGCCCAAGGAGAGTCAACTATCAATCGTGTGTTTCATGGATTAAGAGGATATGAAAAATTGGAAAATAAATTAAGGAAAATCGGCGTAAATATTAAAAGAGTTCCTTAATGGATAAAAAATATTTAAAAAAAATMATAGCTCAATCACCTTTAGATTTAAAAATGATCTCAGCTTGTTGTTCTGAAGCGAAGCTAAAATTAAGTGACATAAAATATTTGCCTAAAAACAAATTATTTCTTATCTCYATTGAAAGATTAAATAAAGAAATCGAAAATAAAAGYGAGAAAATCAATAGTATAATTAAATTTGAGTTTATAGAATCTTCAAAATCTAAAAATATAGACCAAAKTAACCAAGAAATAATTCTTGAATTGCTTGCGATAGACTTRGTTAAAAAAAACCAAAATTATGAAATAATCCTATTATTTTCTAATAATGCATTTATAACACTCAGTGCAGAAATAATCGAAGTTACCTTAGAGGACCAAAAAAAATAGATGATAAAAACATTYAATTATACTGGTAAAAATTCTATCTATAAGCTTGAAACTTATTTAAACAAAAGAAGATCAAGTAAATCAGTTAATACTTCAATTGTTAATAAAATTATAAGAGATGTTAAAAGAAATAAAAATAAAGCTGTCTTAAAATACGAAAAAAAGTTTAGTCAAAATAATCAACTTCAACCATCTAAAGAAAAAATAAATAAAGCAATTAAATCTTTAGATATTAAAGTTAAAAAAGCCATAGATTTTGCGTACAATAGAATTTACAAATTTCACTCAAAACAAAAAGTACAAAATTTATCATTCAAAGATAATTTAAACAATAAGTTAGAGTATAAACATGTGCCCATCCAATCAGTTGGAATATATGTGCCTGCAAATCTTCCCTCAACATTGTTAATGAATGCTATTCCTGCAAAAATTGCCAAAGTTAAAAGAATTGTTTTGGCCAATCCAAAACTAAATGGATCTTTAAATCCTGCAGTTTTATATGTTGCAAAAAAAACTGGTATCAAAGAAATTTTTAACATGGGTGGCGTGCAAGCAATTTCAAGTTTAGCCTATGTGCAAAAAGTAGATAAAATAGTGGGACCTGGAAATATATATGTAGCTAAAGCAAAACGRGAAGTTTTTGGTGATGTGGGTATTGAAAGTATGGTGGCAGGTCCAAGTGAAATTTGTGTAGTTGCAGATAAATATACAAATGCAAACGCCGTAGCAACTTCATTAGTTGGTCAAGCAGAACATGATATAAATTCACAGTGTATATTAATTACAAAAGATAAGAATTTAATTATTTCAGTAAAAAAACTAATTTCTAAAATTTTAAAAAGCTTACCAAGGAAAAAAATTGCTGAAAAAAGTTTAAAAAAAAATGGATTAATAATTAAGGTTTATAGCGATCAACAAATAGCAAATGTAATAAATGAAATTGCACCAGAGCATTTAGAATTAATCAATAAAAATAATAAAAAAATATTAGAAAAAATAAATAACGCAGGAAGTATTTGTATTGGTAAATATTCAGCTATGGCAGTGACAGATTATAACGTTGGTACCAATCATGTATTACCAACATATGGATCAGCTAAATTTTCTTCAGGATTAAATGTTAGCGAATTTTATAAAAAAATTAGCCACATAA
>NVSV01000079.1:0-4916 GCA_002732835.1 Candidatus Pelagibacter sp.
TACCGGCCCAGTGTTCTTAATGTATTTGTTCCACCAGCCATCTCTATTTTGAAATTCATTTAACATTTAAGATTTCACACTTCTATTCATTATGACGACTTATGGCCTAATATAAATCTACAACCGACTTTTTCTTTTTTATAGTCATATAGTCACCACCATAATCACCATCCATTAGTCACCGTCAGTGTTCCAATAGGCGCGAATAAACCGATAGATAGAAATGCCACAGTACAGCCTGGAAATCAAGAATCAAGACAAAATCGATCGGGCACAACCACTAGCTTGCCGAAGAACTTTTTTGACATGAAATCGAGTTGTGCTTGATGGATTTGGCTCAAAGCATATACCCCATCAAGCAAAGACCGGACTTTTCCCGATTTGATGTAGCACAGCAGGGTGGCAAATGCCTTTCGACTTCCCTGAGATGAACCGTGAATTTCCAAATGTTTCAGGTATACCGTGCGCAGATCAAGAGTCACAACCGCCCCGGCAATCGCACCCGCCGAGATGTAGCGACCCTCCGGCTTTAGAAGATTAATCAACTCGTTGAACAACTTACCCCCGACCAGATCGGCGACAACATCAACTGCCCTTCCTGGAACTTCTGCGTCGAGTTGCACCGCTAATGATTTACCACCGCGTAGTAACACGGCCTCCGCACCAATTTCCTTCAATGCCGCCTCATATCCTTCACTACTGACAGCTACAGGGACAGCACCACGCGCACGACATAACTGGATCAACCCAGACCCTACTCCACCAGACGCACCAGTGACGAGTACCGTTTCCCCTTCTCCAACTCGGGCCCGATCAAGCATGTGTTCAGCGGTGACATAGGCACAGCAGAAGGTTGCCAATTCCGGATCGGTCAATTCGGTGCCAACAGCGTGGGCATTTTCGGCGGGTACTGAACAGTAGTCCGCATACCCACCGTTACGGCCATGACCAATGTAGTCAATGAAAGCCATAGAATCAGTTTCGGTGTTGTAAAGGCTGAAATCCACCATGACCCGTTCTCCGATTCGATCTTCGGAAACAAGGGATCCGACATCAACAATATACCCGGCAATATCAGCCCCCTGGATGCGGGGAAAACTCAGAGAGTTCGGCTGCCCCCGGCGCCAACTGGCGACTTCGTCTGGATTCTCATCCGTACCATAGGCTCCCTGACGGACCCAGATGTCGGTGTTATTCAGGCCACAGGCACGTACTTCAATCAGCACCTCACCAGAACCAACATCGGGGACAGGATAGTCGGTACGAATCTCCAGCTTATCCAGACCCCCATGACCAGTCAGGACCACGGCATTCATCGTCTTCGGGATCATTCGATCATCTTACAGAAGCACCGATCACGATACCAAAGGTGGAAATCCATATGAATGACGCTATGTCCATTTACTTTAGATCCGATAAGAYCCTGYTCATCAATTCTTTTGATTTGTTTGACGGTTGGYTAGTCAGAAACCACTTTTTCCGAGCTGTCTTATATGGTGGCTGTCTATCTTCAGATAAGAATTGATCAATAGTTACATCTAACATATTACCCAATTCATCCTGTAGCCACCAATGAGTAATCCCATTCTCATCTTGAGCGTGATAAGGCTGAAACTTGTCCGTTTGTTTGATCGGAAAATTACTACCGATAACATGATCTTGTTKGAGTAAGTGATAAAGAGTTTCCGTAGCCACATAACTATGACCAAACATACGATTGGTCTTATTGTGTTCCCTGTATTCTGATTTCAATAAATCAGGAGTTAGATGTTTTTGTATTGAAGATATCAACTGATCCACTTGTTGAAATCCTTTGTCCGTCACCATGAGTCCTTCATCCTAACTACCTTCTCTTTCCTGACTTCCTTTTTACGAACTTATAGGAAGGTAATACCCTHCGTGCGACTTTCTTTTTCTTCTTCTTTGTAGTCAAGTAGACATCTTCCCAAGGTAATCTAATACCCAGTCAGGGTCACTATCACTYGGAAAGACMGGATAATGAACYGWSTTRATCAYCGARTCBTCAACAACCATGGTAAGTCGCTTTAACAATACCATTCCAGTTACTACAAATGTAGGTAGATTTATGGCTTGTGTCAGTTCCATCTGACTGTCRCTYAAAACATTRAATGGAAGAGAAAGTCTAKCAACCATCTCTTTTTGATAATCGGTTGTTTGAGTACTTAATCCATACACTTCCACACCAAGTTCTTGAAATTCTTTGTAGTGATCCYTGTATGAACAACTCTGTGGTGTACAACCTCTTGCTCCAGGTATTTCATTCCAACCGTCWGGCAAAGGAACATCTGGTCTGCCGGTCATTGGATAACAATAAATGACCACTTTCCCTTTAATCGAACCCAAATCAACTATCAGACCRTTAGTCGAACGTAACTCKATGSTKGCGATCTTKGWYCCTATCAAGTGCGATGATCCACCATCATCCTCTGGTACTGGCAAGTTTTCCGGTAGTTTGTTGATGTCTGTCATTATTTCTCTACCATGATTGCGGTTAGGTTGRTGGCTMTGATAGTCAGAATTATCAGTAGGTCTTTAGATCGTATCCGAYATACTTTCTGTTGTGRTYGWTWGCRACTYKMCCTGTYGTWCCYGAWCCGTGGAACGGATCTAGGACCAGGTCATTTTCTTKGGTCGTTTGTAGGAGGGGGAGAATCACGATCCCTTCTGGATACGGGGCGGGATGTTCTTTTCCATTGAGTCCTTTTTGAGTCGCGACCGCCGTTCGAATAATGTCCTCCGTCCAGAAGTCTCCCATATTCTTCCCATTTCTTGGRATRTAAGGAGACATACCATTTGATGACTTCCCATTCACATTTCTGTGTCTTGGCGGAAGAGATGGTTTGGTCTTGTCTTTTAGAGGGGTAAAGGTGTGGTTGTAGTAGTACCGATTGGACTTCACCAAGTGAAAGATGAATTCATAGGWCGGACACAGRTTGTTCTTKGACSAGRWCGGTTTCGGGTTGGTCTTTGACCAGATAATCGTGTTTCGGAGTATCCAACCTTCCTCCTGTAGTCCAATTACAACTCTATGGGGAATATTGAGTAGATTCCCCTCCAAGTAGGTATCTCCAATATTGAGAAAGAAACTSCCCCTGGGGTTCAAGATCCGATAGGTGTCATCAAGGTGTTCGATCAGGTGATCGACATAGTCATCTGGCGATTTTTCATTTCCTAGCCATTTCTTCTTATTGGAGTACCTCCTTTTGTTCCAGTAGGGAGGCGAAGTGAAGACCAGTTGAACCGATTCATCATCGACTTCCTCCATACAGTCCGAGGACTTTTGATAGAAGATGTAGTTGTCCTCTCCAATTTTCTTTCGTCGACCCTTGGATGAGACTCTAGATTCTCGTTCCTTCTTATCTCTTGAGACCTGTAGATAGGCTTGGTTGACCGTCAAGATTCCTTTGTCGATCAGATCAACCAAGTCCTTGTTTTCCGATTCGATGAAGATCAAACGTCCCAACTGAACAGAAGAAAGACCGAGTTCTTGGGAGATCTGGTCCCTAGAGGAACTTTTGTTAGGCCTAACAGAAGTTGATTTGAGGTCCGTTCGCCGTCCCTGACCCACTGAGTAATATCTCTTYAGRAGRTGATATTCGTTCAGGAGTTCTCGGTGGGTTTTGGCCCTTTGTTTGTTGTGATGAACGAGTAACTTCCCAACTTCCTGGTTCGAAACTTTGACTTTCTCGACTTCGACCGTCTTGATCCCGAGTTGTTGAATAGCGACCAATCGGCGATTTCCTGAGATCACCCTGTTCTTTTCATCGATGACCAGGGGTTGGAGGAGACCTACTTCCTGAATACTTGAGGCCAGATCATCGATGTCYGACAGGATATAGACCTTCCTGTTGAGGGGATGATGATCGAGCTTAGAAACTAGTACTTTCACGGGGCGATCATACCCAGAGGAGAGGGTTCGGAAAAGGTAGCAGAAAGTGGGTCTAGAAAACCCTTGTTTTATCGCGTWTCCGAACAGTCGATCCAGCTGTTCTGGAATCACTTGTTTTCAGAACGACTCATTGATGCGAACTGCGGAAGAAGATGTCGCGATTGCGTAAAGACTAGATTAATTGTCTATTTAATATGATTCCGTGAGTGTTTTGGGTACTCTTGGTGCGTGTAAAACACAATTCCGTTTCAAAGTAAATCTTTATTGAGACCGTTCCAAGAAGATAATTACTGCCCACTTTATTCAGTATGCTTTCCTCTCGGGAGGTCTGTGTGATTTAGTTTACTGACTAATACTGAATCTTRTGACTTGTCGTTTGTGATAGGTTCCTTTGATCCAAGAAAAGAAGTCACCTATCCGAAACTTAACACCGTATTTCTTTCTCAAGACAGAATACGCAACCTTAGTATTTTCAGGTTCATCAACTAAATCYGCTATGGCATAAAACCAACCACCTTTTSGTTTTCCACTGTAAGTACAAATACCCACTTTCACCTCGGGGAAGTTTCTTATTCTCTTAACCTTTCCTACATTTTTAAGAGAGTAAACATAGTAGATATTTGTTGCCCCTTCCTGAGCAAACCACACAGGTGTATTTACAAAACTACCATCTCTTTTACGAGTAGATAGGTTGATGTAGTTCTCTCGATTGGAAATCATTGAGGTCGATCGGTTCGTAGATCCGTTTTTAGCATAGTACCAGCATGAAAGCCARTGACTACRTGACTACCGTAGTTTCGTTGAACTGATTATTGAAGCGATTACAAACAAGAAAGACACTGTCCTAGATTGTTTCGCTGGTTCTGCTATAGTTCCTTTCGTTGCTAGACAAATGGGAAGACAATATTTCGGTGTTGAAAAGAACCGTCAAATGTATCGACAGTCGATGATGTTACTCACAGGAAATGGTGTTGGTCTTGGGGCAAAMTCTTCCGACAGTACAGAG
>NVSV01000080.1:0-4830 GCA_002732835.1 Candidatus Pelagibacter sp.
TTAATTATTTCTATATTTTTTACACCCAAGTTAATTAATTGGCTTTTAAGATAGTCTCTGAGGCTGAAAAAAATTTTATTCTTAGCAAATTTAAAATAAACTATATTTTTTCTACTTTGTTTAATGAATTTTTTTTTGAAGTCATTTTTTACTTCATAATTATTTTGAGCTATACATGGACCAATAACTACCTTCAGGTCTTTTACAAAACTTCCATTTTTCAGAAAACTTTTAATTATTTTTATTACAATTTTTTTATAAGCTCCTCTCCATCCAGCATGTACAGCAGCAATTATATTTTTTTTGGGATCATAAAATAATATGGGTGCGCAATCTGCAGTTAATATTCCAAGCGCTATTCCTTTTTTGTTTGTTATCAATCCATCACCAGTTAGTTTTTTTTTTATTATTTTTTTAACATGAATAATTTTGTTACTATGAATTTGATTTAATAAAATTAAATGGTTTTTTTTACAACCTATTTTCTTGGATACAATATTTAAATTCCGAGAAATATTTTTTTTATTGTCGGATGCTCCTCGTCCAAAATTTAAACTTTTATAAATACTAGCAGAACTTCCAATAATGCTGTTAAAAAAAGCATGATTTATATTTGTAAATTTTATTAATTTTTTTGATATAATCAGTTTAAAACCCTATATTAAAATTAGTTTTCTTATTAGTAATTAACATTACTTTAAATAATTCTCCCATTTCATTTTTATCTATCAACCTTTTTAAGCGAAAATAAATATCCGCTTTTTTTGAAAAAGGCAGATTTTTTGAAATAATTTCAGCTCTTTCCAAGATTCCAAGACTAATTAAAAAATTTCTTTGAGARGTAATTCCYTGTGATTTAAGTTTTAAATGATTTATTAGATTTTCAATCAACTTAAAATTAATTTTGTAAGTAATATCAATATTTCCATAATCTTTTAAAACACTTGTACTTTTATGTCTCTTAATCGCTTGAAGGCTATCAATCATTGATTTTTCTAAATAACCATAATCTATAATCAATAAACCACCATTTTCATTTTTTATTACGTTGGAAATTTTTTTTAGATATTCAAAAGATAAGGGAGAATACTCAATGAATTTTTGATTATCAGTTATTTTAATACCAATTTTTTTTTCGAGTTTTTTTATATTTRATATTATTTCWATAAATTTTAGATTGTTTTTATCAGATARGTCGACGTATTTTTCATACCATTTATTATTTTTTTTAATAAATTGTTTTATTGGCAAAGCATCAAAAAATTCATTGGCTATAAATATTTTGGGTCCATTTTTTATTTTATTTAAATTATTAAGCCAGAAAATTTTAAAGTTTTTTARTTTTTTTTTTTGTAATTTTTTTAAATAAGARCTTTTTTCTAATATGAATATATTAYAAGACTTTTTAAAAAATGGAAATTTTTCAAATGAAGTTATCATTTGATAAATCATTTCACCATTTCCAGCACCTAATTCAATTATATTAATTTTTTTAGGGCAATTTAAATTTTGCCAAAAAGCAATAGTCCAAACTGCAATCATTTCTGAAAATAAAATAGAAATATTTGGTGCCGTTATAAAATCTCCTTTGCTTCCAAAAGGATTTTTTTTCATATAGAAACCATATTTTTTATTATACAAAGCTTGATCAATAAACTTATCAAGCGGGATATGATTTCCGTTTTTAAGATTCATTTTTTTTATAAAATAGGCCTAAGCCGGCTACAAAAAAAATAACACTTATTACCTGACCAAGAGTAAAGTTGAGGAAAATAAATCCTAACTGGATATCTGGTTCTCTAGTAAACTCAATGAAAAATCTAAATAGAGAATAAAATATTATAAATAGAGAAAAAGTAAYYCCTGGAGCTTTAAAAAAATATTTTTTTAATACAAAATTTAGTAATATAAATAATATTATTCCTTCAAAAAAAGCCTCATAAATTTGAGAGGGATGTCTTGATAAATTATCTACTTTTTCAAATTTTACTGACCAAAAGATATTTGTTTGTCTTCCATAAAGTTCTGAGTTAATAAAGTTTGATATTCTTCCTAAAAAAATTCCAATTGGAACAGACATCGCAATTAAATCAAGAAATATGTAATAATTAATATTATTTTTTTTACTGAAAAGGTATGTTGCAAAAATTGCACCTAAACCTCCTCCATGAAAAGACATGCCGCCATTCCATATCATGAATATTTCTATTAAATTTTTTGAATAATAAATCGGATTATAGAAGACAACATAACCTAATCTTCCACCAACAATGATACCGATAATTAAATAGGTAATTAAATCATCAAAAAGATTAAGAATCTTTTCATTTTTAATCAGGAATTTTTTACAGTAGAACCATCCAAATATTAATCCAAAAATATAAGACAGAGAATACCATCTTATTTCTAAGGAAAATATTTGAAATGCCACTGGGTCAAAATTGTTGATAAACATTTTAAAAAATAATATATGAATTAAAATATATTATTTTAAAAATTAAATATATGTCAAAATCAAAGTTTGTAATTGATAAATTAGCAAAATTATTTGAGCAAGGACTGGTTTCCTATAAAGATTTGAACAGTGAAATTTTGAATATTTTGAGATCAAAACGAGATGAAATAATTTTTAGAATGAAATTAACTAGTAAGGAAGAAACAGATATCCTTAATAAAAGAATAGAAAATCTAGAAAAAAAAATTGATAAACKTGAAAAAAAAAATACCTTAAGGAAATCTAAACGGGTAAAGAAATCATAACTTTTAATCCACCCGTTTCTGATTTTCTCAATTCAATAGTRCCTCCGTGAGATCTAATTATATCTGATGAAATAGATARGCCCAAGCCCACACTTGATTTAGTTTCACTTCTGCTTTTATCAATTTTGTAAAATGGTTTAAAAACATTTTCATATTCTGAAGCGGGGATGCCAGGTCCGTCATCTTCAATAATAATCACTATAGTTTTTCTAATTTTTGCCAGTTTTACTTTAACTTTTGTCGCGTATTTAAGAGCATTATCTATTAAATTGTTTAAACATCTTTGAATAAGATTTTTTCTTCCGTTAAATATTGTTTTTTCTGGTTGATCTAATGAAATATCTGCATTTTCATATTTTTTTACAGTAGATTTAATTAACTCCGATATATCAAATGTTTCAGTTTTATCTGAAAAAGTTGATTTAGAAAATTGAAGATACTCATTCARCATTTTTTCCATTTCATATACATCTCCAGATAGTTTTTTAGAAATTTTCATATCTTTAATTAGCGCCAATTGAAGTTTAATTCTTGTTAGAGGTGTTCTTAAATCATGACTGATACCTGATAACATTTCTGATCTTTGATTTAGATGTCTTATAATTCTTTTTCTCATTCGATCAAATTCATATCCTGCTTTTCTTATTTCTAAAGCTCCAGAAGGTCTAAATTCCTCTAYATCTTCTCCTCTRCCAAATTTTTCTGATGCTTCAGCTAATTTAATAATTGGTCTTGTTTGATTTTTTAAAAAAATTATAGCTACTAATATTAATAAAAAAGCAGGCAATGTTATCCATAAAGCAAATATTCTAATAGAAGAAGCTTGAATTCTTTCCTTTGGAAAAAAAATTTGTAAAACTCCTTCTCTAAATTTTATCCTTAAATCAACAACTTCTTTATGTGCCATTGTATTAAACCAATAAGCATTAAATTTTGGTTTCAACTCTCTTCTTAAGGTTCTGTCCATTGGACTAAACCATCTCTCAACTTTTATATCGGGGAGTTTTTCATTTTCTAAAAATCTAACAGAAAAATTAAAGTTTTGATTATATAAATCAGTAATCATTTGTTTATTATAATGACTTTCATTATTATAAATATCAATAATAGTARCTATTTCACTTACCAATGACCTRGTCATGCCTTTGTTTGTTTTTATCCAAAGACTGTCAAAAAAAACAATTAAAATAGTAATTTGCAAAATAATTATAGGTGTAGCTACAATTAATAGTCCTCTATAAAATAATTGTTTTGGTAATAATTTTTTTATAAATTTATTCAATCCATAAAACATAACCTGCACCTCTTATTGTTTGTAAATATTTTGGATWTTTGGGATCTGATTCAATTTTTTTTCTTAATCTAGTTATTATTACATCAATAGATCTTTCTTTGTCTAAGTTTAAAATTCTTCCAATTTCATCTCTTGAAAAAGTCTTTCCAGATGAGTTAATCATTTCTTCAAGAATTATTTTTTCTGCGTTGTTTATTTTATATTCTTTGCTATTWTTAATAATTAAATGTTTATTTAAATCAATCTTTATACTTCCAAATTCAATTACTCTTTTTAAATCTCTTCTTTTAGTTTTATTAAGAATATTTTTTATTCTTAAAACTAATTCTTTTGGTTCAAAAGGTTTAGGTAAATAATCATCAGCACCTACTTCTAACCCTTCAACTCTCTCTGATACTTCACTTTTGGCAGTCAAAAGAATTATAGGAGTCTTTATCGAATTTTTATTTTCCTGAGTAAATTCTAGTCCACTTTTTCCAGGCATCATAATATCTAATACAATTAAATCAAATTTTACCACTTCTATTTTTTTRYTAGCATCTTCTGCGCTATTAGCAGTKGTTACTAAAAAATTATTTTCATTTAAGTATTGTTTGACTAAATTTCTTATTCCATCATCATCATCAACTACTAAAATATGTGCAACAAATTTATTCATTAATTATTTTTTTTAATACATTGTTGAAATATAAAACTTCTTTTGAATTAGAGTTTACAAGAGCTTTATAAATTCTCTTTTTTTGAATAGAAAATATTTCATCAAAAAGTTTTAAACC
>NVSV01000081.1:0-4702 GCA_002732835.1 Candidatus Pelagibacter sp.
GGGGGCTGAGGTCGCGCGGGGCTTGTTGGATGGCAACGAGATGCGGCTCAGACTGACCCCCGATATATTTATTCCCGACGCCAATGAGGATGGCCTCGGCCGGCTCGAGGCGGCATTGGATCTGATCGTCGGCGCCAAAGACAGCAATGCCAAGGTCATGGATGCGGTGCGGGCCGCTACCCTGGACCGGGAGCCCCGCGATACCCTTATCGCCCGTGCCGCCGCACAGCTCACTCGGCTACAGACCACCGGCACCAGAAACCATCTTGCCYAAGGTTKATGTTCTGGCCTACGCTCGCCAATGGCTTCGGCCGGAACATCAACTTAAACCGCGCCAAACTCTAACTTAAGCGGYRGACCACCAAACGGGATCACTCCAGGTATAATCACTATGGAATTGAAGGCTATCTGGGAAATGTCGATATGAACGACCAGGACCACAGTTACGGCGCCGAGGGCATCGGYTACATGGACGGCGAATACATGGGGTTCTCCGACCTCCGCATCCCCGTCACCGACTTGGGCTTTCAACTCGCCGACATGTGCTACGACGCCATCCACGTCACCGATGGGCGCTACTTCCGGCTCGATGATCACATGGACCGCTTCGAGTCCTTCATCGCCGATCGCGGCTATGACAGTTTGGGCCACGACCGCGAGACCATGATCCGCGTCATGGACGGCTGCATAGCGCGCACCGGGTTCCGCGACGCGTTCCTGATGCTGGTGGCGACGCGGGGCGTGCCGGCGTCGGCGAAGAAGGACCTGAGGACGTGCCGGAACCGTCTCATCGTCTGGGCGATGGGGTACCACACCGTCGTCACCGACGAGGAACTCGAAAACGGCTGCAACATCATCGTCGCCGACACCRTCCGCATCCCGGAACAGGCCGTGGATCCGTCGATCAAGAATTTCGGCCGCCTCGATTTCGTCCGCGCCATATCCGAGGCCTACGAGAAGGGCTCCCAATACGCGGTGCTGTTGGATGGCGACGGCCTGGTCACCGAGGGCCGCGGCTGGAACATCTTCGCGCTCACCGAAGGGCGGCTCATCTCGCCCGAGAAGGGGGTGCTGGAGGGCATTACCCGGAGGACCGTTTTGRAGCTTTCCGAACAGCTCAACGTCGAGGCGACGCTCGGTAAGCTACATGTGGACGCCCTTCGCGGCGCCGACGAAGTGTTCCTAACATCGACCGCGGGTGGTATCATGCCGGTGCGTGYCATCGATGATAAACCRGTYGGAGACGGGGCGCCGGGCCCGGTGACCAAGCGCTTGRCGACGCTTTATTGGGACCTGCACAAGAACCCCGATTACACCACCGCCGTCGATTACGGCGCCGCGGACGCCTAGATAGCCGCACTCCCAACATTGGCTGGTGAATGTTGAGGGGGCCAACAAACCCTGTCCAGTATTGTCAGCAGTGGTTGATGGTGTGCCTTTTGCCCACGAACATGGTGGGGGCGCATGCCGACACGCTCGATCCAAGTTAAGCTCGTCTTGCCGAGAGGTGACGAGGGACGGCCCTTGCGGTAGTCGCTTCGGGCGCGACACGGCCATCATTGAAAAGAGGGAAAGATCAAGAAACTGACAATCCAAAACCGCCGCTTGAACCATCAACGCAAAGAGGCATAACATCAAACCAAGATGAGCCGGATCCTCCGTTACGAAACAGGCTCATGCGTCCAAAATGCTTTGATGATGGACAGTGAGGACCGCACAAGTTACCAGCATGACGCCTACAGCATTGCTGCGGTCATTACCTTCGACAACAATAAATACGACGAACAACAGGATAAACGGCGCGATGCGYAGTGCCGTCGCCGACYTTAGGCGATCGGATATCCGAAATTATTTRATGCTCAGAAACAGGATACGGGAAGAARAAATGGTTGATGAAACTGACAACGAGCATGAGGCTCTCTTGATTTYGAAATKCRCAGCYGTCGGTATTKCCTCGGAAACTCTTGCGGACGCCGCMGATGTCGCGAAACGGCTGTGCACGCAATCCGGTCCGGTGGATGGCGGCACTCTCGACCCTCGCCATTATATCGACTATCAGCACCTCTTTCTCAAACTTGCCCGCAAGACGTCGATATGACTGCGCCGTTAAAGACCATCGAGGAATTRCRGGTAGACATCGCCACTGATCCTGCSTCGATTGTCGARTTGACTTCCCAGGYCTTGTCTGATCTCRACAGCCTCGGCCGRCAGYTGAATGCCGTGGTTCATGTAGCAAWAGACGACGCTATAGCGAGAGCTGAGGGACTTCGCGATACGGCTGTTCGAGACGAMGCCGATCGTTCGTCCACACTCTTCGGGATYCCCGTTGCCCACAAGGAGCTCTACATGCGTGTAGGATGGCCGTGTGAAGGCGGCTCGAAGACCCTCGCTGGCCATCACGCCCCACGAACCGCCTTTGCCGTTGATAGGCTTGATCGCCAGGGCACCGTGGATTGCGGACGCCTGACATCRGTGGAATTAGCCCTCGGCACGACCGGACACAACGCTTACGCGGGRACGCCGACCAACCCATGGAACCTGCASTACATTTGTGGCGGTTCCTCCTCGGGTTCTGGGGCCGTGGTGGCGGCTGGTATCGTTCCGGTTTCCCTCGGCTCCGACACCGGCGGTTCGGTTCGTCTGCCTGCCGCTGCGTGTGGCCTCGTCGGCATCAAGCCGACGCACGGACTGGTGAGCCGGRCCGGTGTCATAGCGCTGTCTCCGTCCCTCGACACTGTCGGCCCGCTGACGCGCTCTGTACGGGACGGTGCAATCGTCCTGCAGGCCATTGCCGCGGTGGACGATGAGGACTCTAGTTCCGTACCCTTCGATTTTCCCGACCTTCTCCATAACCTGGAAGACGGGTTAGCCGGCCTTCGGATCGGCTGGCCGTCCAATCATTTCTTCGAGGATGCTGAGGGCTCGGTCGCCGACGGCATTGATGAGGTCTTTCGCCTTATGGGKCGTCTCGGCGCYGAATGCGTCGATGTCGAGGTTCCCGGGATCGAAAYYGCGAACGCGATGACCATGCTCATCATCGCYGTGGAGGGCGCRRCRCTCCACGAAAGGACAATCCTCGAAAATCACAGCGCYTTTGGGGAGCAGRCTTTGGCGCGCCTTTTGGTYGGRTTCTTTATTCCTGCCCGCGACTATTACAATGCRCTTGCCAACCGGGCYTCTGTGGCAAAACGCGTTCTGGCAGAAACCTTCGAGYRCGTTGACACYGTRATCACGCCGGTCTGGCCCTATCCGCTRCCGACCATMGAAGAGAGCRACGTGGGTGCRAAYCCCGAAGCTGCCRARATGTTGCTGCGGTCCGGCCATAACACCCGRSCAGTGAATTACCTGGGCTTTCCTGCGGTGAACCTGCCGACCGGTTTTGATGCAAATGGCCTTCCTACCAGCGTGCAACTGATTGGTGCGCCCTATACGGAGGCGAAGCTTCTGCGTATCGCCCGCGCGCTGGAGCGGGAACTGAATTTCTGGAGTACGCGGCCCCGGTTGTCCGTGTTAGCTAAATAAGCGGCACCCCTTCGCGAAGAACCAGGAACGCCCAAATCTTACGGATCAGCATATTKTGGTTCCGCCTTATCKGGTTGTRCYTGCAGGCTCTTTATAGAGAGTTGCAAAACCAAGAATCAGGCGATAAGCCATCGGTAAATTCCGAGGATATCAACCGACCGCAATTGCCCCGCTCGTCACATTTACAGGTGATCCAGTGGTTCCCGAACATTTCTGCCAGGGCGAACGTCGCATCCCGTCCACAGCGCCATTCCTTGCGCTTAGACACGAAATCCTTTAGCGCGTTCGAGCACCCGTGTTGTCGGCAAGTGAAAAAGCGATTGCACTATGCACAGTCGGGGCGGCTGTGAAACTTCCCGGACGGACTCTTAAAGATTTAAACCCCTATTTCCCAAGTGATGCCAATATTCCACGCCAAGATATGTAGATTCTGTTATAAGAATCAATATCTTGAGGCATTGATGGAGGAGTGGGCACGGCACACCCGACGGGTGAATCGAAACGGAACGAACTTCGGGTCAATTTTGACCGCCGCCTGAAGCTGGAGTTCCACGGTTCCAGGATTACCTCTGACGCCGGGTTGCTCGCCTATCGGGAGCTTGACGATGCTCTTGGCCTGACCGAGATTGCCGGGGAGATTTTCCAAGATAGCCGGACCGGCAAGAACGGATGGCACGGCATGACGGGACTGTTCCGTCAGTCGGTGTTTGGCCGCCTTGGCGGTTATGAATACGTGAACGACGCCGAGCGTCTGGGGCGTGATCCCGCCATGCGGTGGATTGTCGGCGGCAAGGCTGTCGAAAGACAGGCCGCTTCGACCAGCCAGATGGGGCGATTTGAGACGGAGCTTCTGGCTACCGATGCGAACATTGAAGCCCTGGCCGACATGAGCGGGGAGTGGATCGACAAGGTTCATGACCGCCGCCCACCGAAGATGATCATTCTCGACATGGACAGCAGCGTCAGCCCGACCCATGGTGAACAAGAGGGAACGGCTTATAACGGCCACTTCGGCTGCACCTGCTACCATCCGCTATTCCTGTTCAACCAATTCGGTGATCTGGAAAGATGCTCCCTGCGTCCCGGCAACGTCCACAGCGCCGACGGTTGGCGTGAGGTTCTGGAACCGGTCGCCGAGCGTTATCGGGAACGGAGCCTGCGCCGCTACTTCCGAGGAGAT
>NVSV01000082.1:0-4639 GCA_002732835.1 Candidatus Pelagibacter sp.
TTCAAAAATATTAATAATGATAAATTTAAACTTATGGAAATTTATGATGAAATAACAAAGGATCTATCATCAATCGGAATTGATTTAAAAATTGAAGAATTAGAATCACAATTTTCTCAAGATTTAAGCGAAAATACTTTTAATCAGATAAAGGAATTAAAAAAATTACAAAATATCAATTAAACTTAGCAATTTACACGTAGATTTTTTCAAAATTAGCATTATATAAGTCTTCCAGACTTTTAATTGTGGAACGAATAATTACAAAATCATTTGCTAGACTCATGGGTCGAGGGACTCATAGAGGATTTATTACATATGAAGAATTAAATAAATCTTTAGGAAAAAGAAATTTATCTCACACAAGTCTTGAACAAGCATTTATTCATWYTSWASATKKWRMAMTWWYKCKANTTSAWWWSRWRKCYGAWWYCAAAGTTTTAAGAAAAAAAGAATCATYTTCTAAGGAAGAWGGTAAAACTGTTGAGAAAAGTGATGACCCTATTAGAATGTACCTAAGAGAGATGGGAGGAGTTGARCTTCTATCTAGAGAAGGYGAAATAGCAATTGCCAAAAGAATAGAAGCGGGGAAAGATGTTATGTTAAATGCCCTATCACAAAGCTCRATTACAGCACAACAATTCTTTGAGTGGAACACAAAACTTCATAATGACGAAATTCTTGTAAGAGAAATTATTGATATTGATACAAATTATATGGAGGATGAGGATACGGGACAAAGCGCTAAACAAAAAAAATCAGATTTAGGTTTAAAAGAAGAAACTCTAGAAGAAAATCCAGATTCATCAGATGATGAATTTAATCCTACGCTGGCAGCAATGGAGAGTGAAATTAAACCTAAAGTTTTACAAACCGTTCGTATACTTACAAAACAATATGATAAATTAATTAAATACCAAAAAGAAAAACTTGATTGCATCTTAAATTCCAAAACTTTTTCTTATTCAAAAGAAAAAAATTATAAAAAAATTGTTGATGATATTCTTGAAAATATAAAATCATTACAACTTTCTCCATCTATTTTAGAAGAATTGGTTCAAAAACATTATATTGAAAATAAAAAAATTATTTCTTTAGAAGGTAATTTATTAAGATTAGCTATACAAAATAAAATAAGTAGAGAAGAGTTTGTCAAATTTTATGTGGGAAATGAAATAAATCCAAATTTAAAAACTTTTTTAGATACAAATAAAACTTGGAWGAAATTTTTYCAAAGAAATAAARATGAATTTAAAAACATTAGAGAACGTTTGGTTGAAATTAGTCATAAACTTGGAATTTCAGTTACTGACTTTAAAAAATTAGTAAGCAGGATTCAAAAAGGAGAAAAAGAATCAAGGATTGCTAAAAAAGAAATGGTGGAAGCAAACTTGAGATTAGTAATTTCCATTGCAAAAAAATATACAAACAGAGGACTGCAATTTTTAGATTTAATTCAAGAAGGAAATATAGGATTAATGAAAGCAGTGGATAAATTTGAGTATAGGAGAGGCTATAAATTTTCCACATATGCTACTTGGTGGATTAGACAAGCAATAACAAGATCAATTGCAGATCAAGCAAGAACAATAAGAATTCCAGTACATATGATTGAAACAATTAATAAGATAGTAAGAACTCAAAGATTAATTTTAAGTGAGTATGGAAGAGAAGCTACCCCAGAAGAACTTGCTAAAAAATTAAGAATGCCCTTAGAAAAAGTAAGAAAAGTTTTAAAAATCTCAAAAGAACCAGTCTCTCTTGAAAAACCAGTCGGCGATGAAGAGGATAGTAGCTTAGGAGATTTTATAGAAGATACAAAAGCTTTGGCTCCATTAGAACAAGCTATTAAATCAAATTTAAGTGAAGCAACCACAAAAATTTTATCAACATTAACTCCAAGAGAAGAAAGAGTYTTAAGAATGAGATTTGGTGTTGGTATGAATACAGACCATACTTTAGAAGAAGTAGGATTACAGTTTTCTGTTACCAGAGAAAGAATTAGGCAAATTGAAGCTAAAGCGCTTAGAAAATTAAAACATCCAAGTAGATCTAAACAATTAAAAAGTTTTTTAGAAAGTTAATTAGGGCCGTTAGCTCAATAGTAGAGTACTGCATTGACATTGCAGGGGTAGTTGGAGCGTAACCAACACGGCCCACCATTTTAATATTTATCTTTAATTGATTACTAATTAAATATTAAAAATACCTTTTTTTGTATCGTTCCAAGAAAAAAATCCGTTCGCACTATATCCGCACTTGGATACAAATTTCTCACTTTTGCATAAAAATTATTGGCGTAGATTAAAGAATAATGTTACAAAGTTTGGGCACTATTGTGCCTGACCCTTTGTAAACTTATCTTATCGCCCCAAATGATCCAGGCAAGTAGAAGAGTTCTATTTCATCATCTCAGGTCAAGCAAAATTTGAGACAAAAGGTCAACAACCTGCGATGTTACCGCCACCAAAACTTGTTTTCTCGAAGCAATGAACCGCAAGCGTTAACAACACACTCACAGCCAGTCCTGGCTCTTGTTATTTGGCGAGGTTCTGGTTTATCACATGAATCTAGTTTGTTAGTTCACAAGTTAAACTTAATTATTATTTTCACTAATTTTCTTTTCATCAACCATGAGGAATGTTAAAAAAACATTGATTTAAATAAAATATTAGTATTGAATTTCATTATTAATATAACTGGTAACGATTTATGACAAAAGATTTTCGTCCCGCAACTACCTTTTTTTATCCCAGAACGCGTCTATCACCATATTTTGAAGGGACGCAAGCTTCTGGAGCAAAAGCTTATAGCGTTTATAATCACATGTATTTACCAAGCTGGTACCGGGATACGGATGAGGAATATTGGGCTGTTACTAATGATGTAGTTATATGGGATGTAGCTGTTGAACGGCAAGTTCAAATTAAAGGTCCCGATGCCTTTGAATTTACCAATTTCATCACCACCAAGGACTTACATAAATGCAAGGTCAAGCAATGCAAATATACTCTTATATGTGATGATAAAGGCGGCGTCATTAATGACCCTGTTCTCTCAAGATTAGATAATGACATATTCTGGTTATCACTTTCCGACAGTGATGTTTTATTATGGGCAAAAGGTTTAGCTTATAATTCAAAGTGGAATGTTGAATTAAGTGAACCGGATGTGGCTCCTATGCAAGTACAAGGACCTAAATCAAAGCCATTAATGATTTCACTTTTTGGAAGTGAACTTGAAAGTTTACGTTATTATCATTGTTTGGATGGAACATTATCCGGTATGGAAATGCTTGTAACCAGAACAGGTTATACAGGAGAAATTGGTTATGAAATTTACTTAAAAAACGCAACCAAAGATGGATTGAAACTTTGGAATACAATGCTGGAAGCTGGAAAGCCATATAACATTTCACCAGCGGGACCTTCACTGATTAGAAGGTTAGAACACGGCATAAGAAATTATGGACAGGATATTCGATTAGATAACAATCCTTATGAAGTAGGACTAGGTTTTGCCGTAGATCTCAATCAGGAAGCAGATTTTGTTGGAAAAGAATCTCTCACTCAAATCAAGAAAGAAGGTCTCAAGAAAAAACTAGTGGGTATTGAATTTGGCACTGAACGAATGAAGGGGTGGAATGAAGATTATTGGCCAGTTATTGAAAACGATAAACAGATCGGGCAAGTCACAACAGCAGCTTACTCCCCAAGTTTAAAAAAGAATATTGGATATGCAATGTTGCCGATTGAAAGAACTGAAATAGGAACAAAAATCACTATTCTTGCTCGAGGTGATGAGACTGGGGCAACTGTTATAAAGGAACCTTTTGTAAGAGGCAGAGAAAAACAATAAATCTCTAAACTGATACTAAAGAGTAAATTCTTTGTCACGGATAAAAATGGATTAAAAATACAACCTACCTGATAAGTAGAAATAGTTTTTCCATTCCAGTTAACCTATCACCAACCACGAGGAATGTTGAAAATATTTGTAATACCTTCATGTTTTTAATGACAGGCAGTATTGAATTTTTTTAATCTCCAATAATTATATGGCCAAGGAGTTATGAAACCTACTAACAACATTATGGGAACAACCCACCATACAATCTCTGCTCCACCAACAACTATCCAATCAACAGCATTCATGCTTACTTCCATACTAATCATGGAAATAAAGCTCATGCCTATTGCCGTTTGAAAAGCTTGTTGAATATTCATTTGTCTAAATAGAATAATTGTTTCCAAAGCAATACTCGTTATTAAACCATTGATAATAGCTAAAACCATAATATTGAGTGTCGGCCAGCTAATAGTACTTAATTGAAAAAATAAAATTGTTCCGAAATCACCAATGCTACATCCTAACAGACACCATAAGGTATTCTTGGCACTACGTTGCCATGTATGTCTACATTTCCAATGAAAAGAAGTAGACACAGTTGATGAACTGGATGTTGAATTAATCATATATTATTTACAAATACTCCTACAGGGTATATGTATTAAGTTAAGATGTCAACTTCGCTAAATCACATAAGTCAGTTACAACGTCTCAGGCGGATAGAGGGCCAAATACGTGGTGTTATCAAAATGATTGAAAATAAGCGGTATTGCATGGATATTTTGCAACA
>NVSV01000083.1:0-4585 GCA_002732835.1 Candidatus Pelagibacter sp.
GCATCAACATAATCGGGTTGAATGGATGTGGCGCGCGTATAGCTCTCAATCGCCTCGTTGAGAAGCCCCTGCCGTCGCAAAAGAACGCCTAAATTGTGATGGGCGGGGGCGTATTGCGGATCGATTGAAATGGCCAGTCGGAAGGCCACTATGGCTTCGTCTATTTTGCCTTCTCCGGCAAGCTGTTCGCCCCTGATGCCGTGGCTTACGGCCTTGTCCCCCTTGCCCGTCCCCCTAGCTTCCTTGGCCTGCCTGCGGCGTTCTCTTCTATTCATCCGATACAGTTCCCGTGCGCCTTAAAAATACCGAGAGACCATAGCGACTAAAAAATCTATCTAACAACACTGAAGAGGGATTTTTAGAGGACCCTTTAGGGACGATGCCCGCTTATGATGCAGTGGACGGCTCCCACCCAACGGCATCGCAATGTCCGCTTATGGCTATTAACGGACCTTTTTCAGCACTGGCGTTCATGTCTGCTTATGACCCAAAGCGGACGTTCTTTGGGTTATGCAATTGACGTTGTCCGCAGCGAGTACTTATGGTGAGCCTTCCTCGATCCGCCGATATAGATTTTGATCGGTGAGAGCTTCCAGCGACAGCGTCATTGATCCACTACGGTGCCCCTCAACTTTCAGTTCGGCATGTGGGAGCATGTCTGGAATTTCCATAAGCCGTATCACGGCCCAGACCATGTGGGGGACCTCTAATTTTATAAACTTGTCACCGACTTTAATAGATGTGGACTCCATAGTTTCATTATCCTCCCGGGTCCCCGACCATTTGCCGTAGCCCCTATTAGCCCATCACAACGATCAGCCGTAAACCGAGCTTGATTATATAGCCGAGCAGGCTGGATCGGGTAACCCGCATCCTAATGTCCGCATATGGCTATTAGCGGACCTTTGGTCGTGTAGTGATTTACGTCTGTTTTTCCCCCGAAAGCGGACATTTTGGGGGATACCGCAAAAGGTCTGCTTATGACCCTAAGCGGACATTTGCTTAACCGCCACCACGCGCCGCAGCAACATGCCGGCAATCACCATGTTCATAATGTTGAACGCGATGGCGTTGACGATGGCGGCGTCGTAGGAACCGGTGAGGTCGTAAAGCGCGCCGGCCATCCAGCCGCCAAGCGCCATGCCGATCATCGCGAAAAGCAATACGGTTCCAATCCGCTCGCCCGCGCTGCCCGGGTCGAAATAAGTTCTGACGATGATCACGTAGGACGGCACGATGCCGCCTTGGGAAAGCCCGAAAAGGGCGGAGACGAGATAGAGTCCCGTTAACGTATCCACCGGCAGAAAGAGAACCAACACCGCCGCTTGAAGGCCGGATCCGAGCAACAGCGTTCGGATGCCGCCGAACCGGTCCGAGAGGACTCCGGACGCCAAACGACTGACGACGCCGCATCCCAACATCAAGGCCAGCATTTCCGCACCCCGCATCGCCGAAAACCCAAGATCCACCGCGTGCGCGATGATGTGGACCTGAGGCATCGCCATCGCGGCGCAACATCCAATCCCCGCGACGCAGAGCAGCGATTGCAACCTGCCAGACGAATAACCGAGCGGTCTCTTTGACGTCTCCGGACTTTCGTTTACGTCATCACCGCCGTTCCCGCCAAACCTTTGATACAACAGAAATCCGAAGATCGTCATTGCGGCGAAGCAAATCCAGGCGAGCCCAAGATAAGTATCGCGCCAACCGATCGTATCAAAATGGTGTTGGATCGTCGGCGGCCAGATCGCACCCGCCACATAGCTGCCGCTGATCACGATGGCAACAGCAATGCCTCGCCGGCGGTTGAACCAATGGGAAATATCCGCAACCAGAGGGGCGAAGGTCGTCGACATGCCGAAAAAGCCGATCAATACACCGTGTACCAATGAGAGCTGTAAAAACGTTGTCGACAGCGAGGCGATGTAGAAGCCAGTACCCATACTGACGCCGCCAAACAGCACCGGCAGCATAACGCCGATCCGGTCCGATATTCGCCCCATCAAGATGCCACCAAAGCCGAAGCCGATCATGGTTGACATATACGGGATCGACGCCATCGAACGGGATACGTCGAATTCCTGCAAGACCGGTATCAAGACGACGATTGAGCTATACCACCCCGCGGCGCCCACCGTCAGCAGAATCAACGACGCAGCCAATCGAACGTACGCATAATAATTTTCGTGCAGGACCTGGTCCTCAATTGGCAGCGGCGTATTTCTCTATAAGAACAATACGTTTTGTGCGGATGATGGTCTTAAAATTTTTAAACTTAAAGACGGCCGTAAGGCTTCAATGCAATATGAACTTGTTACGGCCGAACCTATAGCGTTTGGGATTCAGAAGGGATTAAAAATATCCTTTCGAGGTGTAGTTGTTGGCTTCTTATCTACCTTCCTACTTTTTTTCTCGAACGCGCCGCTTGGATGATCTACCGCAACCGTTCTGCGATAAAGGCACAAGGGTCTAATTCGGTTGAGTGGGCGAAAGAGGCTGGAAAATCCGCTATTGAGACTGGAAAATCCGACGCCAAAAAAACAAAAGAATGGATAAAGGATGGATTTAAGGAAAGTGACCCGCCCGACTGAAAATTTGGCTTGTTGACTTCCGCTTTACCCCCAAAAGCGGACATTCAGAGGGTAGTCACAGAATGTCCGTTAATGACCCAAAGCGGACATTCATTTGACTATGCGGAACGGGACATGATTACGCCACAGGGTCGGCACTTGACCTTTTGGGCGCCGCCCGCGTCGCCAAATCCGAGGGTTGCCTCAACGACCTTAAAATCGTGAAAACCCAGCCGACATGACAGACGACCAATAATGCTAGGGATGTTCAATTGCACTCCTCCTGCGGCCTTTCATGAAGGCGGACGGTGGGGGCACGGAGCCTAACGCGATAGCTTTTTCTTCTTGGCAGCCGCTTTCTCGGCGACGGCCTTCTCGGCGGCTTCCTTGTCGGCCGCCTCTTTGGCCAGGCGGAGGGCCCGCAGGCTCGCCACATGTTCCGCTCTCTCCTGCTGCTCTTTTTTCTTTCCTTTCAGGACCTGCTTGTTCTTCTTCTGGGTWGCGGTGAACTTTTCCTCGGCYCTCRATTTTACTGATTTCAACATTTCGGCAATCCTCTGCTACGGTTCGAGAAGTCATGGTCGGAAATATTCGTCCCGAAATGGTTGCGGGACCGCCCCCAGATCAGTGCGCAAGGTCACCGACGGCACGGCGCATCCCGCCGTTTTTTTTAGTTGTTCGTAGTATTATTGCAGTCGCAGCGACCGCCCCCAACGGAGTTGGAGGCGGTGCCTTGTGTGGTTGTTAGCTGACTGCAGCGTCTTCTTCGGATTCGGTGTCGGCGTCATCRCYSGCKTCRTCRCYKRCKTCSTCRSNCTMCGTCCTCGGTCTCTGCGGACTCGCCTGCTTCGTCGTCGCTGGCGTCATCACCCGCATCGTCGGATACTTCCTTTAGGTTCTCGGCCGAAGATTTGCCGTTCTGTCCGGGTTGAAGATCATAGGAGATCTTCTGCCCTTCGCTAAGCGTGCCCATTCCGGCGCGCTCTACGGCCGAAATGTGGACGAATGCGTCTGTTGAGCCGTCTTCGGGCTCGATGAATCCGAACCCCTTGGCAGGGTTGAACCATTTTACAGTACCAGTAGTCATAGTTATTTCCTCTAACAGGAGTGTTGATTCCGCGCCTCACACCATGTGGCGGCGCGGTCGTTTTAACGCTCACATTGTCAGGGGATAACTAAGCTAATCGGCGAACCGGTTATTGAGGTAACTGATACCGGTTATTCAGATAACACATAACAAATGCAATACGTATGCGGGGTATGTAGAAGTTATTCTGGAGAAGTCAATGGCCTGCAAGGCCTCGCGGTGCCAATGGAGTGACGGCTGTTCCCGATCACGAGTAAATCCTGAATATCTGCTTTTGGTTAGAAGCGGTCGGTATCGGGTGGCGACCTTCACCGTCACCAAAATTCCCCGTTCCAAAAAGGCACCAGAGCCATYGGACTGTGCTTTATCGGATAACACTGAWGAACTAGTCTGTTTCCAACMTCGGTCCATCRCAGGGTTTTAGTCCRTGWACATGAAGCATYCACCACAAGACAATTCTCAACGCACCTATTTGAATTGCCCATACGATGAGAAARACGCGTGTAAAGCGATTGGGGGCAGGTGGGAYCCAGAAAAGAAAAAATGGTATRTGCCCACCGGTATAAATCCCGCACCGTTTGAAAAATGGCTTCCCGAATACTGATCAGTGCGCGGCCCCGAWAAAATAGGCCCCGCCARTTTTTAGGCTGGAGCCTCCTAGACGGGTAACGACGAAGCCCCCCCCTGCCATCGCGTGGGAGTGCCCTTCTTCAATCTGGAAAAATCGTAGCTCGTCACCGCCAATGTCCGGTATACCCCCGAAAGCGGACATCAATCATCTAGGCCCACAGCTACGGACATCGGCATTCCAATAATTTACTGCAGAAATTCTTGAGGCGGCTTTCTCTGTGGCGGAAGGCCACCCCCATACCCCCCCTTTGCGCTTTTTGAGCAGACTTCTGTGGGAATATTCAATTCCCACCAGGAC
>NVSV01000002.1:0-27007 GCA_002732835.1 Candidatus Pelagibacter sp.
TTATTCCATCATCATAACCATAACCTAATGGTTGATTAAAAAAGAAATGACCACTTTTTTCGAAACCAGCTAATGCTTTTTCTGTGTGAACTTTTCTTTTAATATGGGAATGACCTGTTTTCCAATAAATTGTTTCACAATTATTTTCTAAAAGAATTTTATCTTTTGCATATAAACCTGTTGATTTAACATCAACAACAAACTTAGATCCTTTATGTTTTGATGAAAGATTTCTTGCAATAAGTAAACCAATTTTATCTGAAAAAATTTCGTTACCCTTATTATCAATAACTCCAACACGATCTCCATCACCATCAAAACCAAAACCTATATCTGCATTATTCTCTTTTACTGCCTTACTAATTGCATGGAGCATTTTAAGATCCTCTGGGTTTGGATTATATTTTGGGAAAGTAAAATCTAAATTACAGTCTAATTCCACCACCTCACAACCTATGCCTCTTAAAATT
The DNA here is from genome assembly GCA_002732835.1 of Candidatus Pelagibacter sp. Taxonomy (GTDB): domain Bacteria; phylum Pseudomonadota; class Alphaproteobacteria; order Pelagibacterales; family Pelagibacteraceae; genus Pelagibacter. Next base: position 471 of record NVSV01000002.1, read on the forward strand.
TCTGGAGCAAATATTCCAGCTGTACCATTTCCACATGCCACAACAGCTTTAATTTTTTTTTTAATTTTGTTTTTTTGTATTAAATCCTGAATATATATTTTTTGAAAATTTTCTATTTTTTTTTCATTCCCATCACCTTCAATAAACTTACTATTTAACGTTATTTCTTTTAATTCTTTCATTTCTTCTGGTGCGTGCGTTAGGCCTTTTTGAATTCCCATTTTTACACCAGTCCATCCATTTTCATTRTGRCTTGCCGTWACCATTGCAAYTGCATCAGYRTTTAAATTAAATTGAGCAAAATAAACAGTAGGAGATAATGATAAACCAATATCTTCAACATTGCATCCTGTAGAAATTAATCCTTTTTTTAAAAAAGTTTTTATTTCTTCACTATAAGATCTATAATCGTGACCAACGATAACTCTTGGATTATTTTTTTTTGTGTGTTTTATTATTTGTGTTCCTAATCCTTTTCCAAGATTTTCTATTCCTAGCTTATTTATATCTTTTTCATATATCCACCTTGCGTCGTATTCCCTGAAGCCAAATGGATCTATTTTTATTTCTTTAGACATGTCCTTTGTTTCATACATTTTTTTTATTTTTTTAGTTGATATTTTTTGTTAATGTTCTATAAATGTTCTATTGATTTCTATTTTATATGGTATATYAAGGWGTTCTGCATACAACATCTAGTTGTTTTACACAAAAGTATAATGGGGTTAAATGAATAAAGTACTGTCTCAAGCCATCAAGAAAGCTGTCTCCGAATTTTCACCAAATATTGCACATAACAACTTAGAAAAGAGGGCAGATCTATTCTCTCTAAAYAATGAAGCTGAGCTATTTCAGAATTCAAAAGGTATAACAATTAAAATACATAGGTCTAAAGATAACAATCTTACTGAATTTGGAAAAGCAACACTAAGTGACAGATATCTAGGATTTAACGAATCTTTCCAAGATCTTTTTGCAAGAGTTGCYAGTCATTATGCTGACGATAATCTACATGCTCAAAGATTATATAACTACATAAGTGATTTATGGTTCATGCCAGCTACACCCATTCTATCAAATGGAGGAACAAAAAGAGGATTACCGATTTCGTGTTTTTTAAATGAAGCAGGAGATAGCCTYTCAGGAATTTTAGATCTATGGAGTGAAAATGTTTGGCTTGCTGCAAAAGGTGGGGGCATTGGAAGTTATTGGGGAAACTTAAGATCAATTGGAGAAAMAATTGGAAGAGTTGGAAAAACTTCAGGAATTATTCCTTTTATAAARGTTATGGACTCTTTAACTATGGCAATCAGCCAAGGCTCTCTAAGAAGAGGATCTGCCGCTTGTTATTTACCCATAGAGCACCCTGAAATTGAAGAGTTCATAGAAATGAGAAGGCCAACTGGTGGTGACCCTAACAGAAAAGCATTAAATCTGCATCACGGTGTTTTAGTTTCAGATGCATTTATGAGAGCAGTTGAATTAGATGAACAATGGGCTCTAAAAAGTCCAAAAGACGAAACAGTTCAATCAACGGTATCAGCTAGGAATTTATGGATAAGATTATTAACTGCTAGAATCGAGACTGGTGAACCATATATTATTTTTATAGATACYGTTAACAGACTTATACCGCAACATCATAAGTTAGCTGGATTAACAGTCAAAACTTCTAATCTATGTAGTGAAATTACTTTACCCACAGGAATTGATAAAGAAGGAAAAAATAGAACAGCAGTTTGTTGTTTATCATCATTGAATTTAGAAAAGTATGATGAATGGAAAAATGACAAAAACTTTATCAAAGATRTAATGAAATTTTTAGAYAATGTACTAACTGATTTTATTGAGAAAGCTCCTGAAGAATTTAGTGATGCAGCATATTCAGCTTTAAGAGAAAGAAGTGTTGGCTTAGGTGTAATGGGACTTCATTCTTATTTTCAACAAAAAATGATTCCAATCGAGTCAGTAATGAGTAAAGTTTGGAATAAAAAAATATTTGAACATATTCAAGAAGAAGTTGATCAAGCATCAAAAGATTTAGCTGAAGAAAGAGGGCCATGTCCAGATGCTGCAGATTACGGGATTAATGAAAGATTTTCGAATAAAACTGCAATAGCACCAACAGCATCTATATCAATTATATGTGGYGGAACATCYCCTGGTATTGAGCCTATAGCTGCAAATAGTTTTACTCATAAAACACTTTCAGGATCATTTAATGTTAGAAATAAATATCTTCAAMAAATATNTARAWWRAKATNMANTRWWAATGATKRYSMRMCATGGTCCGGTATTACAACAAACCAAGGTTCGGTTTCACATTTAGATTTTTTAACCCAAAAAGAAAAAAATGTATTTAAAACAGCCTTTGAAATYAATCARCAATGGATAGTTGAATTAGGTGCYGATAGAACACCCAATATATCTCAAGCTCAATCAATAAATATTTTTATCCCTGCAGATGTACATAAAAAAGAACTTCACCAAATCCATTTTCAAGCTTGGAAAAAAGGCCTTAAAAGCCTTTATTATTGCAGGTCAAAATCTATTCAAAGAGCAGAGAACATTAACAATGGATCATCAACAGATGTAAAATTAAATGTATATAAATCAAAAACTGAAAAATCGGATGAGATAGAATACGAGGAATGTTTATCATGTCAGTAGAAAACTTAAAAAAAAAGGGRGAAAAACAAAAAACAAAAAAAATGGGCTTATTAGTAGGTAATCCTGTTTATAAGCCTTTTAGGTATCCTTGGTGTTATGATGCTTGGTTAACTCAGCAAAGAATTCACTGGCTACCTGAAGAAGTTCCTTTAGGAGACGATGTTAGAGATTGGCAAAAAAATTTAACGCCGGAAGAGAAAAATTTACTAATGCAAATTTTTAGATTTTTTACTCAAGCTGATGTTGAAGTCAGCAACTGTTACATTAGACATTATATGAATGTCTTTAAACCAACAGAGGTATTAATGATGATGTCTTCTTTCGCTTCTATGGAAACGGTTCACATTGCAGCTTACTCTCATCTTTTAGATACAATTGGAATGCCAGAATCCGAATATTCTGCATTCTTAAATTATAAAGAAATGAAAGATAAATATGATTACATGCAAGGATTTGATGTTAAATCAGATCACAATATAGCAAAAACAATTGCTGTATTCAGCGCTTTCACTGAAGGTCTTCAACTCTTTGCAAGTTTTGCAATTTTATTAAATTTTCCAAGACACAATAAAATGAAAGGAATGGGTMWGRYWGTTACTTGGTCAGTAAGAGACGAAACTTTGCATTGTAATTCAATGATAAGGTTGTTCAGAGAATTTATAGAAGAGAAACCAGAARTATGGACCTCTCAACTAAAAAAAGAAATCTATGAAGCATGTAGAACAATAGTTTCTCACGAAGATGCCTTCATTGAYCTTGCATTTAAAATGGGACCTATACAAGGATTAACTTCACAGGAGATAAAAGATTATATTAGATGGATTGGAAATAGAAGATTGATTCAATTGGGATTGAAACCAATTTATCAAATAGAAAAAAATCCGTTAACATGGTTGGATACAATGTTAAATGCAGTAGAGCATATGAATTTTTTTGAAGGTCGTGCAACAGAATATTCTAAGGCAGCAACAGAAGGAACTTGGGCAGAAGCTTTTTCTTAAAATTGAATTATCTTTGATTTAAAAGCATCACTCTTCGATGTTTCTCTCCACTGTATTTAGAAAGAGGTCTTATTAATTTATTAGCAGCATGTTGTTCCATAATGTGAGCTGACCACCCAGTAATTCTTGAAATAACAAAAATTGGTGTAAAAAAATCAATATCAAATCCCATTAAATGATAAGTTGGTCCAGTAGGATAATCAACATTTGGGTGAATATTTTTTCTTTCAATCATTACATTTTTAACCACATCGTAAATCTTTTGAAATTTTTTATCCTTTTTTATTTTAACAACTTTATTAAAATATTTTTCCATAGTTGGTACTCTTGAATCTCCTTTTTTATAAACTCTGTGGCCAAAGCCCATTATTACTTYTTTTTTATCAAGAGCATTGTTTATCCATTTCAGAGCGTTTTCAGGCTTTTTAATCTTATTCATCATACGCATAACTTCCTCATTAGCTCCACCGTGTAATGGCCCCTTTAAACTGGCTATTGCACCTGTTATTGCTCCATGAATGTCCGATAAGCTACTTGTGATTGTTCTTGCGGTGAATGTTGAAACATTAAAACTATGTTCAGCATATAAAATCAAAGAAACATCAAATGCTTTTACTATTTCTTTATTTGGYACWCTGCCAAAACACATATGAAAAAAATTTTCTGAAAAAGACAAATTTTTCTTAGGAGTTATTATCTTTTTACCCTTTCTTACTCTAAAGAAAGCAGCTACAGCARMAGGTGTTTTCGAAAATATTCTCATAGCCTTTCTCATATTCGCYTCARGAGAGTTGTYYATTGTCTCTTTATCCTCCAGAGCCATCAAACTCACTGCAGTTCTTACAACGTCCATCGGATGTGCTTTTTTGGGCATTTTYTCAATATCTTTTAATATTTGATTGGAAAGTTTTCTATTCGATCTTTCTTCTTTAATAAATTTTTTTAATTGTTTTTTGTTMGGAAGCTYTCCGTTTATAAYTAAATARGCTACTTCCTCAAAGCTGCATTTGTCRCAAAGTTCTTGTACWGYATAACCTCTATAAGTCAGAGAATTTATTTCAGGCATTACTTGAGATATTGTTGTTTCATCAACAACAATCCCCAATAATCCTTTTTTNATTTCATTATGCATTATTCGTGTCCCTCGGAGCTAAAATTGTACACTCTCTCGTCCAATGTATTGTATTTTTCATATTCGACCAAATCATACAATCTTTTTCTGGTCTGCATTTTATCAATAATGTTATTCTGATGTCCATCTTCATAAATGACRCGCAAACCATCTTCAACACTTTTCATAGCTAATCTCTGAGTAGTGACAGGATAAATAACAATATTATATCCAAGATTTTCTAATTCMTTGTAATTTAATATTTTTGATTTACCGAATTCAGTCATATTAGCCAATAAATAACAGTCCAGAGATTTTCTAACAATTTCAAATTCTTTTTCATCTTTAAGAGCTTCAGGAAATATTATTTCTGCTCCTGCTTCAACATAGGATTTACATCTATCAATCATTTTATCTATTCCTTCAACGTCTTTAGCATCTGATCTRGCAATTATTTTAAAATTTTGATCTTTTCTAGAACTTAAACATTCTTTAATTTTTTTAACCATTTCTTCTTTTGAGATAAGTTCTTTATTATCTAAGTGACCGCATCTTTTTTGTTCAACCTGATCTTCAATATGAACTGCTGCTATTCCACAATTCTCAAAAGTTTGAATTGTTTCTTTACAAGATTTAAATCCGGTATCAATATCAACAATTGTTGGTAGATTAATTACTCTAGAAATCTGATTTGATCTGTAGCTTACATCTTTAAGAGTTGTTAAACCAATATCTGGGTAACCTAAATCATTAGACATTACTCCACCGGACACATACACACCATCATAACCTATTTCTTCAATTAATTTTGCTGTCAGTGGATTGTAAGCCCCAGGAAATCTCAAAATTTTTTTTGATTTAAGTTTTTTATCAAAATCTTTCCTTTTTTCTTCTGGAYTRTTTTTGACAAAATGCATTARAAAATTCCTTTTTTATAATTTCTTTTTAATTTTGTTTTTTTAATTWYAATATTTARCTTATCAAGTTGTCCAACTTTTAATTTCATAAGTTTTTGAACAGTTATTAAAAAACGATCACTTTCTTTTTTTGAAATTATATTTTTTGTTAAAAYGAGAAATTTATTTATGTAATTATCTCTTTTAAAAGGTCTTGCACCGTATGGATGAGAGTCAGCTCTATTTAAACTTTCTATAATTTTTCTTCCGTTTTTTAAAGTAACTACTGTCTTTGCTCCAAATGATTTATTTTTTGGTTTTGGGTCGTGGTATTTTTTAGTCCATTTTTTATCTTCATGTGTTTTAATTGAATGCCATATTCTTATTGTACTTTTTTGTTTTGCTCTTGATTTAGTATATGATTTTATATGATGCAAATYCCCATCCTCAAGAGCTACAGCAAAAATATACATTATTGAGTGATCTAAAGTTTCTCTGCTAGCATTCGGATTCATTTTTTGTGGATCATTTGCACCTGTACCGATTACATAATGTGTATGATGACTGGTAAAAATATCTATTTTTTTAATTTCATTTAAATTATTAATTTTTTTATTTAGCTTTTTAGCAAYATCTATCAATGCTTGAGCTTGATACTCTGCAGAGTATTCTTTTGTATAAGTTTCTAGAATTGCTTTTTTTTCATGATTTTTTTTTGGTAATGGAACTTTATATAAAGCTTTTTTACCACCAAGAATTCTTGCAATCACACTATCTTCGCCTTCGTATATAGGGCTAGGTGCACCTTCCCCCCTCATAACTCGATCCACAGCTTCTATAGCTAATTTACCTGCATGTGCTGGAGCGTATGCTTTCCAGCTTGAAATTTCACCTTTTCTAGATTGTCTGGTTGAAATTGTTGTATGGAGTGCTTGCTGGATCGCTTGATAGATTRTGTTGGTATTTAATTTTAACATTGCACCTAAACCAGCTGCAACACTTGGTCCAAGATGAGCAATGTGATCTAYTTTATGTTTGTGAAGACAGATTCCTTTGACCAGATTTACCTGAACTTCATATGCGGYAATGATTCCTCTTAAAAGATCTAAACCACTTTTTTTCTTTTGTTGAGCCACAGCTATAAGTGGAGGAATATTATCTCCAGGATGGCTATAATCAGCAGCAAGAAAAGTATCATGAAAATCAAGTTCTCTTACAGCTGTACTATTAGTCCACGCTGCCCATTCGCAATTAAATTTTAATTTTGAATTAATTCCAAATATAGTAGCTCCATTTTTTTTTGGATGACTTAAAGCCATCTCCCTCGAGGAAATTACTGACTTTCTATTTAAAGAAGCTATGGCTACGGATGCATTATCTATAATTCTATTGATAGCCATTTCAATAGCATCTTTGTTTAATTTTGAATTATCATTTGCTATTTCAGCAATTTTCCAAGCAAATTGTTTTTCTTTTGGTAAAGTAATCTTGGAAGGGTAGACCTTAACTTTATGTAAAATCAAAATTTCTCCTTAAATTTTTTTTAYCAGTAATAATAAATTATTTTTCAATTACAATCAAAATGGCTGTAATTAAAAGCAATATTGCTAAAAAATACTCCACAAAAGCTTTTTTTTTATTATTCTTCACCAAATTTCTAATTCCTGAACCAAATGCAGCCCAAACAGAAATAGATAATGGACAAATAACTAAAGCAGTTATTGAAATAAAAAGAATCGCAATAATTAATTTTTCATCTTTTGGTAAAAACCCAGAAGCAACCATAGTTGAAATGGTCCAAGCTTTTGGATTTACTAATTGAAATAATGCCGCTTCATAAAATTTTAAAGGCCCTGAACTGTCTTCTTTAAAATTGCTGAATGATCCAATAATTTTATATCCAAGATACAATAGATATATTGCACATATTATTTTAAGGATGTTTTGAATTTCTGGAAACATTTGGAAGATTTTTCCTAGACCAAGACAAACCAAAACTGTTTGTAAAATGTGGCCAATAGTAATTCCTGACATATGAGGAATAGTTTTTAAAAAACCGAATTTTATTCCTGATGAAAGAACCATAGCATTATTTGGTCCAGGAGTTACATACATGACAAAGTAAAAACTAATTAACGCAAGAAAAAGACTTTGGTCAATCATTCAAATATGAAGAAACTATTTTTTCAATACCAATAAAATCTTTTATTAAATGATCATGATGAATTTGTTCTTTTTTTTTTTCAGTATAACCATCTTCTAAAAGTATCATAGGAATCCCAGCTGATTTTGCTGCTTCAGCATCGTTTTCACTGTCTCCAATCATTAAACTTTTTTTTATATCTCCATTCATTATTTCTATTGAGCTTGTTAGATGTCTTGGATCTGGYTTACAATATTCAAAGGTATTTCTACCYGCAACATATTCAAAGAAATCATAAATTCTTATTTTCTTTAATAAATCTACAGATAAATGTTCTTGTTTGTTTGTACATACGGCCATGGAAATATTATTTGACTTTGCCCANTTTAAAAATTCATAAACTCCATTTATAAGTTTACTTTTTACGACAATGTTTTTTCCATAAAAATTAAGAAACTCTTTAACCATTTCATTTTTGACTTTTTCATCAGTAATTTTTGATAATTCTTTACTTGCAGTTCCCCAAACAGATCTTCCAATCATTACTGCGGCACCGTTACCAACATAATTCCTTATTTCATCAATGCTTTTTGTGTCATATCCAAATTTTTTCATAACATGGTTATGGGCGGTCATAAGATCTGGAGCGGTGTCTACCAAAGTTCCGTCAAGATCAAATAATATTGTAAGTTTTTGAGTCATTTTAAAAAGTATTATTAAGAAACAATTTGTGAATTAAAGAACATGTTCACTAAACTATAAAGAATTTTAATAAATGAAACAAATAAATTTACAAGAAAATTTAAGAAAAAAATTTATTAAACAAGGAGTCAAGATGGTTGCACCTGATACAGTTTTTTTCTCAAAAGATACAAAGATTGGAAAAAATGTATCTATAGATCCATACGTAGTTATTAGAAAAAAGGTGAAAATACAAAATAATGTAAAAATATTTTCATTTTCACATTTAGAAAATGTAAGAATAGAAAACAATGTTAACATAGGTCCTTATGCTAGATTAAGACCAGGAACGATACTAAGGTCAGGATCTAGAATTGGGAATTTTGTTGAAGTTAAAAAAAGTACAATTGAAAAAAATTCGAAAGTAAATCATCTTTCATATATAGGTGATGCAACTTTAGGTAAAAATGTGAATATTGGCGCTGGCACTATTACATGCAACTATGATGGTGTAAAAAAAAATAAAACAATAATTAAAGACAATGTTTTTATAGGTTCAAATTCTTCATTAATAGCTCCTGTTACTATTAACGAAAAAAGCACAGTTGGCGCAGGATCCGTGATAATAAAAAATGTTAATAAAAAATCATTGGCTTTGACAAGATCTGATCAAATTGAAATTAAAAATTATAAAAGAAAAAAATAATGTGTGGAATAGTTGGAATAACAAGCAATAAAGAAGTTACCTCTTCAATTATAAATTCTTTAAAAAAATTAGAATATCGCGGATATGATTCTGCTGGGATAGCTACATTAAATGAAGGACATATTAATGAGATTAAATGCGAAGGAAGAGTTGATGCCTTAGAAAAAAATTTATCTAAAATTAATTTACATGGAACTGTTGGCATTGGGCACGTTAGATGGGCGACACATGGAACACCAAGTTCAATTAACGCTCATCCACATTCTTCAGAAAACGTTTCGGTTGTGCATAATGGTATTATAGAAAATTCTACAATATTAAAAAAATTATTAATTAAAAAGAGTCATAAATTTAAATCACAAACTGATACTGAAGTGATTGTACATTTAATTACTGAATATTTAAAAAAGAATGATTTGAAAAAATCAATTTTAAAAATGCTAAAAAAACTTCATGGAAGTTTTGCACTGGGAATAATATTTAAAGATCAGCCTGATTTAATTGTTGGCGCAAGAAGAGGCTCTCCTCTTGCAGTTGGTTATGGTCCAAATGAAAATTATCTTGGATCAGACTCTTATGCGTTAAAATCTATGACAAATAAAATTTCTTACTTAAACGATGGTGAATTTTGTATTCTTAAAAAAGACGAAGTTGAGTTTTTTGATGAAAAAGGAAACAAAGTTAACAAAAAAATTTTAGAGCTTTCTTCTAATGAACAAAATTATGAAAAAGGTGACTATAAACATTTTATGGCTAAAGAAATTGAAGAACAACCAACAACAATTAAAAACTGCATAAATGAATATATTGACAAAATTAATAGTGATATAAATATTTTTAATTTTCCTTGGAAACCTGATGAAATTTCTTCAATAGTATTAATTGGTTGTGGAACTGCCTATCATTCTTGCATAATGGCCAAATATTGGTTTGAACAATTAACCACATTAGATGTAAGTGYAGACATTGCATCTGAGTTTAGATATCGWAATAATAGGTTTAAAGATAAAACACTTTATATTTTTGTTTCCCAATCAGGCGAGACCGCAGATACTTTAGCAGCATTAGATGTATGCAATAAAAATAACATGAAAACATGTAGCGTTGTAAATGTCGTTGAGAGTTCAATAGCAAGAGAGTCAAAATTTGTGCTCCCAATTCATTGCGGACCTGAAATTGGTGTAGCTTCTACCAAAGCTTTTTTAGGCCAAATGTTAGTTCTGTATATTTTATGCTTAAAATTGGCTCAAATTAGAAAAGATATCAAAAAAGAAACATATTTAGAAAAAATTAAATCTCTTTTTTCATTATCAAAATTAGTAAAAAGTTCTTTACAAACRGAAAGTAAAATTCAATCAGTATGTAGTTCATTTATTGATATTAAAGGATCAATGTTTTTAGGAAGAGGGTATTCGTTCCCAATAGCTTTAGAAGGAGCATTGAAACTAAAAGAATTAGCTTATGTTCATGCAGAAGGTTATCCTGCTGGTGAAATGAAACATGGTCCACTAGCATTAATTGAAGAAGGAATGCCAGTTGTAGTATTGGCYCCAAGAGACAAATACTACAAAAAAACAATTTCAAATATGCAAGAAGTTATAGCAAGAGGAGCTAAAGTTTTGTTAATTACAAATAAAAGTAAAGACGAAGTTTATTCAGAAAATATTTGGGAAAAAATTGAAGTCGAAAACACTTCTGAAGATTTGTTACCCTTTTTAATGACAATACCCCTTCAGAAATTGGCCTATTATTCTGCACTTAAAAAAGGCTATGATATCGATAAGCCAAGAAATTTAGCAAAATCGGTCACTGTTGAATAAATATCAAACTTTGATAGAACACCTTTGAGTTGAAATATGAAAAAATGGAAAATAAATAGCTGGAGAAATTATCCAGTAAAACACATTCCAAAATATGAGGATGAAAAAGAACTAAATATGGTTCTTAATAAAATTAAAACTTTTCCTCCATTAGTGTTTGCTGGAGAAACAAGACACTTAAAAGATCAACTTGCAAATGTTGTAGATAGGAAAGCTTTCTTATTACAAGGAGGTGATTGTGCAGAAAGTTTTGCAGAGTTTAATCCTGACAATATTAGAGATGCATTTAAATTAATTTTGCAAATATCTTTGATTTTGACATATTCAGCTTCTTTGCCTGTAGTTAAAATTGGAAGAATTGCAGGTCAATTTTCTAAACCGAGAACTTCTTCTACAGAGAAGCAAGGAGATAAAGAATTACCAAGCTATTTAGGTGACAACATCAATGGAATTGAATTTAGTGAAAAAGCAAGAAAACCTGATCCTAAAAGATTGTTCAAAGCATACTCGCAAGCAGCATCTACATTAAATTTATTGAGAGCTTTTTCACATGGAGGTTATGCGGATTTAAAAAATGTTCATTTATGGAACTTAGGATATATTAAAAAAAGTCCACAACATAAAAAATTTAAGGAATTAGAAGATAAAATTGCTGATGCATTAGCGTTTATGGAAGCATGTGGAATTAATTCTGATTTCAACAGAAGATTAAAGACAGTAAATTTTTGGACTTCACATGAAGCATTGTTGTTACCTTTTGAAGAAAGCATGACAAGAATAGATTCAACAACAGGAGAATGTCATGATACTTCAGCACATTTTGTATGGATAGGTGACAGAACGAGACAATTAGATGGAGGTCATGTTGAATTTTGTAGAGGCATTGAAAATCCAATTGGAATTAAATGTGGACCAACATCAAAACYRGAYGAGATRGCAAAAATTAKCAATGTAATAAATCCAAAAAATAAAAAAGGTAAAATTACATTAATCTCAAGATTTGGTCACAACAAGGTAGATAAATTTTTACCGAAACTAATAAGACGCATTAAAAAAGAAGGCCTAAATGTTGTTTGGTCATGTGACCCTATGCACGGTAATACAATTAAATCTGCTACAGGATTTAAAACAAGACCTTTTAACAATATTTTAAATGAAGTTAAAAATGTGTTTGCTGTTCATCAAAGCGAAGGATCATTTGCTGGAGGCCTACACATTGAGATGACAGGTCAAAATGTTACAGAGTGTACAGGTGGTACTCAAAAAATTTCTGATCAAGATTTATCCAGCAGATACCGCACTCATTGTGATCCAAGATTAAATGCARACCAAGCTTTGGAACTTGCATTTTTAATTTCTGATGAGATTAAAAAAAATTCCAATTACGCAAGAAGTGGAATTAGAGCGGCATCTTAAGCGTTTATAAAAGAAACCCAATAACGTATATTTGATTTATGGAAGTAAGTAAAAAAGTTATGTTTATTAAAGATTGGATATTAAATTATGTAAATTCAATGCCGAAGAAAGCACAATCTTTAGTTATCGGYATATCTGGAGGAATTGATTCTTCTGTAACAAGCACATTATGCGCAATGACAAGTTTAAAAACTATTGTTGTATTAATGCCAATTAAACAAATTGCTTCACAACATGATTTAAGTTTAAAGCACAAAAAATGGTTAAAAGATAAATTTAAAAATGTTGAATCTTGTACAATAGAACTTGATGAAGTATTTAAATCATTTCAATTAAAGTTATCAGATTTTGATAGTAAACAYGGTTTAGCTAATTCAAGGGCGAGAATAAGAATGACAACTCTTTATCAAATTGCAGCAGCAAATAATGGAATTGTAGTAGGTACAGGAAATAAGGTTGAGGATTTTGGTGTAGGTTTTTATACAAAATATGGTGATGGTGGAGTTGATATTTCACCAATTGCGGACTGCACAAAGACAGAGGTTTGGGAGCTAGGAAAAGAACTTGGAATATTGGATGAAATAATTACTGCTCAACCAACCGATGGATTATGGGATGATGGAAGAACAGATGTTGGTCAATTAGGTTTAACTTATCAAGAACTTGAAGAGGCGATGACAAATCCCAATTCACCGAATAGATCAAAATAYCTTGAAAAAAGAAAATTAAATTTACATAAAATGGGACCAATTCCAGTTTGTAAAATTCCAAACTAATTRGATTCACAAATCTAAATAAAATGTATATTTCTAATATTTATGAATAAAGATATTTTTTTATCAAATAGTCTTGGGAACAAAAAARAAAGATTTATACCAATAAATAAAAATAAAGTTGGTATGTATGTCTGTGGACCCACTGTCTATGAYGATTCTCATATTGGTAACGCAAGACCACTCGTTGTTTTTGATATTTTATTTAGAGTTTTAAAATGTAAGTTTGGAGACAAAACAGTTACTTATGTAAGGAACATTACTGATATAGACGATAAAATTATTCAATCATCTAATGAAAARCRTATATCTACAGAAGAATTGACAAATAAAATTAYAAAAAATTTTCATGATGACTGTGCTTATCTAAATTGCGAAAATCCTAACTTTGAACCTAAAGCTACAGAAAACATTTCTTCAATGATTGAAATGATTAATCAACTACTCCGAAATGGATATGCTTACTTTAATAATCAGCATGTATATTTTGAGGTTAGAAAATTTAAAGATTACGGAAAATTGTCTAATAAAAACCTAGAAGAATTAATTACTGTATCWAGAGTTGAAGTATCTRAGAATAAAAAAAATCCTGAAGATTTTGTTTTATGGAAACCATCAAAAGATAAAGAACCTTATTGGGAATCTCCTTGGGGAAAGGGTAGACCAGGATGGCATTTAGAATGCTCGGTAATGTCAAAAAAATATCTGGGAGATAAATTTGATATTCATGGGGGAGGCAGAGATTTAATTTTTCCACACCATGAGAATGAAATTGCCCAATCAAGATGTGCAAATGAAAATGAAGCATTTGCAAATTATTGGGTACATAATGGTTTTATTACGATATCCAATGAAAAAATGGCAAAATCTCAAGGGAATATTTTAAAAATAAATGAATTCAAAAAACGAATTAACGGTCAAGTTTTAAGATTGGCTTTAATGAACGCGCATTATAGACAACCATTAGATTGGAATGATAATTTAATTAATCAATGTCAGAATACTTTAAATAAATGGTATGAAAGTTACGTAGAATTAAGAAAACAAGTGTTAATTCCTGATGAATATTTGAATCCTTTGTATGATGATTTAAATACGCCAGGTTATATTGCCAACTTACATAAATTGTTTGAAAAATCTCAAAAAGGTGACTTAAAAGATAAAGAAATTTTTACCTCAGCTTGTAATTTTGTTGGTTTGCTTAACGATACTAAAAATAAATGGATAGAATTTAAAAAAAGTAAATCAGCAATATCAGAGCAGGAAATATTAGCTAAAATTGATGAAAGAAATAAAGCAAGAGATAAAAAAAATTACAAACTAGCRGATAAAATAAGAAATGAGTTATTAGATAAAGGTGTATTAATTGAAGATAAAGATGATAAAACTTCTTGGAAATTAAAATGAATAAAGAAAAACTATACATATTTGATACAACTTTAAGAGATGGTGCTCAAACACAAGGAGTTGATTTCTCAATTGATRATAAAATAAAAATTGCTGAAGAACTTGATAAATTGGGAGTTGATTATATTGAAGGTGGATGGCCTGGTGCAAATCCAACTGACACAGAATTTTTTCAAAGRAATATTAAATACAACAATTCCAAATTAACTGCATTTGGAATGACTAAAAGATCTGGAAGAAGTGCTGMGAATGATCCTGGTTTATCAGCTCTACTTAATAGCAAGGCTTCAGCTATATGTCTTGTTGGAAAAACTTGGGATTTCCATGTTGATGTAGCTTTAGGAATTTCGAAASARGAAAACTTAGAAAATATTATTGAGAGCACTAAGCATTTTGTAAAARAAAATAAAGAATTTATGTTTGATGCTGAACATTTTTTTGATGGTTTTAAAAATAATAAAGATTACGCGATATCTTGTGTCAAATCTGCATATGATAATGGAGCAAGATGGATTGTTCTTTGTGACACTAATGGAGGAACTCTACCTGATGAAGTTGAAAAAATTATAAGAGAAGTAACAAAACACATTCCAGGTAAAAATCTTGGAATTCATGCTCATAATGATACTGGTAATGCAGTTGCAAATTCTTTAGTTGCAGTATCCGCAGGAGTTAGACAAGTACAGGGAACAATTAATGGACTTGGTGAAAGGTGTGGTAATGCAAACTTGATGTCTATTATACCCACAATTCATCTAAAAGAATATTTCAGTAATAATTTTTCMACAAATATTAAATCTGAAAATATTAGTAAAATAACTCAATCATCAAGATTGTTAGATGAGATATTAAATAGAAAACCAAATCAGCATTTACCTTAYGTAGGAGCGGCCGCATTTTCTCATAAAGGAGGCCTACATGTTTCAGCAGTTCAAAAGGATCCAAAAACTTATGAACATATTGAACCGGAATTAGTTGGYAATGTAAGAAATATTGTGGTYTCGGACCAATCAGGAAAATCAAATATTATATCAAGRCTAAAGTCAATTGGCRTAGAATTTAAAGAAGAYGATCCAAAAATAAAAAAACTTCTTGATGAAGTAAAAGACAGAGAATTCATTGGTTATAGTTATGATGGTGCTGATGCATCATTTGAGTTATTGGCTAGAAGATTAATGGGAGAAATACCAAGGTATATTTCAATTAAAGAATATGATGTTAGTGTAAAAAAAGATAAGTTGGGAAATATAATTTCTTCTGCAAAAGCACAGCTAGAAGTAGATAAAAAAATTATTTTGTGTGAAGGAGAAGGCAATGGTCCTGTACATGCACTAGATAATGCAATCAGAAATAATGTAGATAAACTTGCTAAATATTCTCAATACTTAAAAGATTTAAAGTTAGTTGATTATAAAGTTAGGATATTAAACACAGGAACAGCGGCCGTAACTAGAGTTTCAATCGAAAGTACAGACTCAAAAGGAAAAAATTGGTTTACTATTGGTGTATCTCCAAACATTATCGAAGCATCATTCAAAGCTCTTGTTGATAGTTTAGATTATAAATTGTTTAAAGATAATGCTCCTGCYAGTAATTAATGTCGTTTTCTAATATTTCGTTTATTCTTCATAAACCGCAATTATCAGAAAATATTGGAAGTTGTGCTAGAGCTATGAAAAATTTTAATTTTAAGAAATTAATCATAGTTAATCCAAAGCCTATTTTTCCTAATGATAAAATATTGGCAACTTCAGTTGGAGCAAAAGAGATTATTAGAAATAGTAAGGTTTATGAAGATTTAGAATCTGTTGTTAACAAATTTGATTATTTGATAGCTACAACTTCAAGATTTAGAAACAAAAATTTAAAACATATTAGATTAAATGACTTAAATAAAATTGATTTTAGTAAAAAAATTGGATTTTTATTTGGTTCTGAAGCTTCGGGTCTATCAAATAATGAAATTAGCTATGCTAATTGTTCAGTGCAAATTCCGACAAATCCTGAATTCAAATCTTTAAATTTATCTCATAGCGTTATCATTATTGCTCAATTTGTTGCTAATTTAATCAAATTAAAAAAATCAAAATATTCAAAGTCAAAAAAAATTAAATCTGCTAGTAAAAAAGACATTCTCTCAATGGCTAATTTTTGTATTAAAAATCTTGAAAAGAGARATTTTTTTAAGCCTATTGAAAAGAAACCAATAATGCTGGAAAATTTGAGAAGTATTTTTTACAAAATGGAACTATCTGAAAAGGAAACGCGTATTTTATCAAGTGTATTTGCGAGTCTTTCTAAAAAAAACCTTCATTGACAAAATCATGCTTAAGTTTATAAAGCGACGTACTAAATGACMAAAAGATTAAACTCTAAACATAAAGTAGATAGAAGATTACGTGTAAATTTATGGGGAAGACCCAAAAGTCCSTTCAATWCAAGAGSWTATCCTCCAGGTCARCATGGMCAAWCARMWTCRRMNNNAAAACCTTCTAATTATGGAATTCAGCTTCAAGCAAAACAAAAATTAAAATCTTATTATGGCAATATGAATGAAAGACAATTTAGAAATGTTTATAAAAAAGCTATTATGAAAAAAGGGGATACCGCTGAAAATTTGATAGGGTTATTAGAGAGACGATTAGATGCAGTTATTTATAGGGCAAAACTTTCAAATACAATTTTCTCGTCAAGACAGTTAATTAATCATGGCCAYGTTAGAGTTAATGGTAAAAAAGTTAATATCTCAAGTTATCAAGTTAAAGAAGAAGATAATATTGAGATCAGAGACAAATCTAAACAATTGGCTTTAATCGATATAGCTCTCGCAAATAAAGAGAGAGAAGTCCCAGAATATTTGCAATTGGATGAAAAAAATAAAAAAGTGAAATTTGTAAGAACTCCAAAATTTGAAGAAGTACCTTATCCAATCGTTATGGAGCCAAATTTAGTAATTGAGTATTATTCTAGATAATTAATTCTTTTTATTAAAATTAATATTTTTACTTTCAAGTAATTTTATAAGTTCACCATTCTCATACATTTCTTTTACAATATCGCTACCACCTACAAATTCTTTTTTGATRTATARTTGTGGAATAGTKGGCCAGTCACTAAATTCTTTTATTCCCTGYCTTAAATTTTCATTTTCTARAACATYAATGCCTTTAAAGTTTACATTTAAAATTTTTAACATATTAGATATAGCCATKGAAAAACCACATTRAGGYGYATCTGGAGTACCTTTCATAAAAAGGCAAACTTCATTATTTTCTATTTGACTACTGATTAAATCTTTTAWTTGTTGATCCATTTTTACTCCTTRGTTTTAATTGCTAAAGCRTGTARTTCGTTTCCCATTTTTCCTTTYAATGAATTATAYACCATTTTATGTTGTTCTATTTTACTTTTTCCTGAAAATTGAGATGAAGTAACAGTTGCTGAATAATGATTACCATCTCCAGCTAAATCTTGAATGTCAACAAAAGCATCAGGTAATGCTTCTTTTATTAGTTTTTCAATTTCTTTTAAATCCATCGCCATTATTGAACCATATACTCCTTTAACCATTTTTTATTAGAAAGCATCAATTCGTCAACTGATAGAATTGGTTCCTCATCTATTATTATATCTTTTTCAACAACAATTGCTAGTTCGTCATAATGAACTGAATTATTGTTTAATATTTCCTTAACTTTTTTCAAATTATCTTTAGTTATTTCAATAATATAACGTCCCTGATCCTCACCAAAGAAATATTGAAATTTATTAATTAAACTTTTTAGTTTATTTAATTTGACGCCTTTATTTCCTTTAATACACATTCTTGCTAAAGCTATAATAATTCCTCCCAAAGAAATATCATGAGCRGATTCAATTAATCTCTYTTCAATTAATTTTAATATCGTTTCTCCGTTATTCTTTTCATTAAATAAATTAATTTCAGGAGGGGGGCCTTTTTTTTCAGACAATATACTTCTTGCAAAAATACTTTGATCTAAATGRCCTTCRGTTTTTCCAATTACAATCACTAAATTATCTACTTTTTTTAGATCCATAGTGACCATTTTTTTGTAGTTCTTGATTAGCCCAACACCTCCAATAGATGGAGTAGGTTTTATTCCTTTGTTTTTTGTTTCGTTGTAGAAAGAAACGTTACCCGAAACTACCGGAAAATCTAAATATTTGCTTGCTTCAGAAATTCCTTGAACACATTCTACAAATTCTCCCATATTTCTTTCWTTTTCAGGGTTACCAAAGTTTAAACAATTAGTAATAGCTAGGGGTTTTGCTCCTACTGAAATTAAATTTCTCCAGCTTTCACAAACTATTTGTTTTCCTCCAGTTAAAGGATGTGCATAACAATATACAGCMGATGAATCCACAGAAGCAGCTACCGCTTTATTAGTTCCRTGAACTCTTACCACTCCAGAGTCTCCTCCAGGTTTTTGAATTGTATCTCCCATAACTGTATGATCATATTGTTGCCAAATACATTCTTTGTCACAGATATTTGGRTTKGWTAATAYTTTTTTTAAAACTTCAGTAATTTTTAATTTTTTTAAATCATCGTCATTAAATTTTATTTTTTGAGGAAGTTTTGTTTTTTTCCATTTTCGATCATAAATTGGAGCATTTTCTGCTAAAAAATTAATTGGTATATCTACAACTTTTTTTTCATCAAAAAAAATTTCAATTTTTTTACTTTCTGTAGTTTTTCCAATTACAGCAAAATCTAAGTTCCATTTATCAAATATTTTTTTTGCTTTTTCTTCTTTACCATTTTCAAGTATAATCAACATTCGTTCTTGGCTTTCGGATAGCATTATTTCGTAAGGAGTCATTTTTTCTTCTCTACAAGGAACTTTATTTAAGTTTAATTCGATACCAAGTTTTCCTTTTGAAGCCATTTCTACACTAGATGAAGTTAAGCCTGCTGCACCCATATCTTGAATAGAAATAATTGATTTATCAGACATCAATTCCAAACATGCTTCCATCAATAGTTTTTCAGTAAATGGATCTCCAACCTGTACTGTTGGTTTTTTTTCTTCAATTTTTTCATCAAAAATAGCTGAAGCCATGCTTGCGCCATGTATRCCRTCACGACCAGTTTTTGAACCYACATAAATKACAGGYTTTCCAATTCCAGCGGCTTTAGAATAAAAAATATTATKTTTATTAACTAAACCTAAAGTCATTGCATTAACTAAAATATTTCCATTGTAAGATTCATCAAAGCAAGTCTGACCAGCAATTGTAGGTACACCTATACAATTTCCATATCCACCAATACCTTGAACTACTCCTCTCAATAAATTTCTAGTTTTTTTATGTTGAGGTGAACCAAAATGAATAGAATTTATATTAGCAATAGGTCGAGCGCCCATTGTAAAAACATCTCTCATTATACCACCTACACCCGTTGCAGCACCTTGATAAGGCTCAATAAAAGAAGGGTGATTATGACTTTCAATTTTAAAAACAATTGCATCTTCATCATCGATATCAATAACACCAGCATTCTCACCAGGTCCTTGGATAACTCTTTTTCCTTTTGTGTGCATTTTTTTTAAGTGAAATCTTGATGATTTATAAGAACAATGCTCATTCCACATTGCTGAAAAAATTCCAAGTTCAGTAATGTTAGGAACTCTTTTTAATAACTCACGTATTTTGTTAAATTCTTCTTTTTTTAGACCGTGTTCGATTGCAATTTTTTCGTTTATTTTCATTATTTTAAATTTCCAATTAAATTTTCAAAAAAAATCGATCCATCTTCTCCTGATAAATAAGAATCAATCATTCTTTCTGGATGGGGCATCATTCCAAGKATATTTTTGCTTTTGTTAAATATTCCAGCAATATTATCTATTGAGCCGTTTGGATTGTCTTCTTCTGAGATATCGCCGTTTTTATTACAATAATTTACAGCAATTTGATTATTATCCTCAATAAATTTTAATTCATCAGGAGAACAAAAATAATTACCTTCGTTGTGTGCTATATGAAGTTTGAGAATATTTTTTTTAATATTTTTRAAATATTTATTTTCAGAATTATTAATTTTTATAAATACATTTTTACAAATAAACTCTAAGTATTTGTTTCTCAATAAAGCGCCAGGAAGAAGACCAGTTTCAATCAAAATTTGAAAACCATTACAAACACCAACAACTAATCCTCCAGAATTAGCAAAATCGACAACAGATTTAATTATTTTTGATTTTGCAGCTATACTTCCACACCGTAGATAGTCACCATATGAAAATCCCCCAGGCAGAATAATWAGATCRCTTTTTGGAAGATTTGGGTCATTRTGCCAAACCATTYGATTTTTGAAACCRAATTTTTTAAGAGCAACATCCATATCTCTATCACAGTTTGAACCTGGAAAAATTATTACTGATGATTTCATTAATTAATTAGATAATTTGATAATCTTCTATAACTAAGTTTGCTAAAAGTTTTTTACACATATCTTCAACTCTAGCTTTTGTTTTAGCTTCATCTTTTTCATTTATTTCAATATCAAAATATTTCCCTTGYCGAACTTYATTAACACTAGAAAAACCCATTCCATTTAAAGTTTGTTGAATCACTTTACCTTGAGGGTCCAAAACGCCATTTTTAGGCGTTACTATAACTTTAACTTTCATTTATTTTTTTTAAATTTTAAAGCGGTTGGTTTAGTGAATTTTATTGGACTAATATTGGATTGTTCATGCAAAATCCCTAATCTTCTAGCGACATCTTGATAACCTTGAATTAAATCCCCTAAATTATTTCTGAATATATCTTTATCTAGTTTYTTTTCTGTTGTTGCGTCCCACAATCTACAAGTATCAGGGCTAATTTCATCAGCAACTATGATTTTTTTTAAGGATTCATTTTCTCTTCTTATTCTTCCAAATTCTAATTTAAAATCTACTAATTTTATTCCTACTCCACTGAACATTCCTTGCAAAAAATCATTTATTCTAAAACAAGAATCTTTAATCTTATCTAATTCCATTACACTAACGTAATCAAAAGCATACATATGTTCTTGCGCTATTAAAGGGTCTCCTAAGGCATCGCTTTTATAATAATATTCTAACAATGGTCTTTCTAAAATAGTTCCTTCTTCTATACCRAGTCTTTTAGTYAAWGAGCCAGCTGCTATGTTTCTTATAACGAATTCAACAGGGATAATTTCAGCTAATTTGATTAATTGTTCTCTCATATTAATCCTTTTAATTAAATGAGTTTCAATGCCTATTTTGTTTAAACTAGATAGAATATGTTCTGATATTCTATTATTTAAAACACCTTTACCTTCTATAATGGATTTTTTTAAATTGTTGAAAGCAGTTGCATCATCCTTGAAATGCTGAATTGCAGTTCCTTTCTCAGGACCTGCGTATAGAATTTTTGCTTTGCCTTCGTATAATTTTTTACCTTTTTTCATTATTTAAAAAACTCTTCTAAAAATATAGTTTACATATTTAAAATGTTTAGAGTAATTAAATATATTTTTCATTTTACTAATAGAAATTTTGCTATTTATTAATTTGTCTTTTTTNATTAATTCAATTAAATCAATATTTCTTGAAAAACTTTGTTTGGCGTGTTTTTGAACAATTCTATATGCYTTTTCTCTTGGGATTCCTGATTTTGTTAATTCAAGCATTACTTCCTCAGAAAAAATTAATCCTTTAGTTATRTTTAAGTTTGATAACATTTTTTTTGGATAAACAACCATATTATTTAGAATATTYGCAAGTCTATRRAGAGCAAAATCCAAAGTTATGTTTGCATCTGGGCCTATGTTTCTTTCAACRCTTGAGTGAGAAATATCTCTTTCATGCCATAAAGCTATATTTTCTAGGGCAGGGACAACATAACTTCTAATCATTCTTGCTAATCCTGTAAGATTTTCACTTAATATTGGATTTYTTTTATGTGGCATTGCTGAAGAACCTTTTTGATTTTTAGAAAARTATTCTTGTATTTCATATACTTCAGTTCTTTGAAGATGCCTTATTTCATTTGCGATTCTTTCAATTGATCCAGCAACAATTCCTAAAACTGAAAAATAGTAAGCATGTCTATCTCTTGGAATAATTTGTGTTGAAATTGGCTCAGGTCTTAACTTTAATTTCTTTGCCACAAACCTTTCTATTCTAGGGTCAATATTTGCAAATGTTCCAACAGAACCAGAAATCGCACAAGTTGATATCTCATAAATCGCACTTAGCAATCTTCTTTTATTTCTTTTAAATTCTTCATAAAAAGAAGCTAATTTTAAACCAAATGTAATTGGCTCGGCATGAATTCCGTGGCTTCTTCCAATGCACGGAGTTAATTTATATTTTTTGGCTTGTCTTTTTAAAATTGATAAAATTGTATTTATATCTTTAAGTAAAATATTTCCAGATTGAACAAGTTGAATGTTGAAAGTTGTATCTAAAACATCAGAAGATGTCATTCCCTGATGTAAATATCTTGCATTAATTCCTGCCTGTTCCGTAATCGAGGTTAAGAAAGCTATAACATCATGTTTTACCTTAGCTTCTATTTCATGAATTCTTTTAACTTTTATTTTTGCTTTCGTTTTAACTATCGATGATACTCCTTTAGGTATAATTTTATATTTTTCCATTGCTTTAGCTGCAGCAATTTCTATATTCAGCCAAATTTTATATTTATTCTCCTCCGACCAAATCTGAGTAAGTTCTTTTCTAGAATAACGTGATATCATTAATTATATGGGGGTCTCTTATAACCTTTAACAGATTCTGTAAAKATTTCATAAGCATTTTCTGTAATTCCTATCGTATGTTCAAATTGCGCTGATAAAGATTTGTCTTTAGTTACTGCAGTCCAGCCATCACCAAGTAATTTTACATCATATTTTCCYGCGTTAATCATCGGTTCTATTGTAAATGTCATTCCSGGTTTAAGYTCAATTCCTGTATTTTTTTTTCCATAATGAAGTACGTTTGGCGTTTCATGAAAAACTGTACTAATGCCATGTCCACAAAAATCTCTTACAACTGAAAAACCTTTTTCTTCCACATAAGATTGTATTTCATACCCAATGTCTCCAAGTTTAATTCCTGGTTTTAAAATTTTTATAGCTTTCATCATAGCTTCATATGTTGCATTAATTAAATTATTTGTTTTAACCGATGTTTCGCCAACACAAAACATTCTACTGGTATCTCCATAATGACCATCTACTATAGCTGTTACATCTATATTTAAAGCATCACCTTCATTCAAAATTCTATCAGATGGAATTCCATGACAAACAACATGATTTAAAGATRTACATAATGATTTATTATAACCTCTATAGAATAAAGGAGCTGAGTATCCRCCGTTATCTCTAATAAACTCGTATCCGAGTTTATCTATATATTTAGTTGAGATTCCCGATTTAATATGTTCAGTTAACAKATCYAAAGTTCTAGCTGCAAGATTGSSRGCRATWYTMRTKTTSTCANNTNKWKCKAWWTMWCTWTTNATTTATAATATTTAATTTTTTTTCTATTGTAATACTATTTGTGTCAATATTACATCTATAGGCAAGAAATTGA
Source organism: Candidatus Pelagibacter sp. (assembly GCA_002732835.1). Lineage (GTDB taxonomy): Bacteria > Pseudomonadota > Alphaproteobacteria > Pelagibacterales > Pelagibacteraceae > Pelagibacter. The sequence goes on from NVSV01000002.1 coordinate 24,679, forward strand.
ACCCCACTTTTTTTTGCAAGTAAATAATTTTTATAATAGTTCTTATCTATATCTTTTGCTATTTGAAAAYTTTCCATGTTTTGTATTTGCACTAAAAATAAAATGCATGTTTTGTAACCTTTTTTAATTGCATCAACTAGAGTTTTTAAATGTTTAGATCCTCTAGATGTGACAGCATCTGGAAATTCTGAAATATTATTTGTTCTAAATAAAGTAACGTTTTTAACTTCAATATAGTGTTTTTGATCGTTTTTATTAACTAAAAAATCAAACCTTGTATTTTTGTTATAATAAACTTCCGGTTTAATACTGTCAGAATTCATAAATTCATTAATCAAGTTGTTTGAAAGACCTTCATACACTATTTTATTCGCTAAATGCGTGTTAACACCAACTAGATTATCTTTTGCTTTAATTATTTCTAATGTGTATTTTAACTTTCTTTTTGGATCATTATTTTTTGATATCCACACTACATTATTTTGATCTAATAGACCCATCATGGAACCGGTATTAGGACAGTGAGCAGTAATTATCTCGTTTTTTATATTTATATCAGCAAAAAACCTTTTATATCTTTTGATGAGTTTGCCTTTTATTAATCTCTTGCTAAATTTCATATTTGAATAATATATATTTATAAATGACTAAAAACATACAAGTTAGTTCTGCAATTATTATAATTGGCAATGAAATTCTATCTGGAAGGACAAAAGATATAAACACAAGTACAATTGCAACATGGCTTAACCAACTTGGAGTGAGAGTTCAGGAAGYAAGAGTAATACCAGACGTTGAAGCAATAATTGTAAGTACAATTAATAAATTAAGAAAAAAATATAGCTATGTTTTTRCAACTGGCGGRATTGGTCCAACACATGACGATATAACGGCTCAGTCAATATCAAAAGCTTTTGGTGTAAAATATGGAATACATAAAGAAGCTTATAAGATATTAGAGGATTACTATAAAAARAGTGAATTTAACGAAGGAAGAAAAAAAATGGCTTGGATGCCAGTTAATGCAAAATTGATATTAAATCCAACAAGTGGTGCTCCAGGTTTTATTATGGAAAATGTATTTTGCTTACCAGGAGTTCCTTCCATTTTACAATCGATGTTAGGAGCTTTAAATAATGAAATTTCTGGAGGAAAACCAATTATAAGTCACACAATTAATCTTAGAACAGTTGAAAGTGAAATTGCAAAATCATTAACTTCCGTTCAAGATAAAAATAAAGATGTTGAAATAGGTAGTTACCCCTTTTTTAGAGCAGGCAAATTAGGAGTTGCTATTGTTATAAGATCTATAGAGCAATCTAAGATTGATATWTGTAATGCCCAAATATTAGATTTTGTAAATCAAAAAAATATTCAAATAATTATTAATGAGTAAAATTTTATATTTTTCATACGGAAGTAATCTTAGTCATTATCAAATGAATATTAGATGTTTTGGATCAAGATATTTAAAARCTTTTCTTCTTAAAAATTACAAATTGATATTTTGTCATCCAAATAAATCAAATAAATTTGGCTATGCAAATATAATAAAAAAAAGAGGATCTAAAGTAGCTGGGGCGATATGGGAAATCACAAAAGAACATGAAAAAATATTAGATAATTATGAGCAATTTCCCAATATTTATAAAAAGCAATATTTCTATTTAGGAGGAAAAAAGATTATGTTTTATATTATGAAGAAATATATTTTTAAAGATCCGCCCAAGAGTTATATCGACACAATTAACCAAGGCTACGAAGACTGTAATATTGATTTGAGAATTAACTATAGATTTTAAATGATTAAATTTAACTCAAGTCCAGAACCAACTATAGGGGTTGAGATAGAACTTCAAATAGTAGAYAAGAACAATTTAGATTTAAACAATATATCTTCAAAAGTACTTGCTGACATARATAAAGAATTTTCAGATAAAATTAAATGTGAACTTATAGAATCAATAATAGAAATTAAAATTTACAGATAAAGCAATACATAACCATAAGTCTAACTTCATCAGTAAGAATAGTAAACCACTGGATAGAGTTTATACCTCCTTCCAAATGGATAAGACCACACAATTTAGAGGTCTTAACCTTTGTGAATATAAGAAGGGAGAAAAGCACTTTGTCATAATATTCTATCTTAAGGGTCAAAGACATAAACCTAGACGCTTCCCAGTTGGGAGATTTGATAACAACCTAAATGTTATAACTGGAGAAACTAAGTTTGGAGTTAAGCAATGACAGGAGAGGTTATTAAAAATAGCAAAAGAACATCAAGATGAATATGGGTTGTGGGTAAAAGATCCTAACCTTACTATTG
>NVSV01000003.1:0-26864 GCA_002732835.1 Candidatus Pelagibacter sp.
ATTTGCTCTAAAATTAAAGATGGCTGATCTCCATAAGCCATCGAATAAATAACATTATTTTCCTTTGCTAAATCTGATAAATACTTCCCACATAAAACATCGGCCTCAACATTAACCATGATGATATTTTTTTTGGATTGAATCACTTTATAAGCATGTTGAGTACCTGCGATTGGATTTCCAGTAGCTTCAATAAAAATCTCTATGTTTCTATTCAATATACTGTCTAAAGAATTTACAAAATTTATTTTCTCTACAGTCTCTTTTTTGAGGCCACTCTTTATGCAATTGGATTTTGCTCTTTCAATGTCTAAATCAACAATTGTATCAATTTTAATCTTTTTAAGCTGATTGTATTGAGACAAAAACATTGAAATAAATTTTNCACAACCAATAAAGGCAATATTAATATTTCCTTTATAATCTTTTAATTTTGAATAGAGATACATAATTTAAAGTAAACCAATCTATTAAACTAATTTAATAATTCTGCTAGTGAAGTTTGGAAAGCGCTAGTTGGAACRCCATTTTYCCAAGGCAAATCCACATCATATTCTTTAATAAGACAATCATCAGGTAAGCATTTAATAGGTGTAAAGTCACGATGAGCAATATACTCTTTGCGCTTAAATCTACGGATATGATTGCTCACTGCGCAAAGACTTAGATAAACACTCACTCGGTTAAAAGGAGATAGATTGCTGCTAGAAGCATGAACTAAACAACTATGAAATAAAATCATTGATCCGGCTGGTCCCTTAGGACCAACGATCCCACCATTTTTGCCACCAGCACGGTTAACCAACTGTGAGATAAGATTATTATCAAGTGTCCAAAGTGGATAGCTRGTYGTAGMAAGATCATGTTTTGCTTYGAKGACTCCTTTTTTRTGACTGCCAGGAATAAGCAATAATGGTCCATTAAATTCAGTGACTTCATCAAGGAAAATRGCAATATTCATCGCACGTTCCGTTGGCATTAAATCGTCATTAACCCATGTTCCATAATCTTGATGCCACTGCCACACATCTCCCTCGAAAGCCATTTTKCCATTAATTTTAAATTGATGCATATACAAATGTTCACCWAGTAAATCTTCAACAGGTTTGATCATACGCGGGTGACGAGCTARTTTTGCAAAAGGCTTGCTGTATAAATGAGCTGCAAAATTCGTACGAACAGCATCACTTCCCTTTTCACGAACATTGTATTCCTCRCGTCTTTGATAAAGYTCGGGAACARCCGCTAAAAGATTTTGGATTTCTTCYGGTGAAAAKAGGCTTGGAAAAAAAAGATATCCMTCTTCATYAAAKCGATTGCGTTGTTCTATAGTTAGGTTCATCTTACTTTTTYYATATYCAAAAATAAATATTTAAACATCGTTCTATYRTTGGGTCAATATYTTTTMARTCTCTTTAACAATAAATATAATGCACTATGGTCTAARTYAGACWTRCCTTTTTTAACCATTARATCATAGAATTTTYCTACTTGTTCAGACAAAGGTAAATGTACATTATAAGTTTTTGCTGTTTCAACAATATTATTCATATCTTTTAATTGTGTAGAACATCTACCTCCTGGTWCAAARTTATTTTCTAAAATTCTTTTTCCRTGATTTTCCAAAATYGGACTACCGGCAAATCCTKTTYTTATTGCYTCTCTAACTGCTTTWGGATCTRCMCCYGCWGCTTYRGAAAGWATCAAYGCYTCWGAMACWGCWCCRATSGTRATWCCWACWATWGCYTGGTTTGCWARYTTWGSHACTTGTCCRGACCCRGTYTTYCCAACRTAARTWRCKKTTCCCATRSYYYCAAATAAATKTYTTATTTTWTTAAATATTTTTTTYYYNCCACCCACCATRATTGCTAATTTTSCASTTTYWGCYCCTTTTGTCCCACCAGAAACAGGGGCRTCTAAAAARTATCCTTTATTAACTTTAATTTTTTTTTCTATTTCRACTGCAGTCTTTTTCTTTGTGGARCTCATATCGATTAATATTTGRTTTCTTTTTAKATTTTTTTTTAAAACTTCAGATACYTCTAAACAAAYATTATCGTTGGCTAACATCATTATAATAACTTGACATTTATTAGGTARGTTAATYAAATTTTGRCATATTTCTGCTCCAAATTTTTTRATTTTTTTWAAATTTTTTGTTGAYCTATTCCAWRCAATTAAAGRGTATTTATTTTTTAAAATATTTTTTGCCATGGGCATACCCATTAGTCCTAAACCAACAAATCCTACTTTAATTTTATTCATTAGCGTTAATTCTAGCAAAAAATTTCTAGAGAGTCAGATGATATAATTGTGAGATTTTAGGGGATCAATCTAGACCATAACAGAGCCTTAGTGAGGATAAATTTTTATCTTAATTTTGCCTCTGCTTGATGGGAGAATAATTTGTACGAAACTTAAACTAATAGTACAATTATAAGATGATAAGCGAATATATGAAAAGYGATAGTTCCAAAATTCTCTACGTGATTAACGACGCAGCCATAAAATACAAAGGTATTATCCCTGATAATTGTTGGCACGAACCCTACATGTCRGAAMRAGAATTARWWGATGAATTTAMMGATGGAGTTCGTATGTTTGGCTATAATCGTAATAACAAATTGGTCGGGGTAATAGGAATTCAAGAAATAAAAGATGTTATCCTAATAAGACACGCTTATACTTTAACTCCCTACCAAGGCAARGGGGCAGGAGGAGCATTACTTAAATATTTATTAAAAAGAAATCAAAATTTTCGTTTATTAGTAGGCACCTGGCGGAATGCCACATGGGCAATTCAATTTTATGAGAAATTTGGTTTCATTCTTCAAACAAAAGAGCAAGCCACYCTATTRCTTAAAAAATATTGGAAGATACCACTGAAACAAATTGAAAATTCGGTAGTGTTGGAAAAGTATTAGAACCAAGATCRCTGTTTCTGGTGCGGTCAGAGAGACTCGAACTCTCATGGAGAATCCTCCACTTGGCCCTCAACCAAGCCTGTCTACCAGTTTCAGCATGACCGCTTAATGTGACAGATTAAATTAATGACAAATATGTTTCAAGTTGATAGATTCTATGGTCATGGAATTTACATCTGAAATAAGAAAAACAACTGAGCCAATTTATCAAAAAATCTCAAAAGTATTACCAGAAATTGAATGGTCGGTTCATGCTCCRTACGTTTATAGAATAAATCAACTTAAAAAAGAAAAGAATGCAATTATTCTTGCACACAACTATCAAACACCTGAAATTTATCATGGTATTGCCGATGTGTCTGCAGATTCTTTAGCATTGGCTATAGAAGCTTCTAAAACCAATGCGGATATTATTGTTATGTGTGGAGTACATTTCATGGCTGAAACAGCCAAGTTAATGAATCCTCAAAAAAAAGTTTTGCTTCCAGACATGGATGCAGGTTGCTCTTTATCTTCTTCTATTACAGGTAAAGATGTAAGGCTTCTAAAGGAAAAATATCCAGGTGTTCCTGTAGTATCTTATGTTAATACTTCTGCAGATGTAAAAGCAGAAACTGATATTTGTTGTACTTCAGCAAATGCTGTAAAAATTGTGAATTCTCTTGGCGTAAAAAAAGTRATTTTTTTGCCAGATGTTTATTTGGCAAAATATGTAGCTTCRCAAACAAATGTGRAAATTATTTCTTGGAAAGGTACCTGTATAGTTCATGAACAGTTTAATGAAAAAGAAATAAATGAAATTAGACTAAATAACCCTGGAATTAAAATTATTGCTCATCCAGAATGTCCTCCAGATGTAATTAAAGCAAGCGATTTCACTGGTTCTACATCTGGAATGATTAAGTATGTTGAAGACAATCAGCCAAAAAAAGTCATGATGGTTACCGAATGTTCTATGAGTGACAATGTTCAAGTTGAAAATCCAAATGTAAAATTTATAAAACCTTGTAATTTATGTCCTCATATGAAAAAAATTACTCTTCCAAAAATTTTAGACTGCCTAGAAAATGAAACTAACGAAATCATCATAAGCAATGAAATAATAGAAAAAGCAAAACAATCAGTTGAAAGAATGACTGCAGTCGGCCGATAAATTAGGTGCCAAAAATACGTTTAAGCAATAACTTTATTAGAAATGTTGTTAAGTTAGCTTTAAATGAAGATTTATATCCTTCAGGTGATATCACTTCTGCCCTTATTAAAAGTAARAAAAATGTTTCATTAAGATTAATTTCTAATCAATTAGGTATTATTGGAGGATTAAATTTTGCAAAGCAAGCTTTCAAACTGATTTATAAAAAAATCAAATTTATTACTAAAAAAAAGGAAGGATCTTTTGTTAAAAAAGGTAATGTTGTTGCAATTATTARAGGAGATGCTCAAAAAATATTAATAGGAGAAAGAGTAGCATTAAATTTTATTAGTCATATTTCTGGRGTTGCAACTAAAACTTATCAGTTTGTAAAACTTGTTAAAGGAACTAAATGTAAAATATGCTGTACAAGAAAAACTATTCCCAACTTAAGAGTAATTCAAAAATATGCTGTTAAACTAGGTGGAGGAACTAATCATCGATTTAACCTYAGCGACGAGTACTTAATTAAAGATAATCATATAGCAACCTCTGATATTAAAACTTTAGTAAATTTAGCTATAAAAAATAAAAAAGGAAAAAAAATCACTGTTGAAGTAGATAGCTTGACTCAACTAAAAAAAATCTTGGGATTAAAATTTAATACAGTGCTTTTTGACAATATGAGCTTAAAAAATCTAAAAACTGGAGTTAAAATCGCAAAAAAATATTACGAAACAGAAGCTTCAGGAAATATTAATCTAAAAAATGTAAAAAGAGYAGCTGCAACAGGTGTTRRCAGAATTTCTGTTGGTGCAATAACACACAGTGCTCCAGCTATAGATCTAAAATTTGAAATTCTTTAAAAAGGTATTTCTTGGTCAATTTTCAAGATTTTTTTAATTGTGCTTGAGCTGCAGCTAGTTTTGCAACTGGAACTCTGTATGGTGAACAAGAAACATAATCTAATCCTGTTTTTGCAMAAAAGTTAATACTTTTTGGATCTCCTCCATGCTCTCCRCAAATACCTAGTTTTATATTTTTGTTTTGTTTTCTRCCTCTTGAAACTGACATTTTAATTAAATCAGCAACACCATCATCAAGAGAAACAAATGGATCAATATCAAATATTTTATTTTCAATATAATCATTTAAAAATTTTCCACTATCATCTCTGCTTATTCCAAAAGTGGTTTGAGTTAAATCATTAGTTCCAAAACTAAAAAAGTCAGCATGTTTTGCAATATCTTTAGATTTAATTGCTGCCCTAGGAAGCTCAATCATTGTGCCAACTAAATAGTCAATTTTAGTTTTATTTTCATTCTGAACTTGATTTGCAACTCTAATAACAAGGTCTCTCATGATTTTTATTTCAGCTTCAGTAGATACTAAAGGTATCATTATTTCTGGAATGATTGATTTATATTTTTTATTTTTACATTCAACTAAAGCCTCAAATATTGCTCTACATTGCATTTCATAAATTTCCGGAAAAGAAATTCCTAATCTACATCCTCTGTGTCCAAGCATTGGGTTTTGTTCGTGCAACTCAGTTATTCTAGATTCTATTTCTTTTACATCTAAAGTTAGTGAATCTGATAAGTCTTTTATTTCTTTTGTTTTATTGGGCAAAAATTCATGTAATGGAGGATCTAACAATCTTACAGTGACTGGTAAACCATTCATAATCTTAAATATTTCAACAAAATCCTTTTTTTGGTGTGGAAGCAATTTTGTCAAAGCTTTATTTCTATCCTTTTTAGATTTAGACAGGATCATTTCTCTCACAGACAAAATTCTTTCTTCATCAAAAAACATATGTTCTGTTCTGCAAAGACCTATTCCTTCAGCTCCAAAATCTCTAGCAGTTTTTGTATCTAAAGGAGTTTCCGCGTTTGCTCTAACTTTTAATTTTCTAAAACTATCAGCCCATTTCATCAACTTAGAAAAGTCACCTGATATTTCTGGTTTAACTGTTTTAACTTCTCCAGAAATTATTCTGCCGGTTGATCCATCAATTGTAATAACATCTCCCTCTTTAATTTCCGTATCTCTAGTTTTGAATATTTTTTTTTCATAATCTATATCGATTTCACTTGTACCTGATACACAAGGTCTCCCCATGCCTCTTGCAACAACCGCAGCATGACTTGTCATTCCGCCTCTTGCGGTTAGAATTCCGTTTGCTGCATGCATACCATGAATATCCTCAGGTGATGTTTCGACTCTAACTAAAATTGTATTTTGCATCATATCATTTAATCTCTCAGCTTCATCAGATGTAAATACAACTTTTCCACTTGCTGCGCCTGGAGAAGCTGGCAGACCTTTTGCAATTACATTTATATTACTATTTTCATCTAGCATTGGATGGAGAAGAGCATCTAATGAATTAGGGTCCAGTCTTAAAACTGCTTCCTTTTTAGAAATTAATTTTTCTTTAACCATATCTACTACAATCTTAACAGCAGATTTAGCTGTTCTTTTTCCTGATCTTGTCTGCAACATCCAAAGTTTTTTATTTTCAACTGTAAACTCTACGTCTTGCATATCTTTGTAATGTTTTTCTAAAGTGTTTAAAATTTTATATAGTTGATTAAATATTTTGGGCATAATCTCTTCCATTGAACTACCTTTTGAACCAGATTCAATTCTTGATTTGTTTGTAATGTGCTGAGGCGTTCTGGTTCCTGCTACAACATCTTCTCCCTGCGCATTAATTAAGTATTCTCCATATATTTCTTTTTTTCCATTTGAAGGATTTCTGGTAAAAGCAACTCCCGTTGCACAATCATTTCCCATATTACCGAATACCATTGATTGTACATTTACAGCTGTTCCCCAATCTGAAGGAATTTGATTTAATCTTCTATAAACTTTAGACCTATTGCTTTCCCAAGATAAAAATACAGCACTAATTGCACCGTTTAACTGCTCAAATACATCTTGGGGAAATTCTTTATTTGTTTTTTCTTTTACAAGATTTTTTAAATCTTTAATTAAGCCATCCCAATCATTTTCATCTAAATCTGTATCTAAAAGAACTCCTTTTGTTAATTTATAATTTTCTATAAGTTCCTCAAAATTATAGCTCTCTATACCCATCGCAACGTTTGAATACATTTGAATAAATCTTCGGTAACTATCTTTAGCAAATCTCATATTTGAAGTTTTATTGGCTAAGGCTAATACAGTTTTATCATTTAAACCTAAGTTTAAAATCGTATCCATCATACCTGGCATAGAGATTCTTGCTCCAGATCTTACAGAAATTAATAGTGGATTTTTTAAATCGCCAAATTTTTTTCCAGATTCTTTTTCAATATTTTTTAATTCTTTTTTTATATCTTTAATTAAAAATGATGGTAATTTTTTTTTATTTTTATAAAACAAATCACAAACTAAAGTTGATATAGTAAATCCTGGAGGAACAGGTAGTTCCTGTCTTACCATTTCTGATAGATTGGTCCCTTTGCCACCTAAAATATTTTTAGGATATTTTATTTTTTTGATATCCTTAGATTTAAAATTAAAAATAAGTTTTTTCACTAAAGGCTCCCAATGCTAGAAAAATCTATATAATTATCGAAAGCTTTACATAACATTTGCAAAAGTTCCAATCGATTTTTTTTTATAAATTCATTCTCATCATTAACAATTACATTATCAAAGAATTCGAATATTTCTTTTTTTGTGGAAGCCAAAATTTTTAAGCTATTTTCATAATTCTCGTCTTTATTCACGTTGGTAAAATATTTTCTTATTTCATTAATTTTTGTGTATAGATTTTTTTCRTATTTATTTTTAAATAAATCTGGTTCAGTTGAATYATTAAGTTCTATTGATTTATCTTTTAATTCGTTTGATAAAATATTTGATGCTCTTTTGTAACTAGAAATAATATCTTTTCCAATTTCTTTTGAAATAAATTTATTTAAAACGACTGCTTTGTTATAAATTTTTAAWATTTGATCGATGTTGTAAGACGAGATTGCTGCTTCAATAATATCTTGTYTTATACCTTTTTCTTTCATGTAATTTTTTAATCGATCGTTTAAAAATTCAATTAAATCTTTTTGTATTGCTTTTGTATCAAATTCAAATTTTTGTTCATGATAAAGYAATGTAGAATAATTAATTAAATCTCTTATTTTAAATTCTTTTYYGTTTTCTAATAAAAGCCTAATCAGTCCAATTGCCGATCTTCTTAAAGCATAAGGATCTTTAGAACTTGATGGTTTCAATTCTATTCCAAAGAAACCAACCAATGTATCCAATTTATCAGTTAGAGATAGAGCAATGCTATAAGATTTTTTTGGGATTCTATTTTCTAAACTTGTAGGTAAATAATGTTCGCTGATTGCTAAACATATGTCTTTATCAAAACCTTGGGCTGTAGCAAAATATCCGCCCATCACACCTTGCAGCTCTGGAAACTCGCCAACTAAATCTGATAACAAATCAACTTTACAAATTGATGAAGCGATTTCTATTTTTTCCTTACTAATTAATAATTCATCAGAAATCAAAGAGCTTAGCTTTCTCATTCTTTGTATTTTGTCGAAGTATGTGCCTAGTCCTTTGAAGTAATTTATCTTTTTAAGTTCAGAAACTTGTTTAACTAGACTTTTTGATTTATTTTTTTGCCAAAAAAATTGTGCATCATTTAATCTTGCCTCTACAACTCTTTCATTTCCCAATTTAATAAAACCTTTTAAGTCTTTCGTGTTAGCTACTACTAAAAAGTTATTTGTTAAATTATTTTTCTTATCAAATGTTGGAAAATATTTTTGATGATGTTGCATTGTAATAATTAATATTTCTTTGGGAATTTTTAAAAATTTTTGATCGAATTTACAATTTAATATTTTTGGACTTTCAACAATATTTGTTACCTCGTCCAAAAGTTTATCGTTAATTTTAATTTCTAAAYTTTTATTTTTTGAAATTTTGCTTAATTTTTTTTCAATAAATTTTTTTCTTTTATTATGATCTATTATTATTCCAGATTTTTTGAAATAACTTTCATATAATTTGTAACTACTAAATACTTTGGTTTTTTCTTCGAATTCTTTATCTAGGAATGTCGAATTAGATGAATGTAAGTGATGAAATTTAAAATTTAATTTAATATTTCCAAAAATAGCTAATATTGATTTTAAGGGTCTCCCCCAATAAAGATCAAAATCACCCCATTTCATTGATTTTTTCCAATATATTTTTCTCAAGAGGTCTGGAATATTTTTATTCAATAAATCTATAGTTTGAATTTTTTTTGCAGGTTTTTTAAAAAAATAGAATTTTCCTTTTTCAGTTTGTTTTTCAAAAATATTTTTTTTTTCAATTTTATTGGATTTTATAAATCCATCTAAAGCCTTTTCTGGAGCATTAATGTTTGGACCTCTAATATACTCACTTTTTCTATGTATTTCTGTATCAATTCGGTCAAATAAAATAATTAATCTATTTGGAGTGGAAAAAACTTTTCCTTCTGACTTATGTATTATTTTTTCTCGTTCAAAAAAATCTTTAAAGTTTTGCAAAAGATTATTTCTTGCGTTCTTTTGCAAATTAGAGGGAATTTCTTCACTAAATAATTCTAAAAATAAATCTGGCATTCTTAGTTTTGAGTTTCAAGCCAAGCCTGTCCCACGCCTTTGCTAAGATCTCTTATTCTTGAAATATATTCTGCTCTTTGGACAACACTAATAGCACCTCTTGCATCTAAAATATTAAAAGTATGACTTGCTTTCAAGCATTGATCATAAGCAGGTAAGGATAATTTTTTTTCTATAAGTTTCTTTGTTTCATCTTCTGCAATATCAAAAATTTTAAATAAGTGATCTGTGTTAGCATGTTCAAAATTATAGGCAGAGAATTCTTTTTCCGCTTGATGGAATATATCGCGATATAAAATGCCTTCATTATTCCAAACCAGATCAAAAACATTCTTTTTTCTTTGAGTGAACATGCAAATTCTTTCAAGACCATAAGATAATTCTACTGATATTGGATTGCATTCAATTCCAGCCATTTGTTGGAAATAAGTAAATTGAGTAATTTCCATTCCATCACACCATACCTCCCAGCCTAAACCAGCGGCTCCTAGAGTTGGACTTTCCCAATCGTCCTCCACAAATCTAATATCGTGTTCCTGATGCTTGATGCCTATTGCTGATAAACTATTTAAATATAATTTTTTTATATCTTTGGGAGATGGTTTAATAATAACTTGAAATTGATAATAATGCTGTAGTCTATTTGGATTGTCTCCATATCTTCCGTCTGATGGCCTTCTTGAAGGCTGAACGTAAGCTGCTTTCCAAGGTTTAACACCCAATGATCTAAGTGTAGTAGCTGGATGAAAGGTTCCAGCGCCTACTTCCATGTCATAAGGTTGTAAAATTACACAGCCATGTTTGATCCAATATTTTTGAAGATTTAAAATAGTATCTTGAAAAGTTTGAAATTTTATTTTTTTGATTTTTTTTTTAGAAGCCATATCTTTGCCAGATTGATCTTTCTTCTAATATATTTACCAATTGATCCATTTGATTTTCAGAAGAAGATAATTTCTTTGCAAGCCAACCTTTTGTTTTTTCAAATTTTTTGATTACTACTTTTTCACCAAATTTCTTCCTCAAAATTTGATCAGCATTCCCAATTCCATCAATCAAACCTAAATCTTTAGCTTTTTTACCGGACCAGAACTCTCCAGAAAAAAGTTCTATTTCAGAATCTTTTTTTAGTTTTGATCCTCTGCTTTCTTCTACTACATTTATAAAATCTTTATGAAGATCTAATTGTATATTTTTTAATCTTTCAATATCTTCTTTTTTTTCTTCTACAAAAGGGTCTAAAGTGCTTTTGCTTTTTCCAGCTGTATAAATTCTTCTTTCAACTCCAATTTTTTTAATTAAATCTTTAAACCCAAATGATGAATAAATGACGCCGATAGATCCAATAATTGAACTTGAATTTGCATATATCTCATCACCAGCACAAGCTATTAAATAACCACCTGAAGCAGCCACGTCTTCAGCAAATACAATTACTTTTAATTTCTTTTTTTTTGCTTGTTCTCTAATAAATTTATAGATTAAATGAGATTGTACCGGTGAACCTCCTGGTGAATTAATAGTAACAGCAACAGCTATGGCTTTTTTTACTGAAAAAGCTTTTTTTATAACTTCTTCCTGTCCAGCAAAATCTATTCCGTGTTTGAATTTCCCAACATTTCCTATTACTCCGCTTAACTTGATGTGAGAAACTATTTTTTTCTTTTTGAAAAATGAGAACATTTTAAATGCTTATAAAATTTTTGATTTAATATAAAGTCTACTTATAGTTGAAGTTTTAGATGCGTCAATTGATAAGTAATAAAGAAAAGTAATATATACTAATTTGATCCTATGGGGACAGTCGTACAATTAAAAAAACAAATTAATAATTCTTATTCAGAGCTAAAAAATTCAGTTGAAGATAAATTAGTTCTAGTTGAGGAAAGAATTAAAACTCAATTAACAAGTAAGGTTGAGTTGGTTGARGAAATGACTGCTTATCACCTTAACACGGGTGGRAAAAGATTGAGGGCATTACTAACTCTTGGTTCTGCAAAACTATGTGGATATCTGAAAGGTGGAAGAGATATCAATTTAGCAGCTTGYATCGAATTAATTCATGCGGCAACTTTAATGCATGATGATGTAATTGATAACGGCGAAATTCGGAGAGGAAAAAAGACATTAAATTTTGTTTGGGGAAATCAATCTTCTATTTTAGTTGGAGATTATTTGCTTAGCAGATGTTTTGAAATGATGGTCGAAGATGGAAACTTGGAAATTTTAAGATTACTTTCGTCAACTTCAGCACAAATTGCCCAGGGAGAAATTCTACAGTTACAACATAAAGGAGAAATAGATATGTTGGAAGAAACATACTTTAAAATAATTTCAGCTAAAACTGGTAAATTATTTGCTGCTGCTACTAAGGTTGGTGCTATTTTAGGAAATAAAAATAATAAAATTAAAGAAGCATTAGAATTTTATGGAAAAAATTTAGGTCTTACTTTTCAAATAGCCGATGACTCTCTYGATTATARTTCGGAATTAAATTTATTTGGAAAAAAAATTGGAAATGATTTTTATGAAGGCAAAATTACCTTGCCAATAATTCTTCTTTATCAAAAAGCGAATGATGCAGAAAAAATAAAAATTAAAGAATTTTTTACCAAAAAAAATAGAGATGAAAAAAATTTAAAAGTAATTTTAGAATTAATTAAAAAATATAATATTATTTCACAATGTTATAAAAAAGCGGAACATTTTATTGATCTTGCTTCAAATTCCTTGAGTATATTTGATAACTCCGATGAAAAAAGAATATTAGAAAAACTGACTTCTTTTAGTCTAGAAAGATCTTTTTAAGGATAGAGGAGATTTTTTTCCCATTTGCCATCTTTTTTGCTTAAATAGATCAAGCGTTCATGAATTCTATTATCTACGTGAAGCCAAAATTCTATTTCTTTGGGTAATAAAATCCATCCAGACCAATATTTTGGTCTCGGTACATTATTTTGATCAGGATATTTATTTTTATATTYTTTTATTGCCATCAATAAATCTTTTCGACTTTTTAAAAATGAACTTTGAGCTGAAGCCCAAGAACCAATTTTACTTTCATAAGATCGTGAATTGTAATATTTGTCAGCTTTTTCAYCTGTAACTTTTGATATTGATCCAGTAATTATAATTTGCCTTTGTAAACTTTTCCAATGAATACACAWCGAAGCATTTGGGTTTTCTTTTAA
This sequence comes from Candidatus Pelagibacter sp., assembly GCA_002732835.1. Classification (GTDB taxonomy): domain Bacteria; phylum Pseudomonadota; class Alphaproteobacteria; order Pelagibacterales; family Pelagibacteraceae; genus Pelagibacter. The sequence goes on from NVSV01000003.1 coordinate 12,866, forward strand.
ATTAAGACTCTTTGGACTATTGAAGTTTGTATAAAAAACAAAACCTTTCTCACTAAAATTTTTCAACAAAACCATTCTAACTGAAGGAATTCCTTTTTTATCAGCAGTTGCTAAAGCTAATGCATTAGGGTCATTTGGTTCTGATTTTTTGGCATCTTCCATCCAATTTCTGAACAATTCAATTGGATTATTCAGATCTTGAAAGCAAATATCTAAGCYAAGTGAGTTTTTTTGATTCATAATTTTAACAAAATAACTTATATARTATAAATTAATGTCWTTTAATACTTTTGGAAAGTTATTTCGTTTTACAACATGGGGTGAATCACATGGTCCTGCAATTGGGTGTATTGTGGACGGGTGCCCACCAAATATAAGTTTAAACGAAAAAGATATTCAAATCGAGCTTAATAAAAGAAAGCCAGGACAATCAAAGTTTACAACTCAAAGAAAAGAAGATGATATTGTTCAAATTTTATCCGGAGTATTTGAACGTAAAACAACAGGAACACCRATCTCATTAATTATTTACAATAAAGATATGAGATCAAGAGATTATGAGACAATTAAAAATAAATTTAGACCTGGACATGCAGATTTTACATATTTTAAAAAATATGGAATTAGAGATTATAGAGGAGGTGGCAGACAATCTGCTAGAGAAACAGCTGCACGTGTAGCCGCTGGTGCTATTGCTAAAAAAGTTTTAGAAAATAAAATTGGTAAAAAATATARGGCTATTGGTGCTGTTACTCAATTAGGAATTCTTGGATGTGATACAAAAAATTGGAATGAAAAATTTATTTCCAAAAAYCCTTTTTTCTGTCCTGATAAATCAATTGTAAAACTTTGGGAAAAATACTTGCTTGGAATAAGAAAATCAGGATCTTCTTGTGGTGCAGTTATTGAGATAAGAGCTAGTGGAATTCCTGTTGGTTTAGGCGCCCCAATATATTCTAAACTTGACATGGATTTAGCTTCAGCCATGATGAGCATAAATGCAGTAAAGGGCGTTAATATTGGATCCGGTATGAATTCTGCATTTTTAACAGGTGAACAAAATTCTGATGAAATTTCACAAAAAGGCAAAACTATAAAGTTTAAATCTAACAACGCTGGAGGAATTCTTGGTGGAATTTCAAGCGGTCAAGAAATAATTGTTTCATTTGCTGTTAAACCAACTTCTTCAATTTTAACTAGTAGAAAAACAATAGATAAATTTGGAAAAAATACCTCAATTTCTGTTAAAGGAAGACACGATCCTTGTGTTGGTATTAGAGCAGTACCAATTGGTGAGGCCATGATGCACTGCGTTATATTAGATCATTATCTAATGAACAAAGCTCAGTGTGGAAAATAGTTTTAATTTTGTTTTTGAATAATAATTTTAGAATTTAATAAATCTAGAACTTTATTTTCAATTGATTGTGCATCAAGCCCTGCATTTTTGTACATTAAGTCAGGTTTATCTTGATCAATAAATCTATCTGGTAAAATCATAGATCTAAATTTTAAACYTGAGTCTATAAGATTTTTTTCTGATAAAAAATTACTAACATGAGATCCAAAACCACCTATTGATCCTTCTTCAATTGTAATTATTGATTCATGATCTGTTGCTATCTGCCAAATTAAATGTTCATCCAATGGTTTTGCAAATCTTGCATCAACAATAGTGGGATTAATGCCTTTTTTCTTTAAATTTTCTTTTGCTAATAAACATTCTTGCAATCTAGCTCCAAAATTAATTACTGCTATATTATTTCCTTCAGAAATTACTTTTCCTTTACCAATYTCAATTTTTTCTTCAATTGAAGGTAACTCAACTCCTATTCCGGTTCCTCTTGGAAATCTAAAAGCTGATGGTTTATCATTAATATCTACTGWGGTGTTGATCATTTTTACAAGTTCTGCTTCATCGCTTGGAGCCATTACTATGAAGTTTGGAAGAGTAGATAAATAAGTTACATCAAATGAACCTGCGTGAGTTGGTCCATCTGCTCCCACAAGACCAGCTCTATCAATGGCAAATCTAACTGGAAGACTTTGTATTGCCACATCATGAACAACTTGATCATAGGCTCTTTGTAAAAAAGTAGAATAAATTGCTGCATATGGTTTATATCCTTCAGTTGCCATTCCCGCAGCAAAAGTTACTGCATGTTGTTCGGCAATTCCAACATCGAACATTCTTTTTGGAAATTTTTCTCCAAATAAATCCATCCCCGTTCCTGAGGGCATGGCTGCTGTTATTCCAATTATTTTGCTATCTTTTTCAGCATGTTTAATTAGTGTATTAGCAAAAACTTTTGTGTAAGTGGGTATATTTGATTTTGATTTCTCCTGCACCCCTGTTTTAACATTAAATTTTGATACTCCGTGAAACCTATCTAAAGATTTTTCTGCAAATTCATAACCTTTGCCTTTTTTAGTTTTGATATGAATCATGATCGGTCCCTCATGATTTAAATTTTTAGCATTTTGCAAGACCGAAATTAAATTATCTAAATTATATCCATCTATTGGTCCAACATAATAAAAACCAAGTGAATTAAATAAAGTTCCCCCAGTAACTGCAGATCTTAAAAAATATTCTGCTTTACTTGCTTTGACAMTAAATTTTTTTGGAAAAGCAGAAATTATTAGTTTAATTATTTCTCTAAAACTAAAATATATTTTCCCAGATAATAATTTTGCAAGGTATGTGCYCATAGCACCTACTGGTCTTGCAATAGACATGTCATTATCATTTAAWAYAACKATYAWTTTTKYKYTYRYTGCGCCYGCRTTRTTCATTGCTTCATAAGACATTCCAGCACTTATTGCTCCATCTCCAATAACTGCAATAACTTGATTGGATTTTTTTGAAAGTTTATTTGCTGTTGCAATCCCTAAAGCAGATGAAATTGAGGTTGAGCTATGTGCGGCACCAAATGTGTCATACTCGCTTTCTGATCTTTTTGTAAATCCTGAAAGACCATTGCCTTGTCGTAAAGTTCTTATTTTATCTTTTCTTCCAGTAAGTATTTTATGTGGATAAGTTTGATGACCAACGTCCCAAATTAATTTATCATTAGGAGTATCAAATACATAGTGCAAAGCAATTGTTAACTCTACTACTCCTAGGCCAGCACCTAAATGACCTCCAGTTACAGAAACTGCATCTAGCATTTCCTCTCTAACTTCTTTTGCCAAAATTTTTAATTCTGACTGTTTAAGTTTTTTTACATCTGAAGGAAAATTTACCTTGTCTARGYATTGATATTKTTTTGTCACTTGTCTCTTTCTAAAATTAATTGAATTGTATTTTTTAAGCTGTCYCCTTTTTTTCCGAATATTGCAAGTTTTTTTAAAATATCAACTTTTAATTTATGAGCAAATTTAATAGTATTTTGATAACCTAGAAGACTAATTAAAGTAGCTTTGCCTTTTTTTTTATCTTTTTTAGTTTTTTTGCCAACTTTTTTTGAATTGCCTCTATAATCWATTAAATCATCAACTATTTGAAAAAGTAAACCAATTTTATGACCAATTTTTTCTAGTCGGTTAATTATTTTTTTGTCTTTATTCGCTATTAATGCTGGTGCCAAACAAGCAAATACAAATAATTTTCCTGTTTTTTTAATTTGCATATCTATAATTTTTTTTATTGAAATTTTTTTTTTTTCAAAAYTTAAATCTAAATATTGTCCTCCAGCAATTCCTGAATGACCTGAACTTTCTGAAATAAATTTAATTAATTTTATTTTTACTTGTTCTTTTAATAATAAATTTCTATCACTCAAAATTTCAAAGGCCAAAGTAAGTAGAGAATTTCCAGCTAGGACTGCAGTTGCTTCTCCATATTTTTTATGCGTAGAAAGTTTTCCTCTTCTAAYATCGTCATTATCCATACATGGTAGATCATCATGAATTAAAGAATAAGCATGAATGCATTCTATCGCTGCCCCTACTTTGATTAAAGTTTTATAATTTACATTACAAATTTTTCCTACATCYATTAAGATTTTTGATCTTATTTTTTTACCACCAGGAAATAATCCATATCTCATTGGGGCAATTAGGCTGGTTTTAATTTGTTTTTTTAAATATGAATTTAGAAATTGATTTATGTCTTTTGCAACTTTATTTAATTCTTTTTTCATTTTTTTTACTTAAAATTTTATTGATCTTGTCTTTTGTTTCTAAAGATATTTTTTTTGATGTGTTTTGAAATTTTTTTTCTATAATATTATTAAGTCTAATTAATTTTTGATATTCRTCTAATGAATTTTCAAAATTTTTCTCTTTTTCTATCTGTTCTATAATTTTGTTTGCTTCTTGAGTTAGTTCATTCAATGATTTTAAATTAATATCATCTGGCAAATTTTTATCTTTCATATAATAGTTGGTAATAATACATGAATAATANNNATCTTTSAMANTMTTAWMMAWWNTAWNTTSTTTCTAGATAAGGGACACTGCGTAGCAATTCCAACCGAAACTGTTTATGGATTGGCTGCAAATGCCTATTCAGATACTGCAGTTAAAAAAATATATAAACTTAAAAAAAGGCCAAAAAATAATCCTTCAATTGTTCACTACTCAAATTTGAAAAARTTAAAAAATGATTGTGAATTAAATAAAAATTTTTTTATTCTTTATAAAAAATTTTGTCCTGGGCCAATTACATTTATTCTTAAACTAAAAAAAAATAGTAAAATTTCAAATTATGTTACAAATAATAAAAATACTGTAGCTATAAGATTTCCAAAACACAAAGTTGCCAGAGAACTTCTAAAAAAACTAAATTATCCACTTGCTGCTCCAAGCGCAAATATTTCAACAAAAATAAGTGCTGTAAGTCCAGAAGATGTAAAAGATGAATTTGGAGAAAAAATTAAATTTGTTTTAAATGGGGGAAGATCAAARATTGGCTTGGAGTCCACAATTATTAATTTGGYATCTAAACCAGAAATATTAAGACTAGGAGGTATAGAAATTAACAGATTAAGTAAAGYTCTTGGTTTAAAATTAAAATTTAATAATAGTGTAAAAAAATTMACATATCCTGGRCAAGGTAAAATTCATTATTCTCCGCATATTCCAATTAGATTAAATATAAAAAATCCAAAAAAAGGTGAGGCATTTATATTAATTAAAAAAAGAAAAAAAATTGAYAAAAATTTTTTTTATATAACCAAAAATAAAAATTTAAAAGAGGCAGSAAAAAACTTATATAAAACATTAAGAAATATAAAAAYAAAAAAATATAAATCTATTTCTGTTGAAAAAATTCCWAATAAAGGTTTGGGCCTAACAATAAATGATAGATTAAAAAGAGCATCAAATAAATGACAATTGAAATAAAAAATTYRAGYAAASARTATAATAATATATTGGCKGTTAAAAATATTAATTTTAAAATTAACAAAGGTTCAATAGTTGGTCTTTTAGGACCAAATGGTTGTGGCAAAACAACAACAATAGGTATGATGTTAGGATTAATTAAACCTACTTCTGGTACTGTTTTTATTAACGGTCWAAATATTGAAAACGAAAACAATAGAACAAAAATATTAGAAAAAGTAAATTTTATTTCTCCATATGTTGAACTGCCAAAAAAACTTACTGTTGAAGAAAATCTTAAAGTTTATGGAAAATTGTACGGTGTAAATAATTTACAAGACAAAATTTCAGATTTAATGAAACAGTTAAATTTATTTGAGTTTAAAAAAAGAAAAACTGGTGAACTTTCTTCTGGACAAAAAAATAGAGTTTCTCTGGCCAAAGCATTAATTAATGAACCTGAAATACTTTTTTTAGATGAACCAACGGTAAGTCTTGATCCAGATGTAGGCGATTATATTCGAACCTATATAGAAGGTTTTGCATCAAAAAAAGGTACAACTATTCTATTAGCTTCACATAACATGGATGAGGTGGAAAGACTTTGCAATGAAGTAATGATGATGAAGAATGGTGAAATAATAGATAAGGGTACTTGTGACAGTTTAATAATTAAACATGGAAGAAAAAATTTAGAGGAAACATTTTTAAAAATCGTTAGGGAATAATATGAAATTTCACAGAATATATGCCTTGTCTATTCGCCATCTTTATTTGATTAAAGGTTCTTTTCCAAGAATCCTAGATCTAATTTATTGGCCAACAATTCAAATAATTCTTTGGGGATTTATTTCACAATTTTTCACCATGTATAGCGATTATTATAATAATACTATTGGAGTTATTTTGAGCTGTGCAATTCTTTATGATTTTTTATTTCGATCAAGCATAAGCTTCAATATGTTATTTCTAGAAGAAATTTGGAGTAGAAATTTTACCAATCTATTTGTTTCTCCATTAAAAGTGAGTGAAATTATAGCTGCACTTACATTTACTGCTTTGCTAAGAACATTAATTGGAATAATCCCAGCAATAACCCTTATGAGTCCGCTATTCGGAGTTTCTTTATTAAAAATGGGACCGCCACTGCTTTTGCTTTTTTTAAGTTTATATCTTTTTGGAACAACTTTAGGCTTGTTGGTTACCTCTGGACTTTTGAGATATGGTCCCGCCTTTGAAAATACAGCATGGTCATCCCTTTTTCTTTTAGCTCCGTTAGGTTGTGTTTATTATCCACTATCAATTTTACCAGAATGGTTACAAATATTAGCTAAAGGTTTGCCATTGGTCTATATATTTGAGGAAGCAAGATCTATTTTAGTAAATAATGTAGTAAATTATAAAAATATTATGACTGCACTAACGTTAAATTTATTTTATTTTGTAGGTGCCATTATTGTTTTCTATTTAGCTTTTCACGGAGCACGAAAAAAAGGCACTTTAGTTAATATVGGWGAATAATTTGGYGCGCCCGVAAGGASTYGAACCCTSAACCTCCWGAKCCGAARTCWGGCGCTCTATCCARTTGAGCTACAAGCGCATATAGTATTATTATTATAAATTATGAAAAATATCATTAATTTAATTGTCAAAGATGAAGATAAAGTACAAAGAGTTGATGTTTTCATAAAAAACAAAGAAGATTCACTCAGCAGAACAAGAATTAAAAATCTTATACTAAAAAAAAAGCTAACTCTTAATAATGTAGTTTTAGAAGATCCGTCAAAAAAAGTAACTCCGGGAGATRTCTTAAAACTTGAAATTCCAGAACCAATTAAAACAACATTGAATCCTTATAACTACAAATTAGATATTATTTATGAAGACGATGACTTACTGGTAATAAACAAATCAGCAGGCATATCTATRCATCCRGGTGCTGGCAATTATGACAATACAATAGTAAATGCCTTAATGAATTACTGTGGCGGAAATCTATCAACAATAGGTGATGAACTAAGACCTGGAATAGTTCATAGAATTGATAAAGATACCTCTGGTCTGATTGTCATTGCAAAAAATAATAATGCTCATGAAAATTTATCAAATCAATTTAAAAAACATACAATTAAAAGAGTTTATCAAGTTTTGATTTGGGGKAAACTAAGACCACAATCTGGAAAAATTGAAACKTTAATCACAAGAAGTTCAAAAAATAGACAATTAATGGAAGTTGGAATTTCAAAAGGAAAAATGGCKATTACCAATTATAAAACATTAGAGATTTTTGAAAATGATAAAACACCAACTTTTAGTTTTATTGAATGTTTGCTTGAAACAGGAAGAACTCATCAAATAAGAGTTCATATGAGTTATAAGGGAAATAATATTTTGGGGGATAAAAAATATAAGAAAAAATTTAAAAAATTTAAGAACATTGACRAGGAATTAGAAAAATCAATTTTGAAACTAGATAGGCAATTTCTGCATGCAAAAGTCTTGGGTTTTAGACATCCAAGTACAGGGAAAGAAYTAGAATTTTCCTCAATTTTGCCACAAGAGCTTGAAAACATGTTAAAAAAGTTAAGAAATACTGATAAATAAAAGGATTGTATTATTAAATTTCTTARTTAAATAAATGTTCAAAATGGGCACAACAACTAACTATAATTTGCCAGYTCTTTCTAACGAGGGTGGTCTTGGGTTATATTTAGCTCAAATTAAAAAATTTCCAATGTTAGMTGCTGAAGAAGAATACATGCTTGCTAAAAATTGGCGAAAAACAGGAAATTTAAAATCAGCTGAAAAACTTGTAACAAGCCATTTACGTTTGGTTGCAAAAATTGCAATGGGATATAAAGGATATGGTCTTCCAGTCAATGAAATGATTTCGGAAGGTAATGTTGGTTTAATGCAGGCAGTAAAAAAATTTGAACCTGAAAAAGGTTTTCGATTAGCCACATATGCTATGTGGTGGATTAAAGCTGCAATCCAGGAATATATATTAAGAACTTGGAGTTTAGTAAAAATTGGAACAACAACAGCTCAGAAAAARTTATTTTTTAACTTAAAAAAAATAAAAAACCAAATTGCACCGAGAACTGAAGGTGACTTAAGARAYGAACATGTCTCTGAAATCGCTAAMAAAYTAAGTGTTAGCRAAGAAGAAGTTGTTTCCATGAATAGAAGACTTTCTGGCAAAGAACATTCACTAAATGCACCAATAGGYGAAGATGGAGATCAATGGCAAGATTGGGTTGTGGATAAAGAAATGGATCACGAGTTAAGATTTGCTCAACAGGAAGAAATGGGTCAAAGGAAAGATCTTCTACAAGATTCAATTAAGATCTTGAATGAAAGAGAAAAAGAAATTCTCTATGCAAGAAGACTCACTGATGAACCTCTCACTCTTGAAGTTTTAAGTAAAAAATACAAAATTAGTAGAGAAAGAATAAGACAAATTGAAAACAAAGCTTTTGAGAAATTACAAAAGCATATGTTGAATTCTGCTAGATCAAAAAATCTTTTACCAGCAAATTAAATTTCAAAAGGATTTTCAATTAAGATTGTATCATTTCTTTCTGGACTTGTAGAAATGCTTGTTATTTTTGTTTGTATAAACTTTTCCAATTCTTGGATATAAATCTTTGCATTATGTGGTAGATCTTCAAATTTTTTTATACCATTAGTTGAAGACATCCATCCTTTAAATGTTTTGTATATAGGCTTTACTTTTAATTGATCATCAACTGCTGCTGGCAGATAGTCYATTTTTTTACCATCCAACTCATAAGCAATACACATTTTAATTTCATCTAACTCATCAAGAACATCTAATTTCGTTAAAGCAATTCCATCTATTCCAGAAACTWTGATTGATTGCCTAACTAGTACTCCATCAAACCACCCRCATCTTCTTTTTCGACTAGTAACTGTTCCAAATTCTTTYCCTCTAGTTCCAAGTTGTTCTCCAATTTCATTGGTTAATTCTGTAGGGAAAGGTCCTTCGCCTACTCTTGTGGTATAGGCTTTTGTAATTCCTAAGACATAATTAATGGTATTTGGACCACAACCTGATCCAGTTGCAGCTGAAGCTGCTACAGTATTGGATGAAGTAACAAATGGATAAGTTCCATGATCTACATCAAGTAATATTCCTTGTGCACCTTCAAATAATATTTTTTTACCTTGAGATTTAAATTCATCAATTTTTTTCCAAACCGGTTGAGAATATTTTAAAATTTTTGGCGCTATTTTTAATAATTCTTTTTTAAGATCATCTTTNTKAKNAAATNTTMTWTAYNTAARCMTNTTTYTTWYAGYGTKNTRMTNGTARTARNNTWYKAWTTMSMATCTATGATCTAGATTTTTATCAGAAAATAAATCCATTACTCTAATAGAYCTTCTGCCAACTTTATCCTCGTAAGCAGGGCCAATGCCTCTTCTTGTCGTTCCAATTTTCGATTTTCCAGCTGTATCTTCTCTTATTTCATCCATTTCCCTATGGAATGGTAAAATTAAACTTGCCGCTTCAGAAAGAATTAAGTTATTTTGATTTATGTCTAYTCCTTTAGATTTTAACTCTTTAATTTCATCTAATAAAGCCCACGGATCAACCACAACTCCATTACCAATAATTGAAATTTTATTTTTTCTGACAATTCCTGAGGGAAGTAATCTAAGTTTATAAGTTATGCCATCTATAACTAAAGTATGACCAGCATTATGGCCACCTTGAAATCTAACTACAACATCTGCTTGACTTGATAACCAGTCAACTATTTTTCCTTTTCCTTCATCTCCCCACTGTGAACCAACTACTRCTACATTTTTCATTATCTAAATTTCCTGTTAATTATTATCGAGTTTAAGTGGTTAATTGGTCCATAGCCTTTTCCAAAATTAGGTCCTGTTTTAATTGCTTGGTTAACATATTTAATTCCCATCTCACAAGATTTCTTTAATGTTTTTCCACACCCAAAAAAAGTTGCTATCGCGCTTGATAATGTGCAACCAGTACCATGGGTATTTTTTGTTGAAAATTTAATATTTTTAAAGATGGCAATTTTGTTTTTATTAATAAATATATCTTGCATAATTTTTGAGGGCAAATGTCCTCCTTTAATTAATACATTTTTTGCACCTAAATTAAGCAATTTATTAGCAGCAAAAATCATATCTTTTTTGGTTTTAATTATTGTATTTGTTAAAACTTCTGCTTCAGAAATATTTGGAGTTATTAAGGATGCTTTTTTAATTAATTTTGTTTTTAAAATTTTAATTGCTTTATCGCTTATAAGTTTAGAACCACYTTTTGAAAACATTACTGGATCTAAAATAATTTTTTTARTTTTAATTTTATTTAATGATTTAATTACCGCGTTGATAACACTTGCTGAATGCAGCATTCCAATTTTTATTGCATCAGGTTTTATATCTTTTGCGGTAAATTCAATTTGATTTGAAATTTGTGTTGGATTAATTGATACAACTGATTTTACTCTAGTTGTATTCTGAGCAGTTATAGCTGTAACAGCAGTCATTGCATAGGAGCCTAAAGATGTAACTGTTTTGATATCTGCTTGAATTCCTGCTCCTCCTGAAGAGTCAGATCCTGCAATGATTAATATTTTTGAATTAGGTTTCAATTTATTTAATAGTTCTTCTTACTATGTTAATACATTTTTGAAGCAATATTCTGTTTTCAGATTCTCCCATAATTCTAATCTTTRGTTCTGTCCCAGATTTTCTAACTAACATYCTCCCTTTRTTTTTAATGAGTTGATTTGYTYYWCYAATTKCWKWWTWSYAAWTWRSMRAATWSWYAAWMRWKWWATMWKWRAYWASAMTAWKTKMKRARMWTWRTKRWNATTGKYTKMAAAMMWTCRWWWRATTCACTAGCTTTTTTACCTTTTCGCATTGAAAATAAAGTTTCCAGAGCAACTAATAAACCATCTCCGGTTGTTGCAAACTTTCCAAGAATAATATGTCCTGACTGCTCTCCACCTAAATTAAATTTATATTTCTGCATTTTTTCTTTTACATATCTATCACCAACATTTGTTCTATAAAATTTTATTTTCATTCTTTTAAAATATTTCTCCAATCCATAATTAGACATTAATGTGCCAATCACTCCACCTTTTAACATTTTTTTTCTTTTCCATCTGGTTGCYATCATTGCAATAATTTGGTCACCGTCAATAATTCTACCTTTTTCATCACATAAAATTATTCGATCGGCATCACCATCTAATGAAATACCTAGATTAGCCTTGTATTTCTTAACCGCTGACTGAATTTTGTTGGGATAAGTGGAACCRCATTTTTTATTAATATTTAAGCCGTTTGGAGATATTCCAATTGAAATAACTTTGGCGCCTAGAGATTTTAATAATTTAGGCCCAGATTTGTAGCCTGCACCATTTCCACAATCAATGACTATTTTTAAACCATATAATTTAAAATTATTMGRWMRRYWKCWNCNTYTAANNAAWTWYMNTAKANTTAKCMTTGYMWTYCTYWASYSYTKWYWSMMWHHBKAMWMWWTCMRRKTKAGWWWSAWKCKYAATTAYYKTWRWWTMMMHWWSWYYKTCTWYWTTTTTTTCAATTTTATCAGAAAGTTTTAAACCATCAGGTCCAAATAGTTTTAAACCATTATCATAAAAAGGGTTGTGAGAAGCAGTAATCATTATTCCCATGTTAGCTTTCATRGATTTTGTTAGCATTGCAAGACCATTGGTAGGTAAAGGGCCTAAAGTATAAACATGCATTCCCGCTGAAGCCAATCCTGAAACTAATGCTGGTTCTAAAGTGTATCCTGATAATCTTGTATCTTTAGCGATTATTGCGGTTTGTTTAGCTTTYTTTAAATTTTTAAAATAAGTCCCARCGGCCAATCCAAATTTAAAAAACATTAGACCATTAATATTTCCTTTATTAACAGTTCCTCTAATTCCATCCGTTCCAAAGTACTTCTTAGTCATTAATTAAATTGGAGTATTTTAAAAACTTTAATACTTTGATTAATTTCATTAACATCATGCACTCGATATATTTGAACTCCTTGCAACATTCCAAATAATGCAGAAGAAATAGTTCCTCCTATTCTTTCTGAAGTATCATTAATTCCAGATAAATCTTTAATAAATTTTTTTCTAGAAATTCCAATTAATATAGGAAAACCTAAGCTATGAAAMAGGGAAATATTTGAAATTAAAGTAATATTATGTTTCAAGTTTTTACCAAAACCAATGCCTGGATCAATAATGATATTATTGTGTAAAATTCCTTTATTTCGAATTAATTGTATTTGCTTTTCAAAAAAATCATAAACATCTAAAAGGACATTTTTATATTTGGGATTTTTTTGCATAGTTTCTGGTGTGCCTTGCATGTGATGTATAACAAAAGGAATTTTATAATTTTTTAATATATTTATAGTTTTAGAATCGTGTTTTAAACCTGACACATCGTTAATTATATTTACTCCAAATTTTATTCCTTTTTGCATAATTTCACTTTTTCTTGTATCCAAGGATAATAAGCATTTTTCGTATTTTAATTTTTTTAGAGTTGGTTCAATTCTTTGCCATTCTTTTTTAATTTCAAGTTCTTTTGCTCCTGGCCTAGTTGACTCTCCACCAATATCAATTATTGAACTACCAGATTTAATTAATTGCTTAGCATGCAACAAGCCTAACATTTTATTATTATATTTTCCCCCATCTGAAAAACTATCTGGAGTAAGGTTTAAAACACCCATGATTATTGGAGAATTATTTAAGTTTATTTTAGAAAATTTTTTTCTTTTTGTGATTAATTTTAAATCTTTTTTAATTTTTTTTTGAAAAGATAATGATAGTTTTTTTAATTCTTTTATATGAATTAATCTTTTGTTTTTTCTTGATAAGATTTCTATATGATCAAATGAAATATTTGAATTTCCATTTAAGGGTAATGATTTTTTTTTTCTAACTAATTTTTTTGAATGATTGCCATAATAAAAATTACACGCTCTTGTGTAATATTTTTCCATTATGAATTAGTGTACAATTTTTGGTTTCAATCCAATTGATCCTAGGGCAGAGTCTTGATCGTTGCTCTCAACTTTCACACCTTCTTTATTGTCGGGATAAATGTTTTTATAAATTAAATCATCAATTTCGTTTCCGGTTAATGTCTCATATGTTAAAAGAGCTTTTGCTAACTTATGCAGATCATCTATTTTTTCAGTTAATATTTTCTTTGCTTTTTTATATCCTTCATCTACTATTTTTTTTATTTCAACATCGATTTTTTTAGTAGTATCTTCAGACATTTGTTGGTGTCTTGTTATTGATCTTCCAAGAAAAACTTCCTCTTCATTTTCTCCATACGATAAAGGACCAAGTTCATTGCTCATTCCAAATTTGGTAACCATATCTTTAGCTAATTTTGTAGCCGTTTGAAGGTCCGAAGATGCCCCAGAAGTAACTTTTTCATAACCAAAAATTAATTCCTCTGCAATCCGTCCACCCATTGCTTTCGATATGTTTGCTTTTAAATATTCTCTTGTATGAGAATATCTGTCTCTTTCAGGCAAAGTCCAAACCACACCCAAAGCGTTTCCTCTAGGCATAATTGTAGCCTTGTGTATAGGGTCTGATGCTTTTTCGTTTAAAGCAACAAT
>NVSV01000084.1:0-4385 GCA_002732835.1 Candidatus Pelagibacter sp.
AATAATTAGTTTTTCAACGTTTTCGCTTCTTGACGCCAAGTATAATAATAAGTCAGTTATTTCRTTGAAATTTGATTTATTGCTTAAAATAATTTTTCTTATTTTTTCAGCATTTTTTGTTCCACCAGGTTCTCTTAATTTTATAAACTTTATATTCTTTTTTTTTAAATATCTKACAACATTGTTTAAGTGYAAAGTCTTTCCTGAACCCTCAATTCCTTCAAAAATAATCAKTGGATTTTTAGACATCGCCCCAGATCAAAAAATTGATAGATATAATCAATCTGGAAAAAAAATTTAATYTTTTTACATTCTCAGAAGCTAATAATACATGTTCATCTAATAATTCATCTTTATAAAAAATTTTGAGTTTTCCAATCTCTTGATTTAATTTTATTGGTGCGTGTATTGGTCCTWCATATTCTATAGAAATTTTGAGATATTTWTTTCTAGCTTTTGGTATTGTTTTATATATATCTTTATTTACATAGGCACCTACTTTATCTTTATTTCCATGCCATACATCAATCTCTGTTATATTCTTTTCTTTTTTAGCAATTTCAACAGTATCAAAACTATTTATACCCCATGTAAGAATATTATTAGATTCTCTTACTCTTGAACTTTTTGACTTAAAACCACTAACAACTGCAATTATCCTTCTATCATTTTTTAATAATGATGATGCTAAAGAATATTTTTCATATGATAAAAAACCAGTCTTGATACCATCGACYAATTTATTTTTCATAAGTAGATTATTTGTRYTAGGTTGAGTAATTGCTGTATTGTTCAGGTCTGTTCGATTCCATGTAAATTCTTTAATTTTAAAATAATGATAAAATTCAGGATAGTTTTTAATAAGATAATTAGACATTATTAAAATATCGCTGACGGTAGAAACATTATCTGGTGCGTTCAAACCAGTAGAATTGCTAAAATTTGTATTATTCATACCTATTTCTTTGGCCTTAGCAGTCATCATGAGCGCRAACTCTTCTTCGCTTCCAGCAATACCTTCGGCTAAAGCWATGCAAGCATCATTKCCAGAGACAATAATTATACCCTTAAGTAAATTTTCTACTGTTATTTCATCATTGWGCATTATGWACATTGAAGAAACATCRCTTCCAGCMAGTCGCCATGCTTTTTCAGATACTAAAAATTTATCATCTAAACTTAACTCACCATTTTTAATTAATTCAAAAGCAACAATAGAAGTCATAATTTTGGTCATTGATGCTGGGAATATAGAAAGATTAGGTTTTTTTTCATAAAGAATTTTACCTGATAAATAATCTTGAAGTATTGCAGTTCTAGCTTTTATATCAAACTCAGTCTTAGCATAACTAGAATTTAAAAAAATAAATATAAACAAATTTATATAAAAAAATAATTTTTTCATTGTTTGATTAATTCTAAATTTTCAAAATTGATTATACTTATATCATTAAAAGCTTTTTGCAGTGAATTCAAATCTTTATATGGACCAATATAAACTCTAAAAGTTGTATTAGAAATATTCATAATTTTTACTTTATTTACTTTAGTTTCTACTTTAATTCTTTTGACCATTAATTTAGCAGAATCTCTAAAATAAAAATCAGCAATCTTAATAATATAACTGAAGGTTTTTTGTTTTTTTATAATAACCTTATCATTACTGTTTTCGTTTAAATTTTTAATGCTAATTCCATCAACAGGTGCTTTATTTGCCACTTTTTTTTCTTCATCAAAAGTTTTTGCTTTATTTGCTAAAAAAACTGAATTTTTATTTAAAGCAATTATCTCAACATAAGGTTCAACAAGATCAATTTCTAACTCATTAAATATACGTTCAGAAATTACTGAATTATAGAATTCAGGATAATTTACTTTTGATCCTACTTTTGCAATTATTGATTTATTATTTAAAAGATTTGTAATTTTTACGGCTGTATTTTTTTTTAAATTTTTTTGAAAAATTACAAGAGATCTACTATCAATATTTTTAGATATTTTTTTATTTTTTTTTAAGGAAGGTTCAAAAAGCAATGTAAAACCTTTATTTGAATAAGTATCTTGTATTATTAATTCGTCTTTTTTATCTGTCTGATAAGTTGTACAAGAAAAAATAAAAAAAAAAGATATTACAAATATATTAAATTTCATTTTTAAATTTATYTTTTAAATTACATACGGCTAGACCAAATCTTAAAGATCGGTTCCATTTTAGTATAATTTCATAGTTTTCAAAAACCAAATATGCTGGATTAAGTRTGTTRGCGTTAGGTATAATATCTATGTCAGGTGTTATTATTGCAACTTTCATGTTTTCATCAAATTTAATTTTATCTGGATCTYTAATGTATTTTTTTAKAATTTTTAATTTTTCTTTATTTTTAATTTTTTTTGCTGAAGTATTCAACAAAGTAGTTGGAACTTTATCATTTAATTCTATTTTAAGATAACAAGGATCATYTTTTTTCCAACCCAATTTATTTATRTAATTTGCAGCTGATGCAAAAGAATCATTTAGAGACTTCAAATCAATTTTATTGTCACTATCATAATCGATGGCATGATCCATTATTGTTGAAGGCATAAACTGAAAGTTTCCAAATGCACCAGCCCAAGAACCATAAAGAACTTTATGATCAATAACATTTTTTTCGATAAGTTGGAGCATTATAATTAATTCATTTGTAAAGAATTCACTTCTTCTTTTATCAAAACTTAAAGTAGCCAAAGAAGATATAATGTCCATTTTTCCAACATATGTACCAAAATTAGTTTCAATTCCCATCAAGGCCAATAATAATTCTTTTTCAACTAAAAATTCTTCATCTATAGAATTAATTAACAATTTATTTTTATTATATAGATTAATTCCTGATTTAATTTTTTCTTTATTTGTTCTTTTACTTATGTAAGCAATTGTATCTTCATAAAATTCTGGTTGATAACGATCATATTCTATAACCTTAGCTAAAAATTTGGCATTTGACATTGCTAGTTCAAAAGTTTTTTTTGATACTCCTTTTTTTAATGCTTTTTTTTCAAAAGTTTTCAACCAAATTTCAAAAGAATCAACATGAGCATAAACAGAATTGTTAATGTACAAAAAACATAAAATAATATAAATAAAAAAAAAATTAACTTTTTTCATATAAATCTTTTAAATAAATAAATACAGCAATCCAAATTAAAATAAAACTTAAGAATTTTTGTGTTGAGAAAGGTTCATCATAATAAAAAAAACCAAGTAAAAATTGAAAAAAAGGAGTAATAAAAAAAATCATCCCTGTTGGACCAAGTCCTGATAATTCAACTCCTCTAACATATAAAAATAAAGGAATCACAGTCATGGGACCAGCTAATAATAGCAAAAGCATTAACGGAATATTTGATAAACTGAAATCATTTACACCATTATTTATAAGAAAATAAAAAGCAATTATTGCAAATGGTAGTATGAATAAACTTTCAATTAATAAACCTATATCAGTTTCAACATTTATAGTTTTTCTTAATAAGTTATAAATGCTCCAAGATAAACCAACAAATAGTCCAACCCATGGAATAGTATTGAAATCTAAAAAAAGATAAGAAATAGATATTAATACTAAACAAATAGATACAATTCTTTTTTTATTTAATATTTCTTTAAAAAAAATATATCCAAATAAAACGCTTAATATCGGCATGATAAAATAACCAAAACTTGCATTAATAATTTGGTTTGTTGCAACTGCATATATCCATACGGCCCAATTAGCAAAAATTAAAAAACCAGTTATAAACAAAACAAAAATTTTTGTAGAATCTTTAAAAATTTTAAATAAAATTTCCCATTTAGATAGAAAAGTTGTAGTCAATATAAGCATTAAAGCAGTCCATAGACATCTATGAATAACTAATTCTATATGTCCAACAAAAGAAAAATATTGAAAATAGATTACACCAATTACACCCCACCAAAAAGATCCCAGACTAGTAAATATAATACCTTTATTAAAATTAGAAATTTTCATAAATTTACTCAATAACAAAGATCTATATAATTAACTTTCAATAATTTAAAATATTTTATTGTTGAATTTATAAATTATACTTATAAAACCTAGCAAACGGAGAGATGGCTGAGCGGTTGAAAGCACCGGTCTTGAAAGCCCAAGGATTGAGTATGCATTTTAGGTCGAGATACATACATTTAACGACATTGCTTATTTATTTAAATCTTAGATTTTAAAAAAAACACTATTCTTAGCTTGCCTAGGCTACAAAACTTGAAGCAAACTTGAAGCAAAAAAGATAGTTTTCATAACAAACCCAGAACCAAGAT
Organism: Candidatus Pelagibacter sp.; assembly: GCA_002732835.1. Taxonomy (GTDB): domain Bacteria; phylum Pseudomonadota; class Alphaproteobacteria; order Pelagibacterales; family Pelagibacteraceae; genus Pelagibacter. The sequence goes on from NVSV01000084.1 coordinate 4,325, forward strand.
CTCACCTCTGGTTTCGGGATGCTTTTAATCGTTTTTCATCGATATCCCATTAAAATTTGAT
>NVSV01000085.1:0-4261 GCA_002732835.1 Candidatus Pelagibacter sp.
TTGATTTAAATAAAATTTCAAATATATTTCATGATAATCCTAAAAGATTTAAAAATATTATTGATACTCAAAAATTAATTAGAGATATTGACCAAATTCATTTAATTGATAGTAAAGGAAATTTAATTCTTTCTTCATCAAACAGTGAATATGTATCTATAGAGAAAAGAGCATTAGAAATGGTGTTAAATGATGACAGACCATTAAAAATTATCAATGCTTATGAAAATAGATCAGCGGCAATAATTAAACTTAGTGGATATACAGATACATACCTGTATGTAGTAAAATTTTTAGATAAAGATATTTCAAGATATTTAACCACGTCTGAGGAAGCAATTAATTTTTATTATACCGTAGAAAATCAAAATTTAGGTATTAAGATATCATTCGCTTTAATTTATATAGTTATAGTCGCTTTACTTCTATTTCTTGCTATTACTATAGCTATTAAATTTTCATCAAGATTTTTTATATCAATAAATAATTTAATTACTGCATCCGAACAAATTGGTAAAGGTAATTTGGAAGCTAAAGTTCCAGAATTAAAAGCAGACAAAGAAATGGAAATATTAAATAGAAATTTTAATGCAATGATAGATCGGTTAAAATCTCAGCAAGAAAAATTATTAATTTCTGAAAGACATGAAGCATGGGAAAGTGTAGCAAGAAAACTTGCCCATGAAATAAAAAATCCTTTAACACCAATTCAATTGTCAATAGATAATTTAAGATCTAAATATTTATCATATRTAAAATCACCTGATAAAGAAAAATATGAAATTAATTTAAAAACAATTTTAAACCAAATTAAACAAATAGAGAATCTTGTTAATGAATTTTCTGATTTTGCYAGAATGCCAAAACCGTTATTTAGAGAAAATGATTTAATTAATTTATTTAAGACTAATATTAATTTACTTCAGAAAATTGATACAAATATTAAAATTAATTTAAAATTAAATGGTATAAAAAATATGAAACTAGTTTGTGACAATGAGCAAATTAGCAGAGTAATTTTTAATTTAGTAAAGAATTCTATTGAAAGTATTCAAGAAAAGTCTTTAAAAACAAAGGTTTTTGATAARATAGTTAATATAGAAATTAAGAYAATAASCGATTATATAATAATTGAAATTATTGATAATGGACTTGGATTTTCAAGCGAAGAAACTAAAAAATTAATAAAACCTTACTATACAACGAAACAAAAAGGGACAGGATTAGGACTATCTATTGTAAACAAAATTRTTAGYGATCATAATGGCTCAATTAATTTTAATTCACAAGAAAATGGAGCAAAGGTTCAAATAATTTTGCCCTTAAATAATGTCAACTGAAATATTAATAATTGATGATAACGCGGATATTCGTTTAATACTTAATGAATTAATATCTGATGCCGGTTATAAAACTCGAGTTGCAGCAAATTATAATCAGGCTTTATCAGAGATCGATAAAAAATTACCTGACGTAGCAATTATTGACGTTAAATTAGATAAAGGAGATAATGATGGCATTGAATTGCTTAATCATATCAAAAAAAAGAATAATGACATTCCAGTTATAATAATTTCAGGTCATGCAAATATTGAAATGGCAGTGAATTCACTTAAATCAGGCGCATTTGAATTTATTCAAAAACCATTTGATAAAAAAAGATTAATGAATTTTATTAAAAGAGCAGTTGAAAATTATAATTTAAAAAATGAAAATAAAAATCTTCAAAATAAATTATTTCACACATTTGAAATAATTGGAAAAAGTCAAAATATAAATTCAATACGTTACCAAATACAAAAACTTTCATCATCAGAAAGTAGAATATTTATTACTGGTCCAACTGGATCAGGTAAAGAATTAATAGCTAGAAAAATACATAAAAATTCTAAAAGAAAAAAAGGACCTTTTATAATTTTAAATGGTGCGCTGTTAAAATCTGAAAAATATGAATTAGAACTATTTGGTGAGGAGAAAAAYGACGGATCTATTTYTTATGGAGCGTTGGAAAAAGCCTCTGCCGGAATATTGTTAATAGATGAAGTTTCTGAAATACCATTAGAAACTCAATCTAAAATTTTAAGGATTATAATTGATCAAAAGTTTAAAAGGATCAATGGAACACATGATATTAATGTAGACGTTAGAATTATTTGCTCAACAAGCAAAGATATAAAAAATGAAATTAAAATTGGAAATTTTAGAGAAGATTTATTTCATAGGTTGAACGTTTTTAATATTAATATTGATCCTTTGAACAAAAGAACCGAGGACATACCGCTTTTAGTTGAATATTTTTTAGAAAATATATGTAAAAATTATAATATTAAACCTTTTACAATTGATAATAACAACTATCTTTTAAATTATATCTGGCCGGGTAATGTTAGAGAACTTAGAAATTTAATAGAAAGAGTTGCAATATTATACCAAGGAAATGATGAAAATCAGATTATAAATATAATTAAGGAATCTTTAWCAAAAACTGAAGAAGATARTTTTTCAATTATTGATTCACTTTCAATTCCAYTAAGAGAGGCAAGAGAAAATTTTGAAAAAGAATATTTAACAACACAATTAAAAAAATTTGGAGGAAATATTTCAAAAACAGCTAAATTTGTAGGGATGGAAAGGTCTGCATTACATCGAAAATTAAAGCTACTAGGAGTTAAAGATTTRAATTAAATGAACATYATTATTTGTGGAGCCGGAAGAGTAGGCTTTACTATAGCAAAGCAACTTACTGAACAAAACCACTCTATTACAATTATTGATCAGTCTAGTGAAGATATTCAAAAAATTAGCGATTCTTTAGATGTAAAGGCAATTGTTGGTAAAGCTACTATGCCAAGTGTACTTGAAAAAGCACATAATGATGAGACAGATATGATTATAGCTGTAACAAAAAATGATGAAATAAATATGTTAATCTGTCAAATAGCATATTCACTATTTAAAATTCCTAAAAAAATAGCAAGAATTAGAACTCAAGATTATTTAAACCCCAAATTTGCAAAAATATATAATAAAGAAAATTTACCTATTGATGTAATAATTTCTCCAGAATTAGAAATTGCAAAATCTATTCAGAGAAAACTAGAAGCTCCAGGTGCTTTAGATAATGTTCCATTTGCAGATAATAAGATTAGACTTTTAGAAATTCTAATAGATGAAAAATGTCCTATCGTAAATATTCAACTCAATGAACTTACAAAAAAATTTCCAAAATTAAATGCAAATATTTTAGGTGTTGTAAGAAATGAAAAATTTATTTTTTTAAAAAAAAATGATCTTATGAAAAAGGATGACAAGGCATATGTAATTATTAATTCTTCTCAAATGAAAGAAACACTATCTGCATTTGGTCATAACGAAAAAATTTCAAATAAAATTTTAATTATTGGTGGAGGTAATATTGGTTTTAATCTTGCAAAGAATATAGAACAATCATTTGATGAAGCCAGAATCAAAATTATTGAGAAGGACAAAAGTAGAGCGGAATTTATAGCAAATGAACTAAATAATACTTTAGTAATTAATGGCGATGGTTTAGATGAAGATATATTAACAGAGGTCAACTTAGAAGAAGTTGAAACTGTAATAGCTCTTACGAATGATGATGAAGATAATTTAATGGTTTGTGTATTGGTTGAAAAGTTTTCAAAAAATAAAAGAACTATGGCTTTGATTAACAAACCAAATTATTCTTTATTACAAGCTTCTTTAAAAATTGATGATATGATTGATCCACGAATGACAACTGTTTCAAGCATACTAAAACATGTTCACAAAGGCACAATAGAAACTGCATACACAATATTAAATGGTGAATATGAGGTTATAGAAGCTGAAATTATAGAGACTTCTGAATTAATTAATAAAGAACTTAAAAATAGTAATTTACCAGACGGAATAAGAATAGGTGCCGTGTTAAGAAAAGATGAAATAATTATTCCAAGATTAAGTTTTGTTTTCCAAAAAAAAGATATAGTAGTTTTCCTTGCTAAAAGAGACCAGCTTCCTGTTGTTGAAAATATATTTAGAATAAGTTCTATCTAAAATTAATGAGTCGATTCAGCTTAAATTATTTGGGTATTTTTTTTATACTAATATCTTTCTTGTCTTTCTTTAATATAATTTATTCATATTATTTTAATTTATATTTAAACATAGATACTTATATTTTTACATTATTTATCTCATTAATTATTGGAACTATTCTTTTATTTAAAAAAAAAATAGATAAAAAGATCACGATTTA
>NVSV01000086.1:0-4224 GCA_002732835.1 Candidatus Pelagibacter sp.
ACACCAATTACTAGTCCTATGTCAGATGAGTAATAAAAATAAATTGAAAAAAATTCCATGAAAAAGCTTTTAGGGATCCTGGTTCTGGGTTTGTTATTTAACTTCTATATTTCTGTACAAGCACAAGATTCACCAAAAAATTATTTTAAAGGAAAATTTTATAATAGTGTTAAAAATCATTTTCTAGTTGCTACCAAAAAAATGACAGATCCAAGATTTAAAAATACAGTTATAATTATGCTTGAAAATGATGAAAAAGGAGCTTGGGGCATTGTAATAAATAAACCATTAACTTCAATTCCTTTGGGTTCGTTAATTTATAAATCAAGAGACGCAACTAATAAGCAAAAAGAACTTTATAATGTTAAAATCCCTGTATATTGGGGAGGACCAGTGAATGAAAGTAAAATTTTAATATTACATTCTCAAGAATACAAAAACGAAACTACAATAAATTTTAAAAATATATCGATAAGTAGTGATTATAATATTCTATTTGAAATTGCTAATAATAAAGGTCCAAAAAAAAACTTGGTAATAGTGGGAATTTCATCATGGGGAGAAGGTCAGCTAGAAGGTGAAATGGAAAAAGAGGGATGGACTTTATCAGAAATTAATTTAAATTTAATTTTTGAAATGGATAATGCCGAAAAATGGCTAAACGCTATCAAAAATAGTTTTATTCGTCTATGAAAAAGCTTTTAGGGATTTTGGTTCTGGGTTTGTTGGTTTGCAATAGTGCCACACTTTGATGCTTTAGTCCTAAAGYGGATGATAGTATAGTGTCATTAAGGAGTAGACAATTATGACAAACACAAGCACTTGGCATACAAGTATAAGTGATGCTATAAAAGTTCCAATTGAAAAAGGACGCCAGTCTGCTTTCATCTTTGAAGATAAGGATATGCAGGTACGGTTTTATTCACCCAAGCAGAAAGATGGACAAACACCACATCATCAAGATGAAGTTTATGTTATAGCCAAAGGTAGTGGAAAATTTGTGAGGGGAAATGATGAAATTTCTTTTAAAATTGGAGATATAATTTTTGTTCCAAAAAAAGAACATCATTACTTTAAAGATTTTACTCATGACTTCTCAACATGGGTTATCTTTTATGGTTAAAAGTTGAATGACTGATTATAAAGCTAAATTTCGGATAGGCCAGATTGTACATCATAAGTTATTTGATTATACAGGAGTAATATTTGATATTGATCCCTTCTTTCARAGCTCGGATGAGTGGTATGAACAAGTAGCTCAATCACGTCCTCCAAAAAATAAACCTTGGTATCACGTTTTAGTGCATACAGCTGAACACACAACATACGTTGCTGAACAAAATCTTGATTTAGAAGAGCATCCTAAATCAATACAACATCCGCTTATTAATTCTCTCTTCACTAAATTTAATGGTTCACAATATCATTTAAAATCTAGAGCTAATTAGGATAATGTTTCATGAAAAAGGTTTCCANNNTNNNTNTTTATTGAAGACTACAAAAAAAAACACAATTTAAATAATGTTCAAGACTCATTGCTGGTGGTATGATAAATTAAAAAAAAGATAGGCAAAAATTATGTTGCGTACAGGTGATCAATATCGCAATTCTCTTCGTGATGGAAGAGAAGTTTGGATAAATGGAAAAAAAGTTGAAGATGTTCCTAATCATCCGGYTTTTAAACCAATTGTGGATATACGTGCACGTATTTATGACATGGCTCATGAAGAAAAGTTTAGTGACAAGTTAACCTACACTGATGAAAAAACTGAAGAAAAAAATTGTGTAGGTTCTAAACTTCCAAAAAGCAAAAATGATTGGTTAATTAAAAGAGAGGCTATTAAAATTATTATGTATGAGGTTGGAGCAGTTGTAACAAGAATGGGAGATGAAACCGCAGGTGAGATGTGGTCTCTTTACGATGGAACAGATATTTTAAATGAAATGGACCCAAGATTTGGTGACAACATCGCTAACCATATTCAGAAGGTTTTAAAATCAGATACTTTTCATGTGTCAGCTAACACYGATCCAAAAGGAGACCGATCAAAACTTCCACAAGATCAAGATCCGGATATGCTTTTGCATGCAGTTGAAGAAACAGACAAGGGTATTGTAGTTCGTGGYGCYAAATATGAAACTGCTGCATCGTATGCAAATCAGGCATTTGTTAAACCAACTATTGCAAATTGGGGGGAGCAAAARCTTTCAAATTATGCTTTAGGATTTATCTGTCCCATGAATGCTCCTGGCTTAAAACATATTTGTCGTAGTGGTTTTGCAGGACGATCGARTCCTGAGGATTACCCACTAAGTAACAGGGCAGACGAGATCGATACTTTGCTAGTATTTGATAATGTATTGATTCCTTGGGAAGATGTACTGTTTTATCAGCACACTAAAGCAGCAACCTTTATTCGTGCAACATTGCACCGTTACAGCGCTCATGCTTTTATTGAACGGATTTTGCATATGGCTGATCTTATGATCGGTACAGCATTGCATAATATTCGCCAAACGGGTTTGGAGCATCAACAAGCAGTTCGCGAAAAAATCGCCACATTGATTTGTTACCGCGAAGGTATTGATGCTCATTTAACTGCAGCAATAGCAAATGCAGAARAAAGTCCAGCKGGTTTACTAATGCCTAATCAGTCTTTTCTTTACACAGGRAGAGTTCATGCATGTAGTCAGTTACATAAAATGATTCATATTGCGCGAGAGCTTTGTGGYGGRCAAATATGTGTTACGCCTGATTATGCTGATTTTAATAATACAGATACACAGCCTTGGCTTAAAAAATTTTATTCGATTAATGAAAAGTGGTCATCCGAAGATCGCCGCCGYTTATTAGCATTTGGACGAGACTTATTAAATTCAAGTTACGCAGGACACAAGCTAACCTTTCAGCTATTTGCTCAGTCCCCACCTTTTGCACATCTTAACGCAGTATATAATAATTTTGATTTTAATGAGCCATTGGATTTTGTTAAACGTTCGGCAGGTTTGTCTGATAAAGTTATGAAATAATGTGAAAATTAGATGTTGGAACTATTATGACACATCGAAGAATAAGAAAATTTAATACWGCACAAATGTATCCCGAAAAAAAAATGGATAATGATCTATCTATGGCAGTAAGAGCAGGCAATAGAATTTTTTTGCGYGGACAGACTGGTTTCGATTTAGAYGGTAATATGACAGGAATAGGAGATCCGGCTGCACAAGCAGAAACGGCGATGCAATGTGTTAAAACTTTRCTTGAAGAGGCAGGCTCAAAGCTAGAACATATTTGCAAGACAACAATCTATATCACTGATAGGGCCTATCGTGAGGAGGTCTACAATGTTATAGGCAAACATTTGAAAGGTATTCATGTTTGTTCAACAGGTTTGATTGTTAAAGGGTTGGCAAGACCAGAAATGATGATGGAAATAGACGTTGAAGCTGTAATTCCGGACAACGAAAAATGATAATGTATTAAGGATTTTTATGTTAACAAAAGCACAAGTGGAAACCTATACACGCGATGGATTTGTAATTATACCAAAAGTTATTTCTAGTGATAAATTACAAGCGATGAGAGATGAACTAGATAAATGGATTGAGGAGAGYAAAAGCTACAMAGAAAACTATGGTAAAACACCTAATGGTAAAGCACGTTTTGATCTGGAAAAAGGGCATTGTGTAGAAAATCCAAAACTTCGGCGAGTTGCTAATCCTGCGGATATCTCTCAAGCTTATCGAGATGTATTATTTGAGGGGCCAGCTGTTAAAGCAGTTGTGGATTTAATTGGACCTAATGTGAAGTTCCATCATTGTAAGCTTAATATCAAACTGCCAGGTATGAAGACTCGAGTTGATTACCATCAAGATCAACCCTTTGACGTGCATACTAATGATGATCACTTAGCTTTGTTAGTTCTTATAGATGATATGAACGAAGAAAATGGTTGTGTGAGAATTCTTAAAGGCTCACATAATGGACCACGATATAGCCATTATGAAAGAGATGAATTTGTAGGCAAGGTAGATGAAGATATTCAGAAAAAATGTCGTCGTCACGCAACTAAGATCGAAGGAAAGGCTGGAGATATTTGCTTGATGAGTACTTGGTGCTTACATGGCGGTACAGCAAATTTATCCCAAAGCCTTCGTAGAATGTTAATTTGCGACTATACAACTGCTGATAATTATCCATTAATGCAGCCAATTATACCTTCA
>NVSV01000087.1:0-4180 GCA_002732835.1 Candidatus Pelagibacter sp.
CCTTAAAACTATACCTAAAGGTAATGTAAGAACATATAAACAAGTCGCAATAGGCATAAATAGGCCCAAATCAGCAAGAGCTGTAGCAAATGCCTGCGCTAAGAACCCCTATGCGCCCAAAGTTCCTTGTCATAGGGTTATCAGGGCTGATGGCCGCCTTGGTGGATACTCAGGTCCTGGAGGGACAAAAACCAAGAAAAATCTCCTAAAAAAGGAAGGTTTTTGCTCTAAAAGTTTGTAATACCAACGTTTTTGTTTAATTTACCCATATTTTCTTGATATTTTTTATTTTCGCCCTTCAGTTGTAGCATATATCACTATATCACTAAATACACCCCTTCTATGGCCGTTTAAACACTATATTCTTATTATGCAAACCTTTAGAATCTAGGCATATCAAAAGTTTTTTAAGTTACAAATAATTGCTATTTTATCTATATTATTGTTCAAATTACTACTTTTTACTGGATGTCAGTTTTTAAGACTAAGTATGTTGCTTAAAARTGCCTTATTTTACTTAGTTTTTTAATATATTTTATWTATATAACTTATTTAATATAATTTTATTAAATTTTTTCTTATAATAATACTATTTAATATTATGCATTAAGTATTATAACTCATTCACTAGATTCAATAATATAAATATACWAATTAAAGTAATACATTATATAATAGAGCTGTAATAGTTACTAATTAATTAGACCTTATTTTATGCTCTCTTCYRWMTWTKTMKWTWYYWKMTGWSATNGMTKATGRMTRNTMYWAAGAAAGTCCAGCTATCAGGGAAGTGATTAAAGAAGTAATAGCCTATTATTATGCTAGTAACTATCTCAAAATAGCCAAATGGAGCCAATTTAGAGGCATCTGCGTACCTTAGAGATAATATTATGAACAAATGACCTAGAGAAGCAAAAAAACCTATTGCAAACATCATATACCACTCAGTAATWGTTGGTGARACCCAYACARYAGGCATAATTAWTGAGCCTAACACAGCCCCTACTATTCCAGTTAATAAWAGAGTTAAAAGTGGATTATCTGAATCATGTAACTTTCTGGTTATAATTAAATAAAAACCATAAAGAACTCCTGTTCCTAAAGCTGCAATGCTTGCTAAATTTAGCTCTACAAAACCTGGTCTTATAACAATTAGTGAGCCAATAAATCCAGTTATAACTGCTGCCCATCTTTTATAACCCACTTTTTCTCCTAATAAAAAAGGAGACAAAGCGGTTACAATTAAAGGTGCAATAAAAGCTAATGTAATAGCTTTAGCCAAAGATATAATTGATATTGAGTAAAAAAATAAGATATTAGCACAGAATAATAACAAGCCTCTAATTAATTGAAGCTTGGGTTGCTCTGTCCAAGTAAGATTTTTTCTATAAAAAAATAGCATAATGGGTAAAGTAATTACAATTGTAAAAAAATACCTAGACCAAGTAATTTGTAATACTGGCAATGTTGAACTTAAATATTTAGCGAAGCCATCCATTATTGGAAGCATTACCCAAGCAGATAAATTTAAAATAATTGCTTTCACTAAGTTTAACTAAAATATTTAAGTGCTAAAAAAACTATTAACACTAAAGTAAATAGTGATAAAAATGTAGAAAGAGCCACTGTACTAGCAATGCTATCAGTTATTTCTTTTGGAGAATACATTTCAGCCACTAAATAAGTTAGAATTGCYGARGGCATAGAGGCTTSAATAARCATTACACCRGCCTCAACTCCTGTTAAATTTAAATATTTAACAAATGCAAAGCCAATAATAGGTCCRACTAAAACCCTAATTAAAGAATAAATTAAAGTTTCTTTAAAAGAAAAAACTTTTAACTTTGATAAAGCAACACCTAAAGAAACAAGTACTAAAAAAATAGCYGAATAACCTATTAAAAATGTTGCATTCTCAAGGAATTTKGGTGCTGGAATTTTATAATAAACAAAAAAAAGTGAAAATAWTATAGCATAAACAGGCACACATTTAATTAATGGTTGAATAGAAAATTTTCTACTTGCTAATAATATGCCAAGACTAAAGTGAAGGATTAAAATTGTAGATGTYATAGCTGTTGCTATTGCTAATCCTTTTATACCAAATGCAAATAAACATAAAGGCATTCCCATATTTCCTGTGTTTGGAAGAATTAGTGGTGGTAATAATCTRACAATATCTCTGTTTAATAATTTTAAAACTATAAGTCCAATAATTGAAAAGATTCCAACATAAACAAAAGTAAGTAATGAAAATTTTAAAAAAACATCAAAATCTATATCTGAAAATGTTAGAGAATAAAATATTATACACGGTAATCCTATATTACCTGAGAATGTGGTGATAAAATTAGTATCGAATTTAGCGTCCTTTTTTCCATACCAATATCCAATACCTATGGATAAAAATACAGGAAATAATACCTCAAAAAGCTTGCTATATATTTCCATCTCAAAATAATCTTATAAGAGTAGGATTTTTAAKTATATTTTTATTTATTTTTAGTAAATTTAAACATTTGCTGGAATTAAGTTCGTTAGCTTTATGAGTAATAATAACTATGGAAGCTCTTTTATTTTTATGATCAGGTATTTGGATTAATCGATCAATAGATATTTTGAACCTTGCTAATACTTTTGTAATTTGAGACAAAACACCTGGTTTGTCTCTCACTTCAAATCTTAAATATAAAGAATTAGAATATTTATTTAAATCATAATTTTTAATAATCTTTCTCTTATTATACGAAACTCCAAARGGGTATTTTATATTTCCCCTTAAAATAGACAATAAATCAGACATTAAAGCAGATGATGTTGGGCCTGGTCCAGCACCCTCACCTTGTAAAACAGATTCGCCAACGGGTGAACCATTCAAAATAACAGCATTCATAACACCATTTATATTTGCGATGTAACTTTCTTTRYKCACAAGACATGGATGAACTCTTTCAAAAAGCTTATTATCAATTATTTCTGTAATACCTAACAATTTAATTCTCATTCCTAGACTATTAGCCATTTTTATATCTTTTAGTTCAATATCTTCTATTCCTTTCATTAAACTTTTATTTTTAGARATTTTTTTRTTAAAAGAGAGAGATGATAAAATTTTAATTTTAGATAATACATCCTGTCCATTTAAATCAAATTTTGGATTAGTTTCGGCAAAACCTAATTTCTGAGCCTTTTTTAATACATCTTTAAAACTATTGTTAGTTTCTTGCATTTCAGAAAGAATATAATTTGAAGTWCCGTTTAATATTCCAACAACTTTGTTAATTTTGTTAGTCACCAACCCTTCTTTAATTGTTCTTAATATAGGAATTCCCCCAGCAACAGATGCCTCAAACTCTAAATTAACTTTATTTTTTTCTGCAAGAGAAGATAAAAATTCACCATGTTTTGCTATTAGTGCTTTATTAGMAGTRATCACATGAATYYTTTTCTTTAKYGATTGTTCAACTATTTTTTTTGAAACTCCATCTGATAAACCAATAAGTTCGAAAAGAATGTCTATTTTCTTTTCCTTTAAAATTTTTAAAGGATTTTTATAAAAAATTTTTTTATTTATTTTAAATTTTCGTTTTTTATTAATATTTCGTGCTGAAATAGCAACTACATTAATTTTTTTACTGGTTTTGATTTCAATTTCTTTCTTTTTTTTATTAAGCTCATTTAATAAATATGAGCCTATATTTCCTAGTCCAATAACAGCTATGTTTAAAGTTTTATTCATAATTATTTATTTATATCTGGATATTCACTATTTTTTCCGTAYTCAATAATTATTAATTTATATTCCTCCATAGATAAATCTTTATCTAAATCATCCATATTTAATTCTGTAATTTTTTTTCTTTTTTTTTGTTTTCCCATATACCTGATTTAGTGTCAAAAGAGCAGTTCGTTAAAAATAACAAAAATAATATAACTGATAATTTTTTAATCATTTAAGTCCTCTATTATCATGAAAATTATAATATATATTAAAATTTTGAACTGCCTGCCCTGCTCCACCTTTTATCAAATTATCAATTGCAGATAAAATAATGATTTTATTCTTAAATTTAGTCTTACAAATAGAAATATGACAATAATTCGTATTAATAACATCATTGGTACTTAATAAAGAATTTGGTTTTAAAATTTTAATAAAATATTCATTTTTATAGAACGT
>NVSV01000088.1:0-4115 GCA_002732835.1 Candidatus Pelagibacter sp.
AGTGCAGTATTTGCCTCATTAGTAGTAAAATAGGTAAACATGTTCAAAATTAATATACATAAATAATTATTACTTTTGTTATAGAAGAAAAACCTATATTTAATTAGTTTTTTTACTATTAAAATTGTTAATAAAAAGTTCATAAGATGTTAATTAAAAATAATAATTACTATTCACAGGATATATAATAAATACTAAACATTATAATTACTATTTATTATGAGTCCAATTCTAAACTGTATTAAAAATAACAAAACAACCAACAAACCAATCTGGTTAATGAGACAAGCTGGTAGATATTTGCCAGAATTTAGAAAAATTAGAGAAAAAAATACAAATTTTATAAATTTATGTCTAAATAAAATTTTATCATCAGAAATAACATTGCAGCCTTTGAAAAGATTTAAATTAGATGCAGCTATAATTTTTTCAGATATTTTGATGTTACCATATGCATTAAATCAAAAAGTCGAATTTATAAAAAACATTGGTCCAAAATTAGGAAAAATTGATTTAGAAAAYATAAAYCAAATTAAAGAAATTGATTTTRTAGAAAAATTAAAACCCATATATGAATCRCTAAAAATAACTTCTGAAAATAAATTAATMTCCAACAAAGAYTTGATTGGATTTGTTGGAGCGCCATGGACATTATTAGTTTATATGATTAATCAAAAATCACCAAAGAACAAACTATCGATTAATAAATTTAATAATAATTTCTTATCTAAAGATCTTTTATTAATTATAGAAAAATTCTTAAAAATACATATTAAAAAACAAATTGAAGCTGGVGCAACAATAATTCAAATTTTYGATAGTTGGGCCGGYCTACTAGAAGATCATGAGTCATTTAAACCTAAAGATTTATATAATTATGTATATGAACCAACGGAAAGGCTTGTTAATTTTGTGAAAGATTTAAACGTCCCRGTAATTTGTTTTCCAAGGGGTATTAAAAATTATAAAAAATTCTGYGAYTTTGTTAAACCYGACGTTATAAATATTGATTATAATGTTAATCCAAGAGACATAAAGGATAAGATTAATATCACTATTCAAGGGGGGYTGGATCCTAAAATATTATTAACTGATAAAAATAAACTTAAAAAAGAAGCTTTATTTTATTTAGATACATTTAAAGACCACCCATATATATTTAATTTAGGACATGGGGTTTTGCCAGAAACAAAACCAGAAATGGTTCAAGAATTAGTTAATATTGTTAAAAATTATTCGTGAAAAAAGCCATTGTATTATTTAATCTTGGAGGACCAGACAARTTAGAGAACGTAGAGCCYTTTYTGTTTAATTTGTTTTATGATCCAGCAATACTTAATTTACCAAAATTTATAAGATATCCATTAGCTAAATTAATATCYAAAAGAAGAGCTCCAATAGCAAAAAAAATTTATAAAGAGATAGGYGGRTCTTCACCTATATTAAAATTAACAAATGACCAAGCTGTTAAATTAGAAAATTCTTTAAATTCTAATCAAAAAGATATTATTTATAGAACTTTTGTAGCAATGAGATGTTGGAATCCAAGAACTTCACAAATTGTAAAAGAAGTTAGAAAATTCAATCCGGYAGAGGTAATTTTGTTGCCTTTATATCCTCAATATTCAGCAACAACATCAGGTTCATCAATAAATGAATGGAAAGAAATTTGTAAAATTGAAAATTTTAATGTTAAAACTAGTACCTTCTGTTGTTATCCAACCGATAATAGTTTTATYGATGCTCATATTAATGAAATCAAAAAAAAAGTGAACAATATTAACAATTTTAAACTAATATTCTCTGCTCATGGGCTTCCAGAAAAGAACATAAAAAATGGAGATCCATATCAGTGGCAAGTAGAGCAAACAGTAGATAAAATTGTTAAAAAAATAAATATAGAAAATTTAGATTATATATTAAGCTATCAGAGCAGAGTTGGACCATTAAAATGGATTGGACCTTCTACCGAAAGCGTAATTATTGAAAATTCAAAATTTGGYAAAMACATTGTACTTGTTCCAATAGCTTTTGTGTCAGAACATTCAGAAACTYTGGTTGAGYTAGATATTGAATACAAGAAACTTGCCGAGCAATATGGATGTAAAAATTATACAAGAGTTCCTGCYTTAGGAGTAAATGAAAGTTTTATTAAGAGCTTGTTAAAATTAATTTTGAACAAAGAAGCATATAAATTTAAAGAAGGCCTCTATTCACCAAAAATTMAATGYCCATCCAAATTTAAAAAATGCCCRTGTACACAATAAATTATTTATGAAYATATATTTATTATTTAAAACTTTGCATCTTATAGCCATAGTCTCTTGGATGGCGGGATTGTTATATCTCCCAAGAATATTTGTTTATCATGTTGAAAATATAGAAAAAAAAGAGTCCATAGAAATATTTAAAGTTATGGAGAAAAAGCTTTACTTTTACATTATGTACCCRGCGATGGTGCTTTCTTGGATATTTGGTTTAATACTGATTTCTATAATCGGCTTTTCCAGTTTGAGTTTTTTATGGTTAAAATTGAAACTTTTATTTGTAGTTTTATTAACAATTTATCATTTTTATCTTGGGAAATGTCTTAACAAGCTTAAGGAAGATACAAATAATACAACATCCAAATTCTTTAGAATAATTAATGAATTGCCCACAATATTGTTAATATTGATTGTTTTTATAGTAATTTTTAAGCCGATCTAGGGTTGAATTTRTTTAGTCTAGTATATATATTACATCTGTCCAACAAATAAATCCCAAAATGAACATACAAGAATTAAAGAAAAAAAGTTCAGAGCAGTTAATTTCCGAAGCTGAAAAGTTAGGAATAGAAAATGCTAGCACACTTAGAAAACAAGAAATTCTATTTGTAATACTTAAAAAACWTGCWGAAAAAGGTGAAGAAATTACTGGTGGTGGRGTTTTACAATTACTTCAAGATGGATTTGGTTTTTTAAGGGCTATTGAATCTAATTATCTTCCAGGTCCAGATGATATTTATGTTGGTCCAAGTCAAATCAGAAGATTTGGATTAAGAACGGGCGACACAATTGAGGGGCCGGTCAGAGCTCCTAAGGATGGTGAAAGATATTTTGCTTTRTTACAAGTTAGYAAAATTAATTTTGAAGATCCTGAAAAATCAAAACACAAAATTGCCTTTGATAACTTAACTCCTTTATATCCCAATAAACAATTAATTATGGAAGTTGAAACTGATAAAGTAGAAAAAAAAACAGATTTAACACCAAGACTAATCGACCTARTTAGCCCGATAGGAAAAGGACAAAGATCTTTGATTATTTCACCACCTAAAGCAGGCAAGACAATGATATTACAAAGTATTGCAAATTCTATAACAGCAAATYACCCCGAATGTTATTTAATGGTTCTTCTAATTGACGAAAGACCTGAAGAAGTAACAGACATGCAAAGAACTGTAAAAGGTGAGGTTATTAGTTCTACATTTGATGAGCCAGCACAAAGACATGTTGGAGTAGCAGAAATGGTCATTGAAAAAGCGAGAAGATTAACAGAACATAAAAAAGATGTAGTCATTCTGTTAGATTCAATAACTAGACTTGGAAGAGCTTACAATGCAGTGGTTCCAAGCTCTGGGAAAGTATTAACCGGAGGTGTTGATGCCAATGCGTTACAAAGACCAAAAAGATTTTTTGGAGCAGCCAGAAATATTGAAGAAGGTGGTTCATTAACTATTATCGCGACAGCATTGATTGATACTGGYAGCAGAATGGATGAGGTTATTTTTGAGGAGTTTAAAGGAACTGGTAACAGTGAAACTATTCTTGATAGAAAAATTTCAGACAAAAGAATCTTTCCAGCCATGGATATAACAAAGTCTGGAACAAGGARAGAAGAATTRCTATTTGATAAAAATGACCTTCAAAAAATGAATGTTTTAAGAAGAATTATTGCTTCTATGGGACCAATGGATGCTATAGAATTTATAAGCTCTAAACTTAAAAATACAAAAAACAACGCTGATTTTTTTAGCTCAATGAATAAACCTTCATAATTAAATTATAAATTTGTTTTTAAATTCATAAATATAATTTAAATTTRAATTATGGATTTAAATAAAAAATCTAAAA
>NVSV01000004.1:0-25014 GCA_002732835.1 Candidatus Pelagibacter sp.
GCCAGACAATATCTCAATCGAGATACTTCAAGAAGGACATTTAGAGCCCAAAGAGCCTTGGGCCTCTATGGAAAATACTGGAGAATGGTAATCAAATAAAWAATATAATGTTATTTATGAATATCAGCTATGCAAATAGGATTTGATGTTGGTGCAACTAAAATAGAGAGTGTTGTTTTAGAAGACTCTGGAGAAGAAAATTTTAGAGAAAGAACAGATTGTCCCAAAGATTATAATTCCGTAATTAAAAATATTTCAGAAATTACTAAAAGTTTAGAAAAAAAATTAAACACATCTCTTCCTGTTGGTGTTTGTCATCCTGGAGTTCATTCWCCWCAAACKGGATTARTTAAAAATGCWCCTAATTGTTATTGGATWGAAAAAAARCCTTTYCAAAAWGATTTRAGARATGCWTTAGGYARAGARGTTTTYTGYGAAAAYGATGCAAACTGTTTTGCTTTATCTGAGGCAATAGATGGTGCAGGAAAACATTATAAAATTGTATATGGCATTATTCTAGGATCAGGAGCAGGTGGAGGATTAGTAATAGACAAAAAAATTGTTACTGGACCTAATGGCTTGGCAGGAGAATGGGGACACAATCAGTTACCATACATGGCAGCAAAAAAAGAAGATTTAAATACCAACAGTTTAAGAGAAGCTGAAGTTGAAAGTTTTATTTCAGGACTTGGGTTAGCTAAAAATTTTAATAAAAAATATGGAAAGAATTTAAAATCTCATGAAATATTTCAACTTTATAAACGACATGATCTTGATGCAGAAAAAGCGATAGGCGAATTTAAAATAAATCTTGCAATGTCATTATCTGTAATAATTAATATACTTGACCCTGACGTTTTTGTTTTTGGCGGAGGTTTAAGTAATGAGATAGATTTTTTAAGTGAAATTGAAGCTTTAGTAAAAAAATATGTAATTGGTAAAGAATACGAGGGGGTATTTCTTAAACCAAAATATGGTGATGCTAGTGGTGTTAGAGGCGCAGCAAGGTTAGGTAGAAAAACAAGTTACTAGAAAAACTTCCCCAGRAAGTTTAATACTTAATTYTACAATTCACATATTTTGTAAATAAAACAAAGCYTATTCTCAAAAAAATGAAAATCAATTAAGAGTTGCATTCAKATTTTTTATTATGAATTTATAATTAATGTTTCTATAATTCTTTTTTTTAATTATTTAACTAACAAAAAAATAAAGAGGGGAATATGAAGAAAATATTAATTRCTTTAATAGTATTTGCATTAGCTCCTAGTATTTCATTAGCAGGACCAAAAATTGAAGTTCTGCATTGGTGGACATCTGGTGGTGAAGCAGCTGCACTTAAAGTATTAAAAGATGATTTCGCTGCAAATGGTGGCGAGTGGCTAGATATGCCCGTAACAGGTGGTGGTGGYGATGCTGCGAACGTTACATTAAAAGCAAGAATAGTTGCTGGTGATCCGCCTTCAGCTTCTCAAATCAAAGGTCCAACTATTCAAGAATACGATCAAGAAGGAGTAGTTGCTCCATACCACATTGATGAAATAGCACAAGCAGAAGGATGGGATAACTTATTAGATCCGATGATTGCTGCAGTTCATAAATGTCAAAATAACAGCGGTCCTTATTGTGCGGCTCCAGTAAACATTCATAGAATTGATTGGATCTGGGCTAACAAAGAAGTATTTGATAATAACGGTCTTTCWATGCCTACGACTTGGGATGAGTTGAATGCTGCAGCTGATACACTTAAAGCAGCAGGAATAATTCCATTTGCTCACGGYGGACAGCCTTGGCAAGATGCTACAGTATTTGAAGCRGTAGCTATGGGTKTAGGTGGAAATAATTATTACAAAAAYTGTTATGTAAAATTGCAAGAAAATTGYCTACGAAGYGAAACTACAGTTAAAGTTTTTGATCAAATGAGAAAACTGCAAAGCTATACTGATGAAGGTAGCCCAGGTAGAGACTGGAACGTTGCAACTGGTATGGTTATAGAAGGTAAAGCTGGTTTTCAAATTATGGGAGACTGGGCTAAAGGAGAATTTACAGCTGCCGGTAAATCACCAGGTTGGGATTACTTCTGTTCTCCAACTCCATCAAATAATGGATACTTGTACAATGTAGATAGTTTTATTTTTTATAAAACTACCGATCCAGACAAAGTGGCAGGTCAAAAATTATTAGCTAAACTTATGATGGGTAAAAACTTCCAAAAAGTTTTTAACTTGTATAAAGGTTCAATACCTGCTCGTTTAGATGTACCAATGGATGAATTTGACGACTGTGCAAAAAAATCCAATGCTGACATTAAAACAGCCGGAGAAAAAGGTGGACTTCTTCCAAGTTTTGCTCACGGTATGGCGCAAGGAAATACAATAAAAGCTGCTCTTCAAGACGTTATTACAGAGCACTTTAATTCTGATATGTCTTCAGTAGATGCTGCAAATGCTTTAGCAGACACTGTGCTAGCAAATATGTAAACAATTATTAATTATATTAAAAGGCCACTTTAAAAAGTGGCCTTTTTTTTATTTTATTATGTTTAAGTGGCTAGAAAAAAATTTACCTAAAATTGTATTAGCCCCATCTGTGGGTTTAATTAGTTGGTTTGTTTATGGCTTTGTTCTTTGGACGTTTTATATTTCATTTACAAATTCTAAAATTCTTCCAAAATACGAATTATGGGGTGTTGGCCAATATGTTAAACTTTGGAAAACACATAAATGGCTTATAGCTGTTGATAACTTATTAATTTTTACAGTTCTTTTTTTAGTTATTTGCACTGTTATAGGAGTTGTTCTAGCTATATTTCTTGATCAAAAAATTAGAGCAGAAGGCGTTCTTAGAACCATCTATCTCTATCCAATGGCTCTTTCATTTATTGTTACTGGAACTGCATGGAAATGGATTTTAAAYCCAACTTTAGGAATTCAAAAATTATTTATTGATATGGGCTTTGAAAATTTCACTTTTGATTGGCTGGTTAACAGAGACATGGCCATTTATACCATTGTTATAGCYGGKGTYTGGCAATCRTCAGGATTTGTTATGGCTTTATTTCTTGCTGGCCTTAGATCTATTGAGGATGAAATTGTTAAAGCAGCAAAAATTGATGGTGCAAATTTATTTACCTTATATTGGAAAATACTTATCCCTATGATGCGACCAGTATTTTTCACTAGTTTTGTTATTTTGGTACACATATCAATTAAAAGTTATGATTTAATAGTTGCGCTTACTCAAGGCGGACCTGGTATTTCAACAACTATGCCAGCTCTTTTTATGACCCAAACAGCTTTTCATAAAAGCCAAGTCGCCTTATCTGCTGCAAGTGCCATAATGATGTTTATGGCWGTRGCAGCAGTTATTATTCCTTATCTTTATTCAGAATTGAGAAGAGAAAATGTCAGCTAATATTACTAGYGCATCATATAAACAGCTCGAGGAACGCTCTAAAATAAAAAATTTGTTATTAAGATGGTTTCTTTATTTTGTTTTAATACTTTTTGCTTCTTATTTTATATTTCCATTATATGTAATGGTTGTAACTTCATTTAAAACAATGGAGGAAATTAGACAGGGCACGCTCCTTACCTGGCCAAGTCAATTAAATTTTGAATCATGGGCAGTAGCATGGGGAGGAAGAGGATATGGTGCTGGTGATACTTTCTTGAGACCTTATTTTTGGAATTCAATCAAGATGGTTGTACCAGCAGTAATTTTCTCAACTTTTATTGGAGCTATGACCGGATATGTTTTAACAAAATGGCGTTTTAAAGGTGATAGATGGGTTTTTCTATTTTTATTATTTGGTTGTTTTATACCTTATCAAGCAATACTCCTTCCAATGGCAAGGACTTTAGGTGAATTAGGTATATCAAACTCTATTTTAGGACTTGTAGTAGTTCATTCTGTTTATGGAATCCCTTTTACTACATTATTTTTTAGAAACTATTTTGTTTCTATTCCCAATGAATTAATTAAGGCAGCAAGAATTGATGGGGCTGGATTTTTTAAAATATTTTTCAAAATACTGATTCCAATTTCATATCCTATCATAACTGTAACAGTAATTTGGCAATTTACACAAATATGGAACGACTTCTTATTTGGAGCTACTTTTTCTTTTGGTAAGTCTGCTCCTATCCAAGTAGCTTTAAACAACATGGTTTTANTCVAGTDCCAGCGNNAAAKRMTRCWRYRWWGATMYRGCRTNNGCRAKYNATTGCTGGCGTTCCAACTCTCATTGTTTATGTATTAGCTGGGAAATATTTTATAAGAGGACTTACTTCTGGAGCAGTGAAAGGATAAAATGATAGCATTAAAAATACAAGATCTTTCAAAAAGTTTTGGTAGTACCGAAGTTCTAAAAAAAATAAATCTCGAAATAGAAGAAGGAAATTTTTTAGTGCTCTTAGGTCCATCGGGATGTGGAAAATCAACTTTGTTAAATATAGTAGCTGGATTAGAAACCATTGATGAGGGAACTGTTTTTATCGATGATTACAATGTAGGCGAAGTTGAACCAAAAGATAGAAATATCGCTATGGTTTTTCAGTCTTATGCATTGTATCCATCTATGAATGTAAAAGAAAATATGGTTTTTGGTCTTAAACAAGCCAAAACRTCAAAAGAAAAGATTGAAGAACAACTTAAAAAAGTTTCTAATTTTTTGCATGTTGATGAATTATTAAATCGTAAACCTTCACAATTATCCGGCGGACAAAGACARCGTGTTGCAATAGGAAGAGCTTTGGTTAGAGAACCYAGAATTTTTTTATTTGATGAACCATTATCAAATTTAGATGCAAAATTAAGAGTTGAAATGAGAAGAGAAATAAAAAAACTTCATCAAAAGTTAAAAACAACAGTAGTTTATGTTACACATGATCAAACCGAGGCAATGAGTTTAGGAACAAATATTGCTATAATGAACCACGGTGTTATCCAGCAATATGATACTCCAGAAAATATATATAATAAGCCAAATAATACCTTYGTTGCTGAYTTTWTWGNRRTYTSMWTCWWTRMAKTTNNAWTCWSTGGWSRMWTRKTNYWWRWWYKCTAATAATACTTCATTTATTCCAGAAGGTTCCAATCAATCGAATAATATTTCTATARAAAATTATGATTTTGTAAAATCGCTWGAAGAAAATAGTAATGATGTTTATTTTGGAATTAGACCAGAGCACATTCATTATAAAAAAATAAACGATACTGATTTTGAAGTTAATTTAAGAACTGATTTAAACGAGTATATTGGACACGAACAAATTATAACTTTTAATTATTGCAACCAAGAGGTTTTAGGCAAATTCCCCTCAACTGTAAAAATTGAAACGGGCAAAGAGATGAAATTATTTTTTGATTTAAGTCAAATTTCTATTTTTGATAAAAAAACAAATAACAGGATATAAATGACTGTAAAATACCATGATCTAGAAAATAAAAGAGTTTTTGTTACTGGTGGAGGATCAGGAATAGGCGCATCAATTGTTGAGCATTTTTGCGAACAAAACTCCGAGGTTTGTTTTGTAGATATTAATGTAAAAGAATCTAATAAACTGATTTCAGATATTAAAAATAAAAATTTTAAAATTCCAACTTTTATTGAATGCGATCTTTTAAATATTAAACAACTTCAAAATACAATATCAAAAATTATTTCTGAYAAAGGTTCAATAAACATATTAATTAATAACGCAGCAAACGATGAAAGACATGCAATTGATGATGTTACGGAAGAATATTGGAACGAAAGAATGAATGTTAATCTTAGACATTATTTCTTTACTGTTCAATCAGTTAAAAAAGCAATGATTAAAAACAAAGGAGGTGCCATTGTAAATATTGGATCAGCATCTTGGATGGTTGGACAAGGAGGAATGGCAGCTTATACTGCAGCTAAATCTGGGGTGGTTGGACTTACAAGATCTTTTGCTAGAGATTTAGGTGAATTTAAKANTTASARTTAATTNNGWARTNCCMKSMWRSACWAYNGACTGAAAGACAAATTCAAAAATGGTTAACACCAGAATCTGAAAAAGATTTAATGAAGAATCAGTGTTTAAAACGAAAATTGATGCCTTCTGATATAGCTAAAGCGGTTTTATTTTTTTCATCAGACCAATCGTCTGGCTGCACRAATCAATCTTATGTGGTTGATAATGGTTGGCTATAATCAATCTAATAATTTATGAAAAAAAAAGATCTAAGAAGCAAAGAGTGGTTTGATAATCCAAATGATCCAGGCCTTACCGCTCTTTATTTAGAAAGATATTTAAACTATGGTTTAAAGAAARAGGATCTTCAATCAGGYAAACCTATAATTGGAATAGCACAATCTGGTAGTGATTTATCACCTTGTAATAGACATTTCCAAGCTCTTAGCAAAACTATTAAARATGGAATAAGAGAAGCTGGTGGTGTGCCAATGGAATTTCCAACACATCCAATTCAAGAAACAGGAAAAAGACCAACAGCAGCYTTGGATAGAAATTTGTCTTATCTATCTTTAGTAGAAGTTCTTTTTGGTTATCCAATAGATGGAGTTATATTAACAACTGGATGTGAYAAAACTACGCCTGCTGCTTTAATGGCAGCCGCAACAGTAAATATTCCCTCAATTGTTTTATCAGGCGGACCAATGCTTGATGGTTCTTATAAAGGTAAAAAAGCTGGTTCAGGAACAATTATATGGGAAGCTAGAAAATTACATGCAAAAGGTGAAATTAATTATGATGAATTTATGGATATGGCTGCAGCTTCAGCTCCAAGTATAGGACATTGTAATACTATGGGAACAGCATCATCCATGAACTCTATTGCAGAAGCTTTAGGAATGTCTTTAACAGGAGGTGCAATTATACCTGCGCCATATAAGAAAAGAGAAAGTATTTCTTTTGAAACTGGAAAAAGAATTGTCGAAATGGTTCATGAAGATCTTACGCCATCAAAAATCATGACAAAGGAAGCTTTTGAAAATGCAATTTATGTTGCAAGTGCAATTGGYGCTTCAAGTAATTGTCCGCCACATCTTACTGCAATTGCAAGGCATATGGGCATTGATCTTGATATAGATAGTTGGCAAAAACTTGGTCATGATATTCCCTTACTTGTTAATTGTCAGCCAGCKGGAGAGCATTTAATGGAAGGTTTTTTTAAAGCAGGAGGAATTCCTGCAATCATGCAAGAATTAATGAAAAATAATAAATTACACAAAAACGTTATGACGGTTACTGGTAAAACTGTTGAAGAGAATTTGAATATTAAAATTGATGTTGATGGAAATGTTATAAAATCATTTAAAAATCCTTTAGTTGAAAATGCTGGATTTATAGTAATGAAAAGTAATTTTTTTAGTTCTGCAGTTATGAAAACTTCAGTAATTAGCGAAGAATTTAGAAAAAGATATTTATCAAATCCAAAAAATCCAAATATTTTTGAAGCACAAGCAGTTGTCTTTGAAGGACCAGAGGATTATCATAAAAGAATAAATGATGAAAATTTGAAAATTGAKGAAAACTCTATTTTAATGATTAGGGGATGTGGACCAGTAGGTTATCCAGGTTCTGCTGAAGTTGTGAATATGCAACCACCAGACAGATTGTTAAAAAAAGGAATTAATACTCTTCCAACACTTGGTGATGGCAGACAAAGTGGYACTTCTGAAAGYCCATCAATWTTAAATGTATCACCAGAGTCTGCAATTGGTGGCGCTTTATTGATAGTAAATACAGGCGATAAAGTTAAAGTAGACTTAAACAATAGTAGAATTGATCTACTAATTTCAGATGAAGAAATAGCAAATAGAAGAAAAAATGTTAAAATTCCAAAATTAAAAAATCAAACTCCATGGCAAGAAATTGCAAGAAGTTTAGTTGGGCAATTAGAAACTGGAGCTTGTTTAGAAACAGAATCTATGTATTTAGATATAACTAATACAAAAGGAATGCCGAGACACTCACATTAATAAAAGMAATAAATGAGCAAAAGATTAGAAAATAAAAATATAGTTGTTACTGCTGCAGGACAAGGAATTGGGAGAGCAACAGCTATTGTATTTCATAATGAAGGTGCAAACGTTATAGCAACAGACATTAATGATAAAACTTTAGAAACTTTAAATAAAGAATATCCAAATATTAAAGTTAAAAATTTAGATTCAACAAACAAACAAGCTATTGAAAAATTTTCTGCRTCATTAAATAAAGTAGATGTTTTATTTAATGCAGTTGGCTTTGTTCATCATGGAACAATACTTGATTGTGATGAAAAAGATTGGGATTTTTCTTTCGATGCAAATGTTAAGTCAATGTATTTTATGATTAAAGAAATACTTCCAAARATGATTAAACAGAATAAGGGAAATATAATTAATATGTCATCAATAGTTTCAAGCTTAAGAGGTCTACCAAATAGATTTGTCTATGGTGCAACAAAAGCTGCCATTGTTGGTTTAACCAAATCAATAGCGGCTGATTTTATTAAAAACAATATAAGATGTAATGCTATTGCACCAGGAACAGTTCACACCCCTTCATGGGAAGAMAGAGTKGCAGCTGCACCCGATCCWGYRAAAGCAAAAAAAGATTTTATAGCAAGACAACCAATGGGAAGACTTGCTACAGCCGAAGAAATCGCTGCTTTAGCTGTTTATTTAGCTAGTGATGAGTCAGATTTTATAACTGGGGTAGTTCACCCAATTGATGGAGGGATGAGTATTTAATATAAGGAGAAAAAATGAAACTATTAAGAGTAGGAAATAAAGGAAAAGAAAAACCAGCTGCTTTAGATACAAATAGCAAAATTAGAGATTTGAGTTCAGTAATAAAGGATTTAACACCAGATAATCTAACTCACTCAACTATTGAAAAATTAAAAAGTTTAGATTTARRAAATCTTCCAGAACTCTCAAATAGTGAAAGAATTGGATCTTGTATTAGCAATCCAGGTAAATTTGTTGSTATAGGTTTAAACTATTYAGATCATGCTGARGAAACAGRWGCAAAAGTTCCATCAGAACCAATTGTATTTATGAAAGCCWCAAGTTGTGTAAATGGACCAAATGATGATATTGAAATTACATCTTATTCTAAAAAACTAGATTGGGAAGTAGAGCTAGGTATAGTTATTGGAAAAGAAGCTAAAAATATTTCTGAAAAAAATTCTAGTGATCATATACTTGGATATTGTCTTGTTAACGATATTAGTGAAAGAGAATGGCAAATAGAAAAAATGGGTCAATGGGTTAAAGGAAAATCTCATGACACATTTGGGCCCATAGGACCTTATTTAGTTACATCAGATGAAATCAAAGATGTGAACAATTTAAATTTAAGTTTGGATTTAAATGGAAAAAGAATGCAAACGGGTAATACAAATAAAATGATATTTAATGTTTACCACATTGTTGCTTATCTAAGTAAATATATGTCATTGCAAGCAGGCGATATAATTACAACGGGCACACCCCCAGGTGTTGGTATGGGAAAGAAACCTCAAGTATTCTTAAAAAATGGAGATACATTAAGATTATCTATAGATAATCTTGGAGAACAAAACTCAAAAGTAATCTCAGTATAATTTGAAAATAAAAACATCAAAACCAGAGTGTATATGGAAATCAAATACAATTCTAGGTGAAGGCACTCTTTGGGTTAAGTYGCACAATTCAATTTACTTTGTCGATATTAAAAGAAAAAAAATATTTATTTTAAATACAAAAAATAAAAAAAAGAAAATATTAAAAATTAATAAGGAAATTGGTTTTTTATCTCATATAAAAAATAATATATTTATCTTAGGTTTAAAGGGTGAATTAAGAATTGTAAATYTWAARACAAGAAAAATAATTAAATCAATTATCGTTGAAAAAAATAAAACCTTGAACAGATTAAACGACGGCAAAACAGATCCAAAAGGGAGATTATGGTTTGGATCAATGGACAATCTTGAAAGAAAAATAAGAACTGGTTCGCTTTATTGTTTGGATAATAATTTAAATTTAACTGAAGTTGATAAAAATTATTATATAACAAACGGACCAGCATTTATCAATTCAGAGAATTTTTATCATACTGATAGTAGAGATAAAAAAATTTATAAAATTAAAATTRATAAAAAATTAAAAATTATAAAAAAAAAAGTTTTTATAAAATTTAAAAGTAAAGAAGGTTCTCCCGATGGAATGACATTGGATAAACAAAATAATTTATGGACATGTCATTTCGGAGGAGCTCGTATTTCTGTTTTTAATAAAACTGGGAAAAAAATTCATACAATCGATTTTCCTGCTAAAAACATAACTAATTGTACTTTTGGAGGTCCAAATCATTCAGAATTATTTGTTACGTCAGCAAAAAAATCWATGAGCAAAAAAGATTTAAGACAATTTAAGCTTTCTGGTTCATTATTTAGGATAAAAACCAATGTAAATGGAAGTATAKCTAAAAGATTTAATTATAATATATGATTAACTAGTTAAAATATGATTGAATTAATAATTGCTCTAGGAGCGGGATTAATAAGCTTTTTATCACCYTGTGTTTTACCACTAATACCTGGTTATRTTTCTYTTATTTCAGGACAATCATTAAATGAATTAGTTGAAAGAAAAAAAATAAATTTAGTTCCATTATTTTTATTTTCTTTAGGATTTTCATTTGTATTTATAATTTTTGGSGCCACAGCTTCTTTTTTGGGCAATCTTTTACTTCAAAACTCAAATCAATTAAGAATTGTTGCTGGTTTAATAATTATAATTTTTTCTCTGCAATTAATTGGAATAATTAATATTAAATTTCTTAATTATGAAAAGAAATATTATACAAACAAATCAACYAAACCATTATTTACATTTATTGTCGGAATGGCATTCGGATTTGGATGGACTCCTTGCATCGGTCCTATTTTAGGTTCAATTCTTGCTTTAGCAGCCACTGAAGAAACAATATCAAAGGCAATTTTACTTTTAAGTTTTTACTCATTAGGCTTAGCAATACCTTTTATTTTATCAGGATATTTAATTCAAAAGTTTTTAGTATTTTCAAAAAATTTTAAAAAGAATATTAATCGAGTTTCAAAAATAGGCGGAGTAATTTTACTTGCAACAGGAATTTTAATACTAACTAATAAATTGCAATCACTGGGCTATTATTTATTTAATATCTTTCCATTCTTGCAAAATTTRGGTTAATAATAATGATTTTATAAAATGGAAAACCAAAGCTTACTTCAACAAAAATTATTAGACAAAGTTTTTGTATATACTGCAGAAACAACGCCACCAGATGCATCTGACAAAGAAACGTTATTAAAAAATGTAATGCCATTAAAAGGAATAGCTGACGCTGTTAATGTTACAGATAGCCCTGGTGCAAAAGCACATATGTCTTCATTAACTGCTGCAATTATTCTTGCGCAGAATGGTATAGATCCAATATTACAATTAACTGTTCGAGATCGTAACCGTTTAGCTTTACAAGGAGATTTAATAGGAGCGTCGGCTTTAAGTGTAAACAATATCCTTTGTTTAGGAGGAGATAATCCAAAAAGTGGTGATCAACCTGAAGCTAAAATTGTGAATGATATTGATAGTTTAACATTAGTTTCTACGGCAAATATGATGCGTAAAGAAAAAAAATTTCCATCAGGAAGAGTAATTGATCCTCCACCAAAATTAYTTATAGGAGSAGCAGAAGTTCCAACTATGGGAAAACCTGATCCCAAAAAAATTTTAGAGAAAATCAACAACGGTGTAGATTTTTTTCAAACCCAGTATGTTTTTGATGCAAAGTTATTAAATGAATATATGAAAGTTTTAGGAGACGAAGGAATTTTGGAAAAAACAAATTTCATAATTGGGTTAGGACCATTTGCTTCAGCAAAGAGTGCAAGATGGATGAATGAAAATTTATTTGGTGTTGATGTACCAGATCAAATTATTAAGAGATTAGAAGGTTCAGAAGATCAAAAAGAAGAAAGTAAAAAAATATGTATAGAGCTAATAGAAGCTTTTCGCAATATACAAGGAGTAAAAGGAATTCATCTTATGGGCCACAGAAAAGAAGAAATTATAAGTGAAATTATAAAGAAATCAAAAAAATAAAAAAATTATAAAAAATGGTACCATACGGAAGAAAGGAGAATTATGAAAAAAATAATTGGAATGGTTATTGCTAGTTTGGTGTTTGGCAATATTGGATTTGCTGAGATAAGAGAGATTGAAGATGGTTCTTTGCGGATTAGAGATCATACAACTTCTAGAGTTGTTACAGTGWGTGTTGATGGATATAAGTTTGTAGTTGTTAGAGGTACGCGTGCTATTTCTGTGACTYAGTTTCATGAAGAAAGGAACGGAAAATCACTTCCAGCGAARTRTTAGTTTTTCTTTTGTTTGCCAARTAATATCATACCCACGCCAAYAARGATAACTGTTCCTCCTATRAATATATATTCRCCTGGTTTTTCWCCTAAAAGAAAAATAGCAGCTAGTAAYCCYGTAAGTGGCAAAAGCATTARTACMGGTAAAACTTTATGTACTGGATTACGTTTTAAAACATAATACCAAGAACCATATGCTAATGGCTGCATAAATAAACCTAGATATCCAACAATCAACCAGCTATTGAGATTTGCAGATAAAAAATAATTTATTGTATTGCCGTCAAAAATAACGGAAGCTAGTATCAAAGGAGGTCCCGAAAACAAACATAACCAAGCAGTCAATGCAAAAGGATTCATTTTTTCACTCAGAGGTTTTGCTAATACTGCCCCAAGAGACCAYRTACAAGCACCAGATAGAGTTAATAAAACTCCAAAAAATTTACCCTCTAAATTAGGTGCACCTGTTAGAATAAAAACACCAAAAAAAGAAACACATATACCTAGTATATTTTTTATTCCAGGCTTTTCTTTAAGTAAAAAATAAGCAATGATCACACCAAAAGGCACTTCTGCYTGTACTAACAACACAGCGGATGAAGCATCAATTATATTTAAACCAGAATAGGTCAAACCATATTGCAAGGTGCTACCGATAAAAGAAACTATAATTAAATCTTTAAATAATCCTTTTGGAATAGGAAACCACCAAACCATAATAAACGCTGCTATGGTAAAACGTAATCCCATTAATAAAAATGGTGGAAAATATTCAAAAGCAGGTTTCGATATTACAAAACCAAAACCTAAAAAAATAGGGACAAGCAAAGCTACTAAACTATCTCGAAAACTCAAATTTTACTCTCTTTAATATATTTTGAGAGCATGAATAAATTATTTTATAGGAATTTGTTTTTTTGGATCGTAAAATGGTAATGGCACTACTTTGCATTCTAAATTTGCATATGGTGATYTAATTGTRAAYTTWGTRTCATTTTTTGCATAATCTATAGGGATAAAAGCATAACCAATATTTTTTTCTAATCTTGGTGAAAAACATTTAGATGTAACATAACCAATCTCATTTTTATCATCAAATATTGGCCAATGATCAGGTACAAAGTATTCAGGAGTGTACTCTGGTGGAACAAYCTTGCTTATAGGGTCGCCAAGAATTTCAATACCAACTAATTTTCTTTTTATTCCTTCTTGTTTAATTTTTATAAGCGCTTCTTTACCTACAAAATCTGCTTCCATTTCAAGATCAACCAATCTATCCATTCCAATCTCAAAAGGATTATCAGTTACTCTCATATCTTGAAAATAAGAAAAAATTCCTGCCTCAACTCTTCTTATTTGAGAAGGGCCAGTTGGTGCAATTTTATATTTTTCACCTGCTGCCATTACCATCTCATATAAATCAGCACCTTTTTTTTCATCACGAAGGTAAACTTCATAACCAATTTCACCACTCCAACCTGTTCTTGATACAACAACAGGTATTCCTTTCARATCWRTTTGTTTRCACCAGTAATATTTTAAATCATTKATCCAWGATCCAAATAAATCATTCATCAAWKCTCTTGAWTTWGGWCCTTGYACTTGCAAAGGAGARACATCTGGYTCTYTAAGTTCTATGTCATATTTAYCYTTGCCAGCTACTCCCATRGCCCAAAGTAAAAGATCACTATCAGAAATAGAATACCACCAATGGTCTTCAGCGAGTCTTAATAAAATTGGATCACTAAGGATGCCACCTTCATAATTTGTATTTAATACATATTTGCATTGATYAACTTGACAATCAGATAAATTTCTTGGAGTTAATAATTGTGTAAATTTTGTTGCATCAGGACCTTTAATTTCTACTTGTCTTTCAACAGCAACATCCCAAAGTGTAACATCTTTGACCAAACTCCAAAAATCTTCTTCAGGAGTATTATAATAAACTGGGAAATACATATGATTGTAAGTCGTGTATTCCTTACAACCCCATTTTAAAGTTGATTCGAAGAAGGGTGATTTTCTAATTCTAGTTCCAAAGCCCAGATAAGGTTTCGGAGGAGTGTTACTTCTTGTTGCCATAAATTTTCANTAAAAATCGGACGTTGCTTTATTTTTTTTTAACTGTCAATAAAATAATTATGACTTTAATTTTTTGTTATCAGCGTCATACACTGGAGCGTCCAATATTTTTGCTTTCCTTTTTTGACCCTGAATTTCTATAAATAATTCAGTTCCTGCTTCTGATAATTGAGAATTAACATACGCAAAAGCTAAGCTTTTATTCACTCTAAAACCATAAGCTCCTGATGTGACCACTCCAACAATTTTATTTTTATGATAAACAGGTTCATTACCTCTTGCATCAGCGTCATCAACATCGACCTCGAGGTAAACTATCTTGATGTTAACTTCTGATTGTAGCTTTTCTCTTAGGACTTGAGACCCAATAAAGTTACTTTTTTTATTCAAATTAAAAAATCGGTTCATACCAGCTTCAACTAAACTAATTTCTCCCGTYAATTCAGCTCCCCAACCACGATACGCCTTTTCCATTCGCAATGAGTTAACAGCATAAGTTCCAAAATTARTGATGTTGTCTTTTTTACCAACTTCATAAATAGCATCATATAAAGATTCCATTTGTTTTATGGGATGATGCAATTCCCAACCTAATTCTCCCATGTAATTAATTCTAAGAGCTCTTACGGGTACTTTATTTATTTCTATTTCTTTTCCAGTTAACCAAGGAAAATCTTTATTATCTAAACTTTCTGAAGTTAATTGTGATAAAACATTTCTAGATTTTGGTCCTACTAAAACGAGAACTCCATAATCTTCAGTTACATTCCTTATTTCAACTTTTTCGTCTTTGTTAACATTGTGATTAAACCAATCTAAATCTCTTATTTCAGAAGCTGTAGATGATAGAACATAAAATTTATTATTTGGTAATCGAGTTATAGTTAGTTCGCTTTGGATTCTGCCTATTTTATTAAGTGTATGGGCAAGTATAATATTACCTTCTTTTTTTGGAATTGAATTTGCACATAAATGATCTAAATAGGACTCACCATCTTTTCCTTGAATTTCATATTTTGCAAAGGTACTTAAGTCTAAAATACCAACATTATTTTGAACATTTTCACATTCTTTTTGGACATAAGAAAATGCATTAGATCTTTTAAAACTATATTCTTCTTTCATTCCAGGTTTTGCAAACCATGTAGGTTTTTCCCAACCATAACTATCTAGATACATAGCACCCATATCTTTTAATTTTTTGTATATTGGCGTTGTTTTATTTGGTCTTCCAACRTCAATACTTTCATTTGGCATAGGTGTTACATACATTCTTCTGTATTGATCAGTTGATTTTTCAATTGCATATTTTTTTGTTACCCAGCTCATGTATCTTCTTGGTTCAAATTCCAACATATTAATTTCAGAATCTCCGTAAACAATCCATTGAGCCAAGTATTTTCCAACCCCACCTCCTTGAGCAATACCTATGCTTGCAGCACAAAGCATCCAAAAATTTATTAGTCCAGGCGCAGGTCCGGCTAAAAGGTTATCATCAGGCGTATGTGTAATTGGTCCACAAATAATTTTTTTAATTCCAACATCTTTAAACTGAGGAATTCTGTTCATTCCTATTTCTAAATGTTTTTCAATTCTATCAAGTTCAGGCTCTAACAATTCCATATTAAACTTCCAGTCCATTCCATCTAAAGCCCAAGGTTTTGCATCCATCTCATAAGGACCAATTAACAAACCTTTACCTTCTTGTCTTAGATAAGCAGAAGCCATTGGGTCTCTCGTAACTGGTAACTCTTTTGTTAATTTTTTAATTTCTATATGTTCATCTGTTACTAAATAGTGATGTATCATATTTATGCTTGGTATATTTTTTAATCCAACCATTGCACCAACTTCTGGACAAAAACTTCCAGCTGCGTTAACAACATGCTCACAGACAATATCTCCATTTTCAGTCATTACTTTCCATTCTCCTGAAGGAAGTAATGCAATATCGGTCACTCTATTATTTCTGTATATTTTAGCACCACCATTTCTAGCTCCTTTAGCCATTGCATTTGTTGTACTTGTTGGGTCAGTGTGACCATCTTCTGGGGTATAAAATGCACCAATAATTCCATCTAAATTTATAAAAGGATGTATTTTTGGAATTTCATTAGGAGAAATTATTTCTGCAGGTGCTCCAACATTATCTAAAATTCCTTTAATATAACGAAACCATTCAATATCTTCTTGTTTGTAAGCCAGTCTTAAACTACCACATTCGTGAAAACCAGTAGCTTGTCCTGTTTCTTTTTCTAATTGTTTATAAAGATTTGTAGAATGTAAATGAACTTTAGCTAAATTATAGCTTCCTACCATGTGAGGGCACTGACCAGCGGCATGCCAAGTAGAACCAGAAGTAAGTTCTCCTTTTTCAATTAAAACTATATCTTTCCAACCTTCTTTGGTGAGATGATACAACAAGCTTACACCTAAAATTCCTCCACCTACTATTACTAACTTTGCATGTGATTGAATTTTTTCCATGAATTATACTACTTTAATTATAACGACGTTTTCGCAAGAATTATTTAATTTTATGCTTTAATCAAGTTAAATTAAATAGTAATAGAGCTGATCATGTCTGCTACAAAATTCAAAAACTACAGACTTTATTACAATTTTCTTAATGCATTAGCTAAAGAGCTAACAAAATTTTATTACAAAAAATTGAATAGATCTTTTAGAGTAATAAACAAGAGTAAGGGAAAAGGGTATGATCCGGTAACCCAAGCGGATAGAGAATTTGAAAAGTTTATTAGATTAAGAATCAAAAGAAGATTCTCTAATCATCAAGTAATAGGTGAAGAATTTGGTTATAAGAAAACAAAAAGTGATTATACTTGGGTGTTAGATCCTATCGATGGAACGAGGTCTTTTATAACAGGTAACCCAACCTGGGGAAATTTGATATCTTTAAACTATAAAGGAAGACCAGTAATGGGATTAGCTAACTTTCCTAAACTAAATAAATATTATTTAAACTATTCTAATAAAAAAGCTTACGTTTTTGAAAAAGGAAAAAAGAAAAAACTAAGTGTAAATAAAAAAACTACTTTTGCTCAAGCTAAAGTTTCGGGTGCATTTCATGGATGGCTTTCATTAAATAAACAAAAAAAAATTCCAAAAGTTCTAAAATTAATGCAATTTCCTTGCTTTGATGCTTTAACTTACTGTCATTTGTGTGAAGGCAGAATAGATATTGTTTTACAATGCATAAATMAAATATGGGATATTCATCCAATTATACCTATCGCTAAAGCTTCTGGTGGAATTATTTCTACTTGGAAAAACGAAGATGCAGTTAAAGCTGGAAATATTATATTGTCTTCAAATAATACAATTCATGGTAAAATGTTAAAACTTTTAAAACCTGCGCTTAAATAATGGAAGTGATTGTTTTACAACATATTAAAATAGAAGATCCGGGATATATTAAAGATCTAATGATTGCAGACGGTGTAAAACTTACCACTATTGAATTAGATGAAGGAGATCGTATTCCAAATGATATTGCAAAATTTGACGCAATGTTTTGTATGGGCGGACCAATGGATGTATGGATGGAAAAAGATTACCCATGGCTGATAGATGAAAAAAAGAGAATAAAAGAATTTGTTGTAGATTTAAAAAAACCTTATTTAGGTTTTTGTTTAGGATGTCAGCTACTTGGAGAAGTTGTAGGTGGAGAAGTAGTGAAATCAAATACATCTGAAATAGGTATGCTTGATATTAATTTTTTTGATGAAAGAAAAAATGATAATTTATTTTCATCTTTTCCTGAAAAAATAAAATCTTTACAGTGGCATTCTTATGAAGTGCAGAATTTAGAAAATAACAAAGATATTACTTTGTTAGCTTCATCTCTTGTAACAAAATATCAAATATTTAAATATCAAAATCATGCATATGGTATTCAGTTCCACATTGAAATTAAAGATACAACTGTAAATGAATGGGGATGTGTTCCAGAATATAAATCTGCACTAGAAAAACAATTAGGCAAAGGAGCTTTAGAAAAATTTGATAAAGAGGCCCAAAATAATATGCGAAACATGAACAATTACTCTAAAATCCTTTATGAGAATTTTAAAAGATTAATTAAGTAAAATTCCATCAAATTCATTAAAATTAAAGCTTGAGAAAAGGATTGAATACATCCTATTCTATCATACTATCCTTTTTAAAGAGAGGTAAAATGAGAATAAAAAATCTATGTAAATTTATATTAACTTTACTATTTGTTTTTGGATTTTCGTCTGCTTGGGCAGCAAATACAATTAAGTGGTCAATGAAAGGCGATAGCTTAACACTTGATCCACATGCTCAAAATGAAGGACCAACTTCAATGGTAGCAAGACAAGTATATGARGCACTTGTTACAAGAGGGATTGATATGTCAATTGGACCTCAGCTAGCAACTGACTGGAAAACTACAAACCCAACAACTTGGGTTTTTAATCTTAGAAAAGATGTAACTTTTCATAATGGTGACAAGATGACAGCAGAAGATGTTGTGTTTAGTTTATTAAGAGCTCAACAACCAACTTCAGACTTTAAAGAGTATATTAGTACTGTTACATCAGTTAAAGCACTTGATGATTACACGGTTGAAATTAAAACAAGAGAACCAAATCCAATTCTTTTGAACCAATTAACAAATATATTTGTTATGTCAAAAAAATGGGCAACTGATAATTTTTCAATTGTTCCACAAAACTATGATGCATCACAAGCAAATTTTGCTTCAAGTAATGCAATGGGAACAGGTCCGTTTGAAATTACTTTGAGAGAAGCTAATAYAAAAACTGTTTTTAAAAAGAATAAAAATTGGTGGGGAAAAGTTGAACATAATCTTGATGAAATTCAWTTACTTCCTATTGCTAATGCAGCAACAAGGGTTGCAGCATTATTATCTGGAGAGCTTGATATAGTTACCGATGCTCCAGTGCAAGATTTAGCTCGTATTGGTAGTTCAGCTGATCWTAAAGTTATTAGTGTAGAACAAATGCGTACTATTTTTTTAGGTATGGACCAAGCTGCAGAYMAACTTAGATCTGGCAACACAGGTGAYAATCCTTTTAAAAAGAAAGAAGTTAGACAAGCGCTTTACCAAGCAATTGATATAGAAGCCATTAAGGAAAAAGTAATGAGAGGTTTAAGCTCACCAGCTGGAATAATTACATTTCCTGGTGTAACAGGTTATACTAAGGCACTTGATGAAAGATTGCCTTATGATGTAGCTGCTGCAAAACAACTTCTAGCAGATGCTGGTTATCCAAATGGTTTTGATGTTGAACTAAGATGTCCAAATGACAGATATGTAAATGATGAAGCTATCTGYACAGCTGTAGTTGGAATGTTCGGTAAAATMGGCRTKAATGTTTCTTTRAATTCKCAAACTAAAAGTAAACAYTTTAAAGAGCTTAAAAATGACSAAGGTGATTTTTATATGCTTGGATGGGGTGTTCCTACTTTAGATAGTCACTATGTGTTTCATTACTTATATGACAGCAAAGGAAGTTGGAATAAAGTTAACTTTAATAATGCTAGAGTTGATGAGCTAATTAGAGTTATGGAAGGTGAAGTTGATTTAGATAAAAGAAATGCTGCAATTGCAGAAGCTTGGRAAATTGTAAAAGATGATATTTCTTATCTTCCTTTACATCATCAGGTAATTTCTTGGGCATCGAAAAGAAGTGTAGATGTTCCAATAAGACCAAACAACGAACCTTTGTTTAGATTTTCTAACAAAAGATTYTAATAAATTAATTATAAGCCCTTTTATTTTTAAAAGGGCTTATAAGTTAAAGTTTTCAAAAATTGATAAAATATTTTTTTAAACGATTGTTTCAATCTATTTTGGTTATGCTTGTTGTAGCCTTTGTGTCGTTTTCTCTTTTTACTTTCGTTGGCGATCCAATAAATAATATGGTTGGTGAAGAAACATCAGACGAGGAAAGAGCTGAACTAAGAGAAACTTTAGGATTAAATGATCCTGTATATGTGCAATTTTCAAGATTTGTAATTAATGCTTCTCAAGGAGAATTTGGAATATCATATCAACTAAGAAGACCAGTTTCAGATTTAATTTCAGAAAGATTGCCAGCTACTCTTGAACTAGTTATAATTTCAGCATTAATTGCWTTARYTTCAGGAACTTTATTAGGAGTTTATACAGGTATAAATCGTAAAGGTTTTTTAAGTGAYACCATATTGGCTRTCTCTTTGTTGGGAGTATCKCTCCCCACATTTGTTATAGGTATACTATTTATATATCTTTTTGCAGTAATCTTAGGAATATTACCYTCRTTTGGTAGGGGCGAGGTAGTTGACTTAGGKTTTTGGTCTACMGGTTTTTTAACAATATCGGGAATAAAAGCTATAATTCTTCCTTCAGTAACTCTAAGTCTTTTCCAAATGACTTACATTATAAGGCTGGTTCGAGCTGAGATGATGGAAATACTTCAAACTGATTATATTAAGTTTGCAAGAGCAAGAGGAATAAACGAAAAAAGTATTCACTATAAGCATGCATTAARAAATGGTTTGATACCTGTKATTACAATTGCAGGAATAAATATTGGTACATTARTAGCTTTTTCAATAATTACAGAAACAGTATTTCAATGGCCAGGCATGGGGTTTTTATTTATTCAAGCAGTTAAGTTTGTAGATATACCTATTATGTCAGCATACTTAGTTTTCATTGCATTTGTTTTTGTAATGATAAATTTCATAGTTGATATTTTATATTATTTTATTGATCCAAGGATTAGRGTTAAAGCGGAGGCAGTAAGTGGATAATCAAGRATTAACTTTGTTAAATAGAATTAARGATAGTGATATTTATTTTAGCTTTATAAAGTCGCCCACRGCTATTGYATCARCTATTATTTTATTAATAATTTTCTTTTGTTCTTTTTTTGTTGAARTWGTTGCTCCATTTAAYCCATTTGATCCATCAAGCTTATCTTTAATGGATGCATTTACACCACCTTCTTGGTCTGAAGATGGGGTTGCTAAATTTGTTYTWGGAACTGATGGYCARGGTAGAGATATGYTRTCAACAATTCTTTATGGATCACGAATTTCTTTGATTGTTGGTTTTTCTGCAATTTTATTCAGCTTAATATTGGGTGTAACTTTAGGTTTAACAGCAGGATMWWWTRRWKSWWWWWATKMWWYSWKWKTWRKRWGSWTWMYDRWKGWTYMKKYAASWKWRCSAWRWMTTTYDWYSGMWYTAWKARYWRWYKSWMYHRSMWKAGGWATWATTTCAAAAGAGTTGCATAATGAAATGGCAATTTATGTTTTAATTTTTGCCATAGGTATTTCCGAATGGCCTCAGTTTGCAAGAGTCTCAAGAGCAGCAACTTTAGTAGAAAAAAATAAAGATTATGTATCCGCCTCAATAATTATTGGAGTTTCAAATCCAGTTATTATGTTTAAACATATTTTACCAAATATATTGAGACCAGTTCTAGTAATTGGTACTATAGGACTTGCACTTGCAATAATAACAGAGTCAACATTAAGCTTTTTGGGAGTAGGTGTTTCACCAACAACACCTTCTTTAGGAACATTAATTAGAATTGGAAATGATTTTTTATTTTCTGGTGAATGGTGGATAACTTTCTTTCCAGCAATTTTTTTAGTTATTTTAGCATTTTCAATTAATCTATTAGGAGATTGGATGAGAGATACATTGAATCCAAAATTAAACTAATGAGTTTTTTAAAAATTGATAATTTGAGTGTTAATTATGAAATGAGAAGAGAGACTGTACACGCAGCTAAGAATATAAACATAGATGTTAATAGAGGAGAAATTCTAGGATTAGTAGGAGAATCTGGATCAGGAAAAAGTACTGTTGGTAATGCTATAATAAATCTTCTTGATGARCCTGGAAAGRTTTCAAACGGATCTATAATTTTAGATGGTATAAATATCCTTGCAAATCCAGAAAACATTATAAAATACAGGGGAAAAAAAATTGGGTTAATTTTTCAAGATCCCCAAACTTCTTTAAATCCAATACTAACAATTGGTGAGCAGTTAATAGAAACTATACAAACGCATTTAAGTCTAAACTTCAACGAGGCAAAAGAAAAAGCAGTTAATTTGTTAAAAGAAGTTGGTATTAAAGAAGCTGAAAGTAGATTTAATAACTATCCCCACCAATTTTCTGGAGGAATGAGGCAAAGAGTAGTTATTTCTCTTGCCCTTTGTTGTGAGCCAGAACTACTAATTGCAGATGAACCAACAACAGCTTTGGATGTTTCAACACAATCTCAAATACTTGATTTGATAAAAAGATTAACGAAAGAGAAAAATCTTGCAGTAATACTAATCACTCATGATATGGGAGTTATAGCAGAAACTACTAACAGAGTAGCAGTGATGAAAAATGGTGATTTAGTGGAAATAGGACCCACAAAAGAAATACTTACAAACCCTAAAGAAGTTTATACAAAAAGCCTTRTCAGTTCAGTTCCACCAACAAATAAAAAAATTTCAAGATTTAAAATTATTGAGAAAGAAAACAAAACCCAGGGCGAAACAAACRTYAAGATTTTAAACAGGTGGACAAAAAAAGAAATTATTAATCAAGATTTAGTACAAGTTAAAAATTTGAATAAAACGTTTGATGATAGTTTTTTTACCGAAACATCAAAAAATTCTGTTATGGCAGTTAACGATGTGTCATTTAATATTAAAGAAGGAGAGTCATTTGGATTAGTAGGTGAGAGTGGTAGTGGAAAATCAACAATAGCTAAAATTATTGTAAATTTATACAGRCCAAGTTCTGGAGATATTTTTTTTGATAATGTTTGTGTAACTAAAATTAAGAGCAATAAAGAAATGATGAAGTTTAGGAAACAAATTCAGATGATATTTCAGGATCCATACTCATCCCTAAATGGAAGATTGAAAGTTAAAGATATAATTTCTGAACCTATAAAGCTTCAYAATCCTTCAATTAGTTCAAAAGATTTAAATGATTATATTTATGATTTATTGGAATCTGTAGAACTAACCCAACAATCAGCTGAACGTTATCCACATGAATTTTCAGGTGGTCAAAGACAAAGGATATCTATAGCCAGAGCTCTTGCTACACAACCACGTTTACTTGTTTGTGATGAACCAACTTCTGCTTTAGATGTAAGCATACAAGCACAAATATTGAATTTATTAAAAGATTTACAAGAGCAATTAAATCTGACAATTTTATTCATTAGTCATGATTTACCAGTTGTAAGGCAAATGTGTGACCGGATGGCAGTTTTAAAAAATGGAAAACTTTGTGAAGTTTCAATGACAGAGGAATTATTYAAWAATCCTGGWCATGAATATACAAAAGAGCTTTTARAACTTATGCCAAAAATTGAATCAATATATAATTAATTAGCTTTTCCTAATAAATTAACAAYTAARACACCCGCTATAATTAAAGTAAGACCTATTATCGTATAAACATTAGGCATTTGATTAAATTTATAAATTCCAACAACTGCAGTTGCAATAATACATAATCCTGCAAACGAAGCGTAAGTAATACCAACAGGAATTGTTTTCATAACAAGCGACAAGRYATACATACACCCAACAATAGTTATTGCTGTTAGAATACTTGGTATTAATATTGTAAAACCTTGAGCACCTTTAGCAAAACCATTTGATGCAGYACCTAACRYTACGGCTAAAACTAAAAATAAATAAGAAGTAATTGTGCTCATTAATTATATTTCCATAATTACGGAACCAGATACAGGATCGGTCACACCTAATTCTGGTGAAATTTCTTCAAGCAAAGGTCTAACAGTATCTAAWCCAGCAATCATTTTRTCTCTTGCTTTTGCAATTGASTCYKSATCTTTCCAYTCYCCWACAATRCACATATTRTTRGGTSCYGTTTGRATTTGCTTCATTGARATYAATCCRTCAGTACCYTTCATWTTATTGAAAAAATCYTGCAAYTTTTTCATATATTCATCTTTCATACCTTCTTTTACTTTACTTCTAACCACGTTCATAAATKTAGCCATTTTATTCTCCTTTAATTATTTTGGCATATTAGTAGCTCCAGTTTCAGAGCGAATAATTTTACCATCTTTTATAATATAAACGACCAGAACTGCCTGTCTTGARCCATCTTTAAAAGAAATAAAATAATGYGCTACTCCTATTTCATCATTTTCATAAATGATCCGAGAACTTTCTGTCTTAGGAGCATCATCACTAATTAACCACTTGCTTAATTCATCTCTAGGAATRTGTTCAYCAGTTGAGTGCCTTACCCAATAATAATCTTCACTAAGCACTTCATTATACGCTTTTAAATCCTGTTTTCCCTGAGCATCAATAAGTTTTTGTACAAGTGACGTTTTTATCCTCCTTCTATTATCCATGATTCTAGCACAAAAATTCTGATCGTACTACGATCGCACWACTACTGAAATYTCTCACTTTTGCAGAAAAATTATTGGCGTAGATTAAGGAATAATGTTACAAAGTTCGGGGCACCGGGCAACAGAACTCCCC
>NVSV01000089.1:0-4032 GCA_002732835.1 Candidatus Pelagibacter sp.
AAAAAAATCAACGTGTAAAGTTTGGGGGTGATATCCAGAAGTTTGATGTCTGCTTTACCCCCAAAAACAGACATTTGAGGGTAGTTGCAAAGAGTCCGTTAATGACCCAAAGCGGACATTGACGGGTGTACGAAGAAGGTATGTTTGGCGTAACATTTTCAAAATCGACGAAGCGCAGTTCATGATTGCCGCTGGACGTATTGCGTTATACGCCTCCCATCTATAATTAGCTGTTTCGAGCTAAAAGTTGCTAGAGCGCGGCCTTAAATATGTATCTGGAAAGTTGTTAAAATATGAGTGAAACAAAAGCGTCGAAGAAAAACACGACGAAGGTAGAAAAGAAGGTAGAAAAGACAGAGTCGAAACCGGCCTCTGAAGCTGGCTCGGTTGATAAATCTACCGATAAAACCTCAGATGAATCARTTGCGGCCCCAAAATCAGCCTCACAAATCTCYATCAGTCATTTTTCGAGTGTGTCGACGGACGAATATCGTTCTGGTTGGRCAAATATATTTGGTGGAAAGAAAACRAGTAAGAAAACAAAATCCAAAATGCCGACAGAACGGCACTGAAGCGCCTTCGCGAGAGCCGATTGATCAAATTTGACTGGACCTTATCAGAGCGATTGGCGTCCGTGCCGCTCTATAGCTACGTCTGGCCGGTGTCGATCCGCGTGTTTACCCAGGGCGTCGATCAGGCGGCCGATCTCGGCCAGCGTGAATACGGGCTGGTGATCCGGCACCATTGAAACGTCCGCGGCGTCCTGGACGATGGCGGCAACCCAACTGATGTCCGCTKWRKKYCRAWRKCMGWMSYTKTKSRYMYMKRYSWWWRATGTCCGCTTCCGGGGGTAAAGCAGACATCAYTGGGAGAACTGGCCCCGCTTCGGCGGGGTTTCTTTTTGAAWAGTTGGCACCGGAATTGGCACCGGACGGGGCTTTTTCTTTGCCTTGGCYGGGTGTACCTTCGGCACCAATGAAGGGAGKCCGTTATGCCTATCTGGAAACTTGAGCCCGTAGACCCCATGGCAGACCATTGGCGGCGTAGCACATGGGGTGSGACTGTATTCATTCGGGCAAAGGACGAACTCGCGGCCAGGGAGATGGCGCAAAATGCCTACGGGGTTGCTGCGGGARGCTTCGCGGCCACCCTGYCCGCAGTAACACCAGGRGCGGAAACGCCCTTATTGCCCTGGGTCCATGATTTGATTTCCACCTGTGAACAGGTCGAGGATTCGGAATATGACACTGATGGGCCGGATGAAATTCTCAGCCCCGTGTAAGCGTTAAAKAGAGCGCACCCGCGCCCCTGGTGAGCTTTCTTAGGCGTTGTCAGAGTAAAGCGGCTTGAGCCGGTAAGGTGAGTTCCGTAGCTTCGACGGATGAAAAACCCCTTCCGTTATTTCAATAGTTCGCCCGAAATTATYCGCCTCACGGTGATGATGTATGTCCGGTACCCGTTATCGCTGCGCCAGGTCGARGACCTGCTGTTCGAGCGCGGTATCGATATCTGCCACGAGACGGTGCGTTTTTGGTGGAACCGGTTCGGYCCGATGTTCGCAGCGGAGATCAGAAAACGGCGCGTTSWWMAYCATTCRTATTCKCRCTGGCGCTGGCACCTGGACGARGTRTTTGTSCKWATYAAYGGCGAGACRCAYTACCTYTGGCGTGCCGTYGATCAYGAGGGCGARGTRCTYGARGTTTTTGYGACSAAACGRCGRRAYCGCAGGGCWGCRCTYMARTTTCTGAAGCGTGCGATGARGCGGTAYGGKCARCCAAAKGTGATCGTGACSGACCGSCTCCGGTCGTAYCGSGCRGCGATGAATGTGATCGGSAATGSCGCYGAYCAGRAATGCGGSCGSTGGCTCAATAAYCGGGCYGAAAAYTCACACCRGCCATTYMGSCGAMGRGAGGGCGCGATGKCKARRTTCMGRGACGTAAAGACCYTGCARAARTTYKCYTCMRTYCATGCYTCGATCCACAATCATTTCAATCTCGAACGTCATCTYAACCGCCGCRAAACCTTCAAAGAAAATCGCACYGCCGCGTTGGCCGAATGGCGTCAGCTTGCTGCCTGAGACCCCTGGGTTGTAGGTTTTACAGGTCCGCTCTAGTTAGTCTGACAATGCCCTAATTGGCCTTCTGGCTTGATGAGGAGGTCGCGGGCATCCGCTCAGCACTGTC
Organism: Candidatus Pelagibacter sp.; assembly: GCA_002732835.1. Classification (GTDB taxonomy): domain Bacteria; phylum Pseudomonadota; class Alphaproteobacteria; order Pelagibacterales; family Pelagibacteraceae; genus Pelagibacter. The sequence goes on from NVSV01000089.1 coordinate 2,184, forward strand.
AAGTGCTGCCGTGTACAATTCCTTGCTCGACACACCAACACTCCCCAATGGCATGAAAGGGGCTTTGGCTTTCTCCCCCCGGGGGCGCTGAATGATCCGGATAATCGTAAATAGAATCAATACGCTATAGATGCTAATGATGAACATGAACATACCTGTAGGTCCAATCATCCCCATAGACTGCGCGGCCATAATCGGACCGATGCTGGCACCGATTCCATAAGCAATGAGCAACCCCGCGGCTACCTGAACCAATCGATCAGGGTCAGCCAAATCATTCACCTGAGATGCTGAAAGGGGGTAAATCGTAAAGCAGAACCCACCGTAAAAGGCCGCAGCGACAATCAATAACCCCACGGTCTGGTCGGTTGCCCAGATCACCGCAAGAGCGGCGAGCCCGGATCCCAGCGATGCAATCATCAGAACCATACGCCGGTCAAATTTGTCTGAAAGGCGTCCGATAGGAAACTGCAAAGCAATGCCAGCCAAAATGGCTGTGCCCATGAACGCTGAAACTTCTGCCACCGAAAGGCCAACCTCTTTCGCAAAAACTGCGCCCATGCCGTTCAGCGACGAGTTTGACATTCCGGCACAAACCATACCAATCACGCCTACCGGCGAAATGGCAAAAAGCTCCCGAAACTTCATACGCTGCGGTGAACTAGGCTTTGGGGCACTGGCCCTTGTTAGCAAAATCGGCACTAGGGCGAAGGAATAGATTATCGAGGCAACTATAAACAATTGGAATTGAGCCGGATCCCCCACCAGCATCATAAACTGCCCAAGCCCGGCGCCCAGATAGTTTGTGATCATATAGAGGGACAATACCCGGCCCCGCGTCTTGTTGGTGGCGCGCTCATTAACCCAGCTTTCAACGACCATCACCATGCCCGCCATACAGAACCCGGCAATGACACGCAGCACAAACCAGACGGCAGGGTCGATGTATAAAACGTGGGCCAGAACGGCAACGGACATAATCGAGGCAAAAGCGGCGAAGGCGCGAATGTGGCCAACGGCGGCAACCACGCGCACAGCAAAAAGCGCGCCCAACAACAAGCCAACAGGGAAACCAGCCATGATGAAGCCGGTAATTTCCGTGGAAAAACCCTCCAGTCTGCTTCTGAGACCAAGCAGAATGCTGATCATGCCGTTGCCCAACAACAGCATTCCATAACTCAGCAATAGCGAGGAGATGGACTTAATGGTGTTCCACATGAGTTAAACCTATAGCGACATAGGACTGTGATCAGCCCGATCTGGCTGGTACTAGAGGGCGTCTATTATTTTGTAAACAGATACTTCGCCCTCAATATTTAAGGAATTGACGGACTATGAAACGCATCATACTTGCGGCGCTGGTTGGGGTGATGGTCAGTGGATCGGTGTGGGGGCGCGATAAATGAAGATTAATGGGCCGACTAAATCAAGAGGACCAGAAGGTACTGCTCCAGCATTTTATAGGAATGGCTACAAAAGTATTATTCCATCACTTCATCACGATACTAGAAAAAGAGATGAGCCAAGATTTTCCAACCCAAAATGGCGTCCATATAAGAAGACGGGTTAGTTGGTAAAGGGTTAAGCTATCAGAGGGCATTACTGACACATGTGTCAGTAACCGTGGATCGAATGAACGCAATTTGAACAATGACCCGCCGCCTCATCCCCATCCTTGTCGCGTTGCTGGGGTTTCTGACATTTCCTGACGGTCAGCTTTCGATGGCCCAAGATGGCACTGACGCCCAGAAACCATTTATCACTGGGGACGGCTTATCATTCGGGATGGCCGCGCCCTTCAGCCTCATAGCATCTTTGGGTCATAAGCAGACGTTTTCCAGCTACCCCA
>NVSV01000090.1:0-4000 GCA_002732835.1 Candidatus Pelagibacter sp.
TTTGTATCCTCTTTATTATCTTTGCTATCTTTTTCTATTTTTTTTCTATCTTTTTTTGGAATAGCCTTTAAAGGATTATTGCCTGGTGTTGGCATAGGAATTACTTCAGCTTCTCCAAGAATTCTTGCAACTCTAGTTGTAGGTTTTGCTCCCTGACTCATCCAATGTTTGACTCTTTCAACTTCAATTTTCATTCTATCTTTTTTATTTTTTGGAACYAGAGGATTAAAAAAACCCAATTTTTCTATAAAYCTTCCATCTCTAGGAAATCTACTRTCTGCAACAACTATTTTATAGACTGGTCNTTTTTTTGCTCCACCCATYGATAATCTTATTTTTAACATTGTTTTCTCCTTTTATTTTAATTGATTGAAAAGCTCTGGAGGAATTCCTCTATCACTCATACCTTTTTTTAGATCTCCCTTTGACATTTTTTTCATCATATCCGACATTAACCTAAATTGTTTTAATAATTTATTGATAGTGGCAACATCTGTACCRGAGCCATTGGCAATCCTTTTTCTTCTTGATCCATTAATAATTTTTGGATTTTCTCTTTCTTTTTTAGTCATYGATAAAATAATYGCTTCATTCTTRMTTATTATTCCYTCATCAATTCCTGATTTATCCATTTGAGATTTKATTTTAGAAACACCAGGYAATAGTGACAGAACTCCTTCCATGCCTCCCATTTTTTTCATTTGTCTTAACTGACTTAAATAATCTTGCATAGAAAATTTACCTTTTTTTAAATTTTCTTCRGYTGCTTTTATWTTRTCTTGATCTAAATCCTGAGAGGCTTTTTCAACAAGAGAAACAATATCACCCATTCCAAGAATTCTATTTGCTATTCTATCAGGATGAAAAACTTCAAAATYTTCAACTTTTTCTCCTACTCCTAAAAATTTTATAGGTACTCCTGTGGTAAATTTCATACTAACCGCTGCCCCACCTCTTCCATCTCCATCAACTCTAGTTAAGATTATTCCAGTCAAGTCAACAGCTTTTTTAAACTCTGTGGCTATATTCACAGCCACTTGGCCTGTTAAAGAATCTGCTACCAACATTACTTCGGAAGGTGTAAGAGTTGACTTTAACTCTTTAATTTCACTCATCATTGAAAGATCAATTTGAGTTCTTCCGGCTGTATCAAAAATAATTATGTCTGATCCAGATAAAGAAGCTGCACCTAATGCCCTTCTGGCAATATCGTTTGGTAATTGATCCTTAACTATTGGTAAAGTTTGTATAGAATTTTGTTCTCCTAAAATTTTAAKTTGTTCTTGTGCTGCAGGTCGATAAACATCTAAACTTACCARTAAAGRTTTTTTTTTRTTATTYTTTTCAAGATATTGAGCTAATTTYGCAGCYGTTGTSGTTTTRCCYGAACCTTGAAGTCCTACAAGCAAAATAGAAACCGGTGGAACAGCGTTCAAATTTAACTCTGATTTTTTATCTCCAAGTAATTGAACCAGTTCATCATAAACTATTTTTACAATCATTTGACCGGGAGTAGTGGATCTTACAATTTCTTGGCCGATAGCCTTAGGTTTTATATTTTCAATTAATTTTTTTGCTACGGGTAAAGCTACATCAGCTTCTAATAAAGCCTGTCTAATACTCCTCAATCCTTCCTCCACTTGTTTTTCATTCAGTGAAGGRGCTTTTTTTAATGAAGAAAAAATTTCTTCAAATTTATTTGTTAAATTTTCAAACATTTTACAAYATCCAACAACAATCGCATTAGTGGGCGAACTCTCGCTGACTAATGTCGATCTCTTTGTTACCAAAGACACCGCAAAGAACTACTATTTTTTGCGGAAGTTCGCYYAARCTACATTAGACCTTCAAAAAGTCAATAAATAAGTTAAAAGTCTAAGTATTATGAATTTAAGAGCATACAAAATGGACGGATTAGGAAATGATTTTGTAATTTTTGATAATAGAAAAAAAGTAACTCACCTGGACAAGAGTGAAATTATCAAAATTGCTGATAGGAATTTTATAGGCTGCGATCAACTAATTTTTATTAACAAAAGTAATGATTATGATGCAGAATTAGATTTTTATAATTCTGACGGTGGAAATTCGACTGCATGTGGCAATGGTACTAGATGTATTGCTTATTTCATTTCAAAAGAAAAAAATAAAGAAGAAATTATATTTAAAACTCAAAGTGGAGTACTTAAATCAAAAATTTTGGGAAACAACATAGTTGAGACAAATATYGGAACTCCAAAATTTGGTTGGAAAGAAATTCCTTTAAGCAAAGAAATTGATAATACTAATCTAGGAATTACTATATTTGACCAAGATGGAATTAGTTTGACAGGAGGATATGCTTTAAGCGTTGGAAATCCTCATTTAATTTTCTTTGTAAATAAAGTAGAAAATTATGATCTACCCAAAATAGGTCCTGATCTAGAAAAACACTCAATGTTTCCAGAAAAATGCAACGTTACTCTTGCGGAAATTGAAAGTAAAAAATTAATTAAAGTAAAAGTATGGGAAAGAGGTGTTGGAATAACAAAAGCTTGTGGAACTGCTGCTTGTGCAACGGCAGTTGCAGGTTATAAAAAAGAATTGACACAAAATATAGTTGATATTCAATTTGAACTAGGAGCTATAACAATCTCTATAGATAAAAATAATTCTGTAAATATGMAAGGTAAAGTTTCTGAAATAAAAGAAATTGATATCAAAATTTAGTTAAAAAWKRNGAATTTTTGAAAAATTTAAAATTGGGTTAAGTAAAAGTTCTAAAAATCTTTCCGAAGGATTTAAAAATTTAGTTATAAATAAAAAAATTGATCCAAAAACTCTTGACAATCTAGAAGATTTTTTAATTGAGTCTGATGTGGGTGTAGTTGCTGCAAAAGAATTAAAACAAATTTTTACTGATACTAAGATTGACCCAAAAAAAGATAGTATAAATCAAGTAAATTTAATCGTTGAAAATTATATTAAAAAATTAATGTTACCACTGGAAAAAAAGATTGTTATTGAAGATAGTATAAAACCAGCCACTATATTAATTGCGGGTGTTAATGGGGTAGGAAAAACTACAACGATAGGAAAACTAGGTAAAATATTTTCCAAGGACAATAAGCAAATTGTTTTTGCAGCTGCTGATACATTTAGAGCAGCTGCTATTGAACAACTAGAAATTTGGTCAGAAAAGATTGGCGCTAAAATAATTAAATCGGAAACTGGTTCTGATCCGGCATCTGTTGCTTTTAAAGCAATGGAATTTTCAAAAAAAAACAATATTGATTGTCTTTTGATTGACACAGCAGGCAGGCTTCAAAATAAGAAAAATTTGATGGATGAATTTAAAAAAATATCAAAAGTGTTGAAAAAAATTGATCCTAATTATCCACATGAAACATTATTAATTTTAGATGCAACAACTGGACAAAGTGCTTTGAATCAGGTTGAGGAATTTCAAAAAATTACCCCTATATCTGGTTTAATCATGACAAAACTTGATGGTACTGCAAAAGGAGGAATTTTATTAGCGATCGCTCGAAAATACAGTTTACCAATTATTGCTATAGGTTTAGGCGAAAAAGAAGATGACTTGGAATTATTCAGGGCCGAAGATTATGCAAAAGCACTAATGTCTTCTAATTAATTAAATTTATGGAAATTAAAGGTTTGTAGTATTTACATTCATAAAGTGAATTCATATTTTTAAATCCGCAGCCCTTAAGAATAGAAGAAATTAAAAAATTGTATTGGTTATTTTCTGCCAATGCCTCGAGGGTGTTAGTATTGATGTTGTATTTAAAATTTTTGTTTATCGATTTAATCGCACTTATCATAATAATAGTCTGATTATCATTTAACAAATAATAAGCATAATCTTCGGGAAAAACTGGATATTCATAATTTCTTATTAAGGACCTGGCCTTATTAGGAAACCAATCATAAGTAATTAAAGGTTTGGCTATTTCTGTTTTATTATTAAATAGATATAAATCTTGGGGATAGTCAGTAA
>NVSV01000005.1:0-24728 GCA_002732835.1 Candidatus Pelagibacter sp.
CGTCATGCTGGCTGAAGAAATCGGCTATCCCCTGATCGTTCGACCGTCTTATGTTTTGGGTGGCAGGGCGATGGAAGTTGTTCACGACGAAAATGAGTTAACGGCGTATTTCCGAAATTCATTTCGAGAACCCCATCAATCGTCGGTATTGCTTGATCGTTTTCTGAACGATGCGATCGAAGTAGATATTGATGCACTGTGTGATGGTAGTGAGGTAGTCATTGGTGGGATTATGGAGCACATAGAAGAGGCAGGAATTCACTCCGGCGATTCGGCCTGTACGTTACCACCTTCAAGTTTGGCGCATGAGATTCAAGAAGAACTTCGACGACAGACCAAGATTCTGGCATTGTCATTGAACGTGATTGGTCTTGTTAATGTCCAATTTGCTGTTCGTGACGGGGAGATTTATGTTCTTGAGGTCAACCCCCGGGCCGCGCGGACGGTCCCTTTTGTGTCTAAGGCTACCGGGCGCCCATTGGCGAAGATTGCGGCTCGATGTATGGTCGGGCAATCGCTGGCACAGCAGGGGGTTGTGCAAGAAATTGTGCCTCCTTATTTTTCTGTGAAAGAAGCTGTTTTTCCGTTTGCCAAGTTCCCCGGGGTGGACCCGGTGTTGGGTCCTGAGATGAAAAGCACAGGTGAGGTGATGGGTGTGGGCGAAACCTTTGGCGAGGCCTACTACAAAGCCCAGCTCGAAACCGGGTCGGATATTCCATCTGCCGGACATGCTCTGATCAGTGTGCGAACAAAGGATCAAGCGGAGGTTGTCGGCATCGCACAGTACCTGGAAATAATTTTTTTATTTATTTTTAGCTCAGCAAAAGCGGATACTTTTTTAAGTGGATTTCCATTAATTATTGATGCTGATACAATAAAAATTGGTAATGATAAAATTAGACTTTTTGGAATTGACGCTCCAGAAAAAAAACAATTTTGCAAAAAACCATATATCAATTTATTCATTTTTTCTTTTGAAGAAAAATATCCTTGTGGAGAAGTTTCAATTAACAGCTTGAAAGAATTTGTAAAAGAAGCAATTGTCTCATGTAAAGTTGAAGAAGAGAAAGATTTTTTTAAAAGATATTTGGGCACATGTTTTAAAAATGAAGAAAATATTAATTCTTGGCTTGTAAAAAATGGATATGCAGTTGCTTACACAAGATATTCAAAGATTTATTTGAATGAAGAACTATATGCAAAAAATAATAAAATTGGTTTATGGCAAGGCACTTTCGAGAAACCTTGGGAATGGAGAAAAAAAAATAAATAATCTATAATTAGTTAATGATTCGAAATAATAAATTAATCTTTTTATTTTTATTTTTTTTTATTTTTTCTTGTTCTTCAATACCAAAAAATACTGCTGATAGTTGCTCAATTTTTTCTGAAAGATATCTGTGGTACAAGCATGCAAAAAAAACCGAGCAAAAGTGGGGGACACCAATTTATATTCAGCTTGCTTTTATTAAAATGGAGTCTGACTTTGATTGGTTAGCTAGACCAGAGAGATTAAAAATATTTAAAGTAATACCTTATAGAAGACCATCAAGTTCTTTTGGATACTCACAAGCTGTTAAAGGAACATGGAAGCAATATAAAGAAGAAACAAATAACAAATTGGCAACAAGAACTAGATTTAAAGATAGTGTAGATTTTATTGGATGGTACACAAATAAAACTGAAAAATTACTCAAAATTTCAAAAAAAGATGCTTTTAGACAATACATTGCCTATCATGAAGGATGGGGTAACTACAAAAAATATAAAGAAAAGCCAAAGGTAATTTTACTGGCCAAAAAAGTACAACAACAATCWRAYAAATATAAAAGACAGCTTAACAAGTGCAGCAAATCACTAAATAGGAAAAAATATATTATTTTTTAACGAAGTTGTTTTTTTAATTCTATATCTACAGCATCAATTCTTTTTGTATTTCTAGCTAATGCTAAATACATTGTAGGTGTCACATATAATGTAAAGAACGTTGAAATCACCATTCCACCTAATATTGTTGCTCCAACAGCCAACCTAGATCCTTCACCAGCTCCAGGGCCAATATTTCCAATAATTAACGGCATCATTGCTATCGTTGTGCTTAAAGAGGTCATAATGATAGGTCTAAATCTAAGTGCACAAGCTTCTTGAACAGCGCTTTCAATATTTTTTCCAGTAGTTCTTAATTGATTTGCGTAATCTACAATAAGTATGCTGTTCTTTGTTGAAATTCCTATAAGTATTACTAGTGCGATTTGAGAAAATATATTGATTGAACTATTTAATAATAAAATAAAAACCAATCCACCGAACACAGCTAGCGGAACAGTCAGCACGATAATAAAAGGGTGAACAAATGAATTAAATGTTGCTGCCATTACAAGATAAGCTGTTAGAAGAGCTAATGCAAAAATAATATACAACTCCTTACTAGTTTCCTTTAATTCTTCAGATTTACCCTTCCAAGTGATTTGTTTATCAGGAGCAATTTGAGACATAGTTTTTTCTAAATATTTAATTGCTTCAGCTAACGTATAGTTTTCACTTATATTAGCAGATATAGTAACTGCTCTTTGTCTATTATATCTTGATAGCTTGTTGGCAGATCCTTCCTCTTTAAAATCAACCAAATTTGCTAAAGAAATTAAAGCACCTGTATTTTCTGATCTCACATAAATTTTGCTTAAACTTTCTTTGTCTTTTCTGTCTTTTAAATATAGTTGTAAAATAATTGGATATTCTTTTCCAAGTTTATTGAATTTTGTTACAGTTTTTCCTCCATAAAGAGTCTCTAGAGTTTGGCCAATGGATTGAGTAGATATACCTAAGTCTTTTGCTTTGTTTTGATTTATAATCAATTTTACTTCTGGCTTATTTCTAGAATAATCAGATTCTATTCTGGATAAATTTCCATTTCTTCTCATCATCCCTAATACTTTGGACTGAGTTTTTTCCAATTCTTCATAAGTACTTCCCAATAAAACCATTTGAACTGGTTTATTATAATTTGATACTCTTATTGTTTGTGGCGATATTGGAAATGCCAATGTTTGAGGAACAGTCACTATTTTTCCAATAGCTTGTCTCATAATTATCTGAGAATTTTGTTTTCTATTTTTCCAATTATTTAATAAAGCAATAATTATAAAGCTATTATCACCTCCGAAGCCAGGAACTATCATAAGAAATCTATTGTAAGGGCTATCTTCTGCTTGCAAAAGTGGAATAAGTCTTTTTTCTACATCTTCTGCTCTTTTCTGAGTGTACTCAAAAGAACTGCCTTCATCTGTAAAACCTATAACCAAATAAGCTCCCCGATCTTCCATTGGAAGAAGCTCTTTTTTTATAAAATTATATAACAATCCAGAACCAACAATCATTAGTATGATAAATAAGACAACTGTTTTTTTTTTATTTAACCAAAATACAAGTGTCTCCTGATAAAATTTTGAAAAACCTTTAAAAAATTTGTCAAATTTTACTACAAAAAAGTTTGTCTTTGGTTTCTTAACCAAATACTTGCTTGCAAGCATTGGAGAAAGAGTAAGAGCAACAAATGACGAAACAACAATCGCAAAGGATAAAGTAATTGCTGTTTCTCTAAACAAAGTTCCGGCTATTCCTTCAATAAAAATCAATGGTAAAAAAACAGCTACTAAAATTAATGTCGTAGCAATGATTGCAAAAGTAATTTGCTTAGAACCTTTATAAGCAGCAACTAATGGTGTTTCGCCATTTTCAATTCTTCTATAAATTGCATCAGTCATAATGACAGAGTCATCGGTGATTATGCCTATGGCCAAGATAAAGCTAAGTAATACGAAAATATTTATTGATAGACCAAATATATAAATTCCTAAAAAAGATGCAATTAAACTTACTGGCAAAGCCACAGCGGGCACGATTACTGCTTTAAGATTCCCCAGAAATAAATAAATAATTATTACTACTAAAACAAAAGCAATAATTAATGTTTTATAAACTTCATTAATCGCTGCTCCAATGTAAGTTGCTCTATTAAAAGCTATTTCTAAATTTAAGCCTTCTGGCAAGGTTTTTTTTACTTCTTGAACCTTTTTTTTAATTTCTTTTGAAAGCTCAACTGTTGATGCTCCGCTTCTAGCATAAATACCAATTCCAACAGTCTTTAGATTCAAAGCATTTTTGCTTTGAGCTCTAAACAAAGCCTTTTCTGATACTGGACCAAATTCAATGTTAGCAACATCTGAGAGTCTAACTAAATGATCTTTACCTTTTTTTATTGGCAATTGTTTTAGCTTTTCCAAATCGTTATATGATTTATCTAAATTAATGGTTAGATCTATGTTGCTTGCCTCTAGTGTACCAGCAGGCAAACTTACATTTTCATTTCTTAGAGCTCGTTCAACTTCTTGAATAGTTAAATCATTTGCAGCTAATTTTATTGGATCTATCCAGACTCTTACACTTAATTCTCTTAATCCTCCTATCAAAATTCTTCCAACATTTTTAATGCTAGAAAATTGATCTACTAAATATCTATCGGCATAATCTCCAAGCTCTAAATCACTCCAAGTAGGTGAAGATAATGCTAACCACATTGTAGTCGTGAATCCAGCTGCCTGTTTAAGTATTTGTGGTGGATCTGACTCAGAAGGTAAGCGGTTAACTACTCTTGCTACTCTTTCTCTAATATCATTTGCAGCATCATCTAAATCAATTTCCGTATCAAATTCTATATTGATAGTACTTTTCCCCTTTTCTGATTTTGAATCGATATTTTTTATTCCTTCTGCTCCACCGATTACATCCTCAATTACTTGTGTAACTTCTTCATCCACTATTGGTGCTGATGCAGATTTATAGTCAACTTTAACTTGAACAACAGGTGGCTGCAATCCTGAAGGTAACTCTCTTACTGGCAACTGCCAAAATACAAATATTCCAAATACAATTAAAATAAGAGAGCATACCCAAGCAACTACAGGTCTTCTAATACTTAAATCTGTAATATACATTATTTATTTATGGGTTTGATTTTACCATTTGGTCTAACTTTTTTTAGACCTTCAGCTACAATCGTTTCACCTTCATTTAAGCCCGATGTAACTTCAAGATAACCTTGATTTCTTGCGCCTATTTTAATTTCTGTTCTTTTAGTAATGTTTTCTTTATTAACTTTATAAATATAAACTTTATTACCCTCCAATAACACACTGGTATCAGGTATACTTAAAGAATTACGTTCATTATATTTTATTGTTATCTCTAAAAGCGCTCCAGGCAATATTTCTAAATCCGAATTATCTAATCTAATTCTTACTGCCAAAGATCTTTTTTCCGTATTAATTCTACTTGCTATGGAATCTACAATTCCTTTATAAATCTTTTCATTGTTGCCTGAAAATTTAATATTTACATTTAATCCTTGAGTAATAAATGGCGCATATATTTCAGGTATATCGACATCAACAAATAAAATAGATGCATCCTCTAAATTAATTACTATAGAACTTTCTGATACTTCTATATCATCGGAGAAATCTCTTTTTCCTATTACTCCATCGAATGGTGCAATAATATTTCTAGTTTTAAGTTTTGCTATTACTTCTCCTTCTTTTACTTTTTGATTAAATTTAATTGGTGAAATAATTTCAAATTTTTCTATGTTATATGCCTTTCTTCTTATTGGTATAGCAGTTCCAAAAGTTTCAACTTTATTTTCAAATTTTTTCTGATTAACAGTTGTTACAATTATTCCAGGAGGAGGTCTTTTGCCAAACTTTTTCTGAAAATGCATTCCTATCATTGTTCTTGCAACAATGACTCCAGCGATTATTAAAAATAAAATTATAATTATTGAAGTAATTTTAGTTGATCTTTTCATTTAAACTATTTTATTTTGCCATACTCGGCCCAAGAACCATCATAAATTTTAGGCAAATACTTATCATYAATTATAGAATAAGCTAGACTTAAAACAGTCGCTGTAATTCCTGATCCACATGAAAATACCAAATCAATTGGTAGTTTTTTAGATCCTAAGACTTCTTTAAATTTTAACAAAAGTTGCTCCTTATTTTTAAAAGAGTTGTCTTCATTAATACATTCTTTAAATGGTAAGCAAATTGAATTTGGAATAGAGCCACTTTTTAATTCTTTTCTTGGCTCAGGTTCCTTTCCTTCAAATCTACCTCTGCTTCTTGCATCAATAACTATAAATTCTTTTTTTATTATATTTTCATCAATTTGKTTTTTATTTTTTACACGATCAATATTTTCATGAGTTTGGTAACTATCTATTTGTTCTATTTTTTCTATTTTTTTTGTTATAGGTTTTTTTTCTTTTATCCACTTTTTTAAACCTCCATCTAGTACAGAAACTTTTTCATGTCCAAAGTATTTTAAAGAAAACCATAATCTGCATGAACTGTAAACATCACTAAAGTCATAAACAACTATATGATCGGTATTTTTAATTCCAAAGGACCACATCATTCGATTCCAATAATCTGAGTTAGGAAGCATATGAGGTACAAGTGAGTCCTTGTCACTATGCTCTTCGATATTCCAAAAGATTGCTCCGAKAATATGTTTATCTAAATATTCTTTTTCAGCATTTCTTTTTGAATTTGGCATGTGCCAGCTAGCATCAAAAATTCTAACCTTGCTCAAATTATTATTAAGCCATTCAGTTGAAACCAAATTCATATCAGTGANTTTTTTTGAAAATATTTTTGGTGATATTCTTCTGCTTTACAATAATTTTTTTCTTTAGATATTTTTGTAACAACTTTACCATTTAGTTTTTGATTAACTTCATTTAATACTTTTTCTGCAATATTTTTCTCTTCGTCATTTTTATAAAATATTTCTGAACGATACTGATATCCTGTATTAGGTCCTTGACGATTGAGTGTGGTAGGATCATGAAATTTGAAAAACAATCTAGTTATTTCTTCGTATGTAATTATTTTTGGATCAAATTCTACTTTTACAACTTCTACATGTTCAGTATCTCCGTCGCAAACTTCTTTGTAACTTACGTTTAGACTTTTGCCTCCACAGTAGCCACATTCAGTGGAAGTAATTCCTGGAATATTTTCATATTTGGTTTCGTCCCAAAAACAGCCAATGCCTCCTATAAATTTTTGCATAATATTTAAAAATTTAGTGATAAATATAATTCAAAATATCAAAATATCAAAATGATCAAAAATCAAAATTATTTAGGCGCAGTTTATATGATTATGAGTGTTCTTTTTTTTTCATTCATGGATATTTTAATTAAAATTACCGATGAATATGATGTAGGTCAAACCATGTTTTTTAGAGCGTTATTTGGTTTAATACCAATATATTTTTTAATTCCAAAAAAAAGAATTAAAGATTKTTATAAAACAAAAAATATCAAGTTGCATTTTTATAGATCATTTTTTGGAGCCATTGCGATGGCATCTATTTTTATTGGATTGAGAAATTTACAACTCGCAGAAGTTACTGCACTGGCTTTTAGTGCACCTTTATGGGTAGTTCTATTTAGTATTTTTTTTTTGAGTGAAAAAATAAGATTAAAAAGATGGATCGCAGTTGGTCTTGGGTTTATTGGTGTAGTTATAATTTCAAAACCTGGTTTTGATAATTTAAATTTTTATTATATTTATCCAATAATATTTTGTTTAGGTTTTGCTGGAGTTTCTATTCTTATTAGAAAATTAACCCTTGTTGGAGAACCTGTTTGGTTAATAGCCTTTTACTTTAGTGTAGTTAGTGGATTGGGTGGYTTGTTAACCGTTCCATTTGGAAGATGGATAATGCCCAATACATATGATTTTATATTATTAATTTTGATTGGATTGCTAGGAAGTATTGCTAATTTACTTTTAACGCAATCATACAWGCTTGCAGAAGTCACTCTAACTACTCCTTTAAAATATCTTTCACTTCTTTTTGCAATAATAATTGGATTTTATTTTTTTAATGAAATTCCTACTATTTATACATTATCAGGAGCAGCATTAATTGTTGTTTCTTCAGCAATTATTTTCTTTAGAGAAAGTGAATTAAAAAAACCTATTACTTTACCTAGACAACAATGAAGAAACCCCCTGCTTATTGGAATAAGGCAAAGAGGATACTYTCAAAAAGAGACCCTGTATTAAGAAAAATTATTAATAAATTTAATAAAGGTTATTTAACTAGCAGAAAAGATCCTTTTTTTTCATTGTGTAGAACAATAGTAGGACAGCAAATATCCACGAAAGCAGCGGATTCTATTTGGTTGAAATTTGAAATGAAATGCAAAAAAAAAATAGTTCCTAAAACAGTGTTAAAATTAACTTCCAGTTCTTTAAAAACAGTGGGTTTATCTCGTCAAAAAATAACTTATTTAAAAAATATTGCYAAAAGTTTTAATAATAAATATTTTAATATTAAAGATTTGCAAAAAATGAACGATGAACAAGCAATYACTTATATCACTCAACTAAAAGGACTAGGTGTATGGAGTGCACAAATGTTTTTAATGTTTAATTTAAATAGACCAGATGTATTTCCTACTAAAGATATAGGTTTAATAAGAGCAATATCTAAAAACTACAAAACATCCTATCCACCAAGTGATAGATTTTTAAATAGAATTTCAAAATTACATTTGGGTTACAGAAGTGTTTTTACTTGGTATATGTGGAGAAGTATTGATCCTGTTGATGTTGAATATTAGGTTCCTTCAACAATCTGTAAATTTCTTTCTGTTGTCTTTTCAGCTATTGCCCATCCATCTTGATATTCTTTGGAATTATGACATTCCATTGCCTTCCCATAACTTGGAAATTCCCATATTACAGTTCTTGGAAAATCATCACCTTCTAAATTTAYATATTTRCCACCCCTGACTAATGGTTTTCCGCCATAACTTTTAATTACAGGGGTCACTTTGGCCGCATAATTTTTAAGATTATCCATATCTCCAATTTTTTTATATAAAGCTATCCAATAACCTTTCATTTTAATCTAACCACTTCATATAATTATGTTTATTTTGTTGAATATAAATTGGTAATTTTTCAAATTTAATTTTAACAAGTTTACTCCCATCTCCTATTTTGTTTWCTCTTTTATCAACTTTTAAATCATAAATTGCTTTTTTATTTTCAATAATATTTTGGATTTCYTCAACAGATAATGATTGCTCATCAAATTCTCTATGATGTAAGTAAGATTTCAATTTGTATTCAATTTCTTCTGCAGTTTTTATGTWTGAAAAATGCCATCCACCATTACTAATAAATTTTATACTACTATATTTTTTTTCTGAAAATAATATATCAATTCTAAAAGGAAAATATTTTCTATCTTTTACATTTCYCAACCATTGTGGACTTAATAAATATTTTTTTCTGCAACCTTTCGTACCAGTCCATAAAAGATTRGGAATTTTTAAATCAAACTTATAATAGAACATATCTTGATGGAACATGATGATTTTTTCACTAATATTATTAAAATTGACTTCTGAAAGATTAGGTATTTCATCAACATCTGAAATTAATATAATGTCATTGTCCTCTGCTTTATTTAAACCATTTTGTATAAAATTTCTTTGTCCATTCTCTCTAAGTRCAGCGTTTAGAATATATTTTCTAGATTTTTCACCTTCACTATCATTTTCATTTACAACTTYAATTCCTTTGGGCTGTTTATCATAARCTAAATAAATAATTTTATTCTTAAATTTTTCAAATTTATTATGATTAAACATTAAATTTTTATTATCWCCTTTATGAGTAAAACTACTTTCAACTATTACAAAGTAATCAACATATTTGTCCAAAGTATTTAATCTTACATCTAAAACAACTTCTTCATCGAAGTACATGAAACAGTCAAATATTTTCATTTATTTTTTCAAAATTTGATTAAGTCTTAAAGTAGCAATTTTTTTTACCTGAATTTTTGCTTCTTCAAATTCTTCACTAACATTTTTATTTATTCTTTGTTTAAAATTATCAAGAATTTCATTTTTATTCAAATTAGCTACCGCAATAATAAACGGAAAATTAAACTTTTTTTTATAATCATGGTTTAATTGAATAAACTCCTCAAGCTCTTCTTTTGTGCAAGTATCTAATTTAGATTGGGTTTGTTCTTTTTTTGAATGTTCTGTCATAATTTTTTCAATAGCTAATTGTGGGTGYGAATTAAAAATTTCTAAATATTGTTTATCATTACATTTATCATAAACTGACAAGAAACTTTTTTGCAAAGCTTCAAAATTCAAAAAAGGTTTTAAGTTGTAGGTTTTTTCTGAAATCCAACTGGTCTTTTCAAACACATTTCCAAAGATAGATATAAAATCAGATTTACTTAAATTATTAACCTTATCTACTGTATCCATGTTTGAGTTTTCTTATCTTAGTTTTAATATTTTAATTATGCAATTATTGTATAATATATAAATAACTATTATGACAAAATTGACTACACATGTATTAGATGTTTATTCAGGTAAACCAGGCAAGGGTATTAAAGTCGATCTATATTATGTTGAAAATAACAAAAAAGAAAAACTTAACAGCGTTATATTAAATAATGACGGCAAAACCGATAAAGCTTTGATTGAAGGTGCAAATTTTAAAGAAGGTAAATACGAACTTGTTTTTTTTGTGGGAGATTATTTTAAAAAAATAACCGAGACACCAAAAATTCCATTTTTAGATGATGTAATAATAAAGTTTGGAATTTCTAATGCCACACAACATTATCATGTGCCTTTAATTGTCTCACCGTGGAGCTATTCTACTTATCGAGGAAGTTAAATGACTTCCAACATTATTAAATTTGTTCACAAAAATAAAATTGTAGAACTTTCTAATCCTGATTCAAATGAAACTTTATTAAATTTTATAAGAACAAAATTAARAAAAACTGGAACTAAAGAARGTTGTGCTGAGGGTGGTTGTGGYKCATGTACAGTAGTACTGGGAGAATTAGAAAATAATAATATAAATTATAAAGCAATTAATGCTTGCATTGCTTTTGTTACAAGTTTGGAAGGTAAACAACTTATATTAGTTGAAGATCTAGTTTCAAAAAATGAGTTACACCCAGTACAAAAGGCAATGGTCAATTATCACGGGTCTCAATGTGGTTTTTGCACTCCAGGATTTGTGATGTCTTTGTTTGCGATGTACAAAAATTATTCTTYTTATAATGAAGATACTATTAAAGATTCAATTCAGGGCAATCTTTGTCGATGTACTGGTTATAGACCCATAATTGATGCAGCAAAAAGCTTAAATAAAGAAAGTGGGTTTGACCATTTTAGTAAAAATAAAAAAATTACTTTAGGTCTTTTAAGAAAAATAAAAAAGAGAARTATAGCTATAATTAATGATAATAAAAAATATTTTGCACCCAAGTCAGTAAGCGAATTAAAAAGCATCCTTAGACAAGAGCCAAATTCTAAATTAATAAGCGGAGGTACTGATGTTTCTTTAATTGTTACCAAAGAAAGAAAAGATTTAAATTCTCTAATTTATATGAATTCAATTAATGAATTAAATTATATAAAAGAGAATAATAGTTACATCGAAGTAGGAGCCACAACTCCTTTAATAAATTTTGAGTCTTTTGTAAAAAAATATTTTCCTGATTTTTCTCAAATATTAAAAAGATATGGATCAGTTCAGATTAGAAATATCTGTACAATTGCAGGAAATATAGCAACAGCAAGTCCTATTGGCGATACATTACCGTTGTTATTAGCGCTTGATTCACAAATTGTGATTAAAGATAAAAGCAAAACACTAATTTTACCATTAAATGGCTTTTTTATTGGTTATCGTAAAACTAAACTTAAAAAAGGACAATTTATTCATTCAATAAGAATTCCACTGTTAAAAAAAAATATTTTCAAAGCTTATAAAATCTCGAAAAGAATTGACGATGATATTTCATCTGTTTGTGCTTCTTTTAATATTGAAATCAATAATAATAAAATAAAAAAAATAAAAATTGCTTACGGTGGAATGTCGAGCATTCCTAAGAGAGCTTTTAACTGTGAAAAAATACTTCTAAACTCTTTTTTATCAGATAAAACAATTGATAAAGCAAAAAAATTATTAGAAAAAGATTTTAAGCCTATTACTGATACTAGAGCTAGCAAAAAATACCGTATGGAAGTTGCAAAAAATTTATTGGAGAAATGTTTTTTAGAAATTAAACAAAAAAAATTAATAAGGATAAACGCTTAAAATGAATGAAAGTTCTTTCATTGAACAAACAAGACCTCATGAAAGTGGGTCTAAACATGTTAGCGGATATGCTACTTACATAGATGACATAGTTGAGCCCGAAGGTACATTGTATGGTGCAATTGGATATAGTAAAAAAGCTCACGCAATCATTAGTAAATTGGATTTAAAAGAAGTATGGAAAAGTGAAGGAGTAGTTTCAGTAGTAACTTCTAAGGATATTCCTGGACGAAATGATGTTGGAGCTGTGCATGATGGGGACCCAATTTTTCCAAAAAAAGCTGAATATTTTGGTCAACCATTGTTCGCTGTAGCAGCAATATCAACCGAACTTGCAAGGAAAGCTGTTCTAAAAGCTAAAATAACTTACAAAACTTTAAAACCAGTTATTGATGTGAAAGATGCATTAAGAAAAAAACTTTTTGTTTTAAAAGGAAGAAAAATCAAAAGAGGAAATCCTTTAAGAAAAATTAGTAAGGCAAAAAATCATTTAAAAAATTCCTTTACATTGGGAAGTCAAGAACATTTTTATCTAGAAGGCCAAATTGCATTTGTTATTCCACAAGAAGACAATGATTTTAAAGTTTATTCTAGCACACAACATCCAAGTGAAACTCAGCAAATCATTGCCAAGATGCTTAATCAAAAAAACAATAGCATAAATGTTGAAGTAAGAAGAATAGGAGGAGGTTTTGGTGGCAAAGAAACTCAAAGTTTTATTTTTGCCTCAATATGCACTTTATTATCAAAAAAAACAAAACGTCCTGTTAAACTTAGAATGGATCGTGACGATGATATGTTAATAACGGGTAAACGACATGATTTTCATGCTGATTATGAAGTAGGATTTAGTGACAAAGGAATTATAGAAGGTGTAAAAATAAAATTGTTATCGAGATGTGGAATCTCACCTGACTTATCTGGTGCAATTAATTCTAGAGCTTTATTGCATATTGATAATGCTTATTATCTTTCAGATGTATCAGTTGAAAATTATCTCTGCAAAACTAACACATCATCTTCCACCGCATTCAGAGGATTTGGTGGAAATCAAGGCATGATGATTATAGAAAATATTATTGATAATGTTGCAAAGTATTTAAAGAAAGATTCTGCAAAAATAAGAAAAATAAATTTTTATCAAAAAAATAAAAAAAATATCACGCATTATGGCATKAGGATTCNNNNTAWTRKWGWKMMTSWWATYTTYNAGCWMNCKAAWTAMWYYWNTMWAATTATAAAAATAKAAGATTAAATATAAAAAAATTTAACTTAAAGAACAAATACTTGAAAAAAGGACTTGCAATAACTCCTGTTAAATTTGGAATTTCATTTACTACAACTCATCTTAATCAGGCAGGAGCTTTAGTACATATTTATTATGCCGATGGTACTGTCSATGTATCTACAGGCGCAATTGAAATGGGCCAAGGAACCTATACAAAAATTGCACAGTTAGTAGCTAATGAGCTAGGTTTAAATTTTAATAAAATTAAAGTTTCATCTACTCGTACCGACAAGGTTCCAAATACGTCAGCTTCAGCAGCAAGTTCAACAACTGATCTAAATGGAGCAGCTGCAATTAATGCAGTGAGTAAAATAAAACAAAACTTAGCATTGTTCGTAAAACACAAATATAAATTAAAAAGCGATAATGCTATTTATAAAAACGGCAGGGTTAAATTTAGAGGAAAGACATTTTTATTTAGTTCATTAATAAAAGAAGCATATCTTAACAGGGTTTCATTGTCATCTTCAGGATTTTATTCAACTCCAAAAATACATTTTAATAATAAAACTTTTAGTGGCAGACCATTTCTATACTTTTGTTATGGAGCAGCAGTTTCTGAAGTTTTAATTGACACTCTAACTGGTGAAAACAAAATTTTACGTGTAGATATACTCCATGACCATGGTAGAGCAATTAATCCTGCAATTGAAAAAGGGCAAATTGAAGGAGGRTTTGTACAAGGCGCAGGATGGTTAACAATAGAAGAAGTAAACTGGAAATCAAATGGAGAGCTTACTACTCATTCACCATCTACTTATAAAATACCTGCTGTAAATGATATGCCAGAAAAATTTAATGTAAAAATTTTTAAAAATATAAATAAAGAAAACGTTGTAAATAAATCCAAAACAACTGGCGAGCCTCCACTAATGTTGGGAATGTCAGTYTTTTTTGCWATTAAAGATGCAATTGCTTCAGTAGGAAATTATAAAATTATACCAAATCTTAATGCTCCAGCTACTCCTGAAGCAATTTTATTAAGCATAAATGATATAAAGAAAAAATTATGAAAAATAAATTTATGCAAAAAGCAATTGAGCTTTCTATAGAGAGYATTAATAGTGGGGGAGGTCCATTTGGCTCAGTAATTGYAAAAGGTGATAAAATTATTTCTGAAGGAATGAACAGAGTAGCAGTCAATAATGATCCAACAGCTCATGGCGAAATAACTGCTATTAGACAGGCTTGTAAAAAATTAAATACATTTGATTTAAATGGRTATGAGCTTTATACGAACTGCGAACCATGTCCCATGTGTTTATCGGCAATTTATTGGTCTCATATTAACAAAGTATATTATGCCAACACAAGAGATGATGCTCATAAAATTGATTTTTTAGATCCAATTATTTACACAGAACTTCAAAAAAGCAACGAGGAGAAAAAAATTCAAATGGTTCAAATGATGAGAGCAGAAGGTTTAAAGGCTTTCGAAATTTGGGATAAGAAAGTTGATAAGATAAAATATTAATTATGGAACTTGTTCCTTATGCATTAAAATGGCTTGAGCTTGTCCTAAGATGGGGACATGTTTTGTTYGCTATTTTGTGGGTTGGTAACAGTTTTTTATTTAATTATTTAGACAATAAACTYAACAAAGATATCTCMAGTGAAGATATTGATGGAGAAGGTTATTTAATGCACTCAGGATATTATTATAAATTAACTAGGTTAAAAAAGTCTCCACCTCTTCAATATCTTAATAGTTTAGTAATTTTTAAATGGCAAAGCTATTTAACATTTATAACAGGARTRCTTCTTTTAGTTATTATTTATTATTATAATTCTGGAGTTTTAATGGTTGATAAAAGAGTTTTGCAAATATCACCTCTTTATGCRATTCTGATATCTTTATTATCCCTTATTGTTTCTTGGTTTGTTTATGATTTTTTATGCAAATCTAAATTTATTAATAATAATATTTTATTCATATCAATCATATTTATTTTGCTCATTATTGTTTCTTTTATTTTAACAAAAATATTTGGTCCAAAATTTGCATTTCTAAGTGTTGGTTTAATCATTGGTACAAACATGTTTGGAAATGTTTTTACGGCAATCATTCCAAATCAAATGAATATAATTAATAGTAGTAAAAAAAATGAAAAATTTGATGCCAGCTTGTCTTTGGTAGCTAAACAAAGGTCAATTCATAATAATTATTCTACATTTTTGGTATTATTTATTATGCTTTCAGGTCACTACAGTTTTATAGTTTATCACAAATATAACTGGTTAATTTTATGTTTAGTTGCATTAATTTCTGGCACGGCAAGGCATTATTTTAATTTAAGAGGAAGAAACATTCACAGGTTGTATATTTTAATTAGTTCAATTTTATCTTTAGTTGTTCTTGCAGTTTTACTTTTAATTTTTAAAAATTAATATTATAGAAATATATGTCTGAAAAATTAATTGTTARCTGGGAAGAGTATAATGCAACGGTAGAAAAGTTAGCAATTCAAATAGATGAAAGTAGATACAAGCCTACAATATTGATTGGCATTATGCGAGGTGCCGCCCCCATGATTGATGTATTGAGCAGGGTATTCAAATTGAAATGTGCATATTTAGCAGTCGAGTCTTATAGTGGCAAAGGAGTTGAGGATGAGCAAGGAAACATTGTTTTTKCAAGAGAGATGAGTTCAATAGCTCCAAATATGGGAGGAAGAATTCTCTTATGTGATGATTTATCTGATACAGGAATTACCTTTATTAAAAGCATAGATTGGTTAAGAAAATACAAGCCAATTAAAGATACAATAGAAGATATTAAGACAGCAACACTTTGGAAAAAAAAGAAATCAACTTTTGAAGCAGATTATTGTGCTGTAAAATTAGAATCTAATCCTTGGATAGTACAACCTTTCGAAATTTACGAAGAAATAAGAATAGAACAAATCAAAAAAAAACATCAAAAATAAAAAAGGCGATCTAATAAGACCGCCTTTTTTTAAATAACTATATTGTTTTGCTAAGCAACCGCAAAGCTTAYTAAACTTAATAGTGCAATAACGTAAATAGCAGGATTTATATCAAGTTTACCTGATAATATTTTAATTGCAGCGTAAGAAATARATGCCAAAGCTATTCCATGTGAAATAGAATATGTAAATGGCATTGCAATCATACAAAGTACCGCTGGCCCAGATTCTGCAATATCATCCCATTCAATATCCACGATATTTCTCACAAATAGAGTTGCAATATAAACCAATGCAGCTCCATCTATTTCTTTTGGCAAACTCGTAGCTAATGGACTGAAGAATAAACATAATAAGAATAGAATACCTATTACTAATGATGTCATTCCAGTTCTACCACCAGCTTTAACACCTGCGGCAGATTCAACATAAGTTGTTACAGTTGATGTTCCCATCATTGCGCCAGCAACAGTCGATACACTGTCAGAAAGCATWGCTTTACCAATATCTTTAATTTTACCATCTTTGCCAATTTTACCAGCTACATTTGCAACACTAGTTAGTGTTCCAGCCGTATCAAAAAAGTCGATAAAAAATAATGTAAATATCACAGTTACCATTGATGCAGATAAAGCGGCACCTAAATCAAACTTGAACAAGTAAGTCATTGATGGCACTTCACCAATCACACCATTAAATTKACCCCAGCCTGTGATCCAAGCTATTATACTGAATGCAATAATTCCAATTATAATATTTCCTTTGAYTCCTTTTTTCTCCATCACAATCATAGAAATAAAAGCTCCAGCACCCAATAATAGAAGCGGAYTAGAAAGATCTCCAAGCTGAACTAAAGTTACAGGATTGTCTGCAGTTAACCCCATAATTTCGARTCCAATGAGTGCTAAGAATAATCCTATACCAGCCCCAATACCAAGTTTTAAACTTTTTGGAATTGAGTTAATTAACCAAGCTCTGATKGGTGTTAGTGAAACGATCAAGAACACTACACCGGCAACTAATACAGCTCCCAAAGCTTCTTCAGGAGTATAGTCCATTCCAAGACATACAGTGTAAGCAATAAATGCATTTATTCCCATTCCAGGTGCTAGTCCAACAGGCCAGGTTTTTGCGTAAAAGGCGGCTATAAAACAAGCAAGTGCCGCCGCACATGCTGTRGCAGTAAATACACCGCCAAAGTCAAAGCCACCGTCAGATAATATAACTGGATTTARAAACATTATATATGCCATTGTCAAAAAAGTTGAGACACCGGCAACAACTTCTGTTTTAAAATCAGTTTTATGTTKTTTATATTTAAAGTAGTTATCTAACATTAGACCTCCAATTTTTGTCATACTATAATAGATAATTTTTGTTRTACTCTATAGAYTCGAATAAAAAAAWTMTMRWRAATAWWYYYAYRRKSCMAAAAMAYKYCATTRWAMYNCTATTTTAWWYNNAAMTTWWAARWKMAWAWWWATRAMAKATTTTGATGCTACTGTATGTTAATGAAAACAAAAATTATAATTATTCTAWKTTCNNTYTTWTTAATKNNATWTNCWGGYTGTSARACTATAAARAARAAATCAGAYGAAGTWGCAGAAAARGAAAATGAAAGATTTGGTCAATTTATAGGAAAACAAGTTACAGAATTAAAAATGGAATTAGGCTCTCCAACAGAAGATTATATAAACGAAATAGGAAACGAAACTTTAGTTTATAAAACAAAAAAATATGGAATTCCTTGTGAGAGAAAGTTTGAAATTAATACAGGCGGCACAATAGTTGGATTCACTTCAAGCGGATGTATTTAATTATTCAAAAAAATAAATAATTTTAGAAACTTGTGGGGACAAAGTCCCCACAAATAAGGTTGATACTTATTTAATTTCAATAAGTTTTTTCTTTTTATAGTCTGGCACAATTTTTTCACAAGYGATTGTTAAAAGAYCATCTTTTAGCTCTGCACCACTTACTTTTACATCATCTGCAATTGTAAATGATCTTGCAAATTGTCTTTGAGAAATACCCTTATGAATAATTTCACCTTCTTTGTCTTTATCTTCAGATTTACTAACCTGCTTTGTTTTAACAGTTAGTAAATTGTCTTCAAACTCAACTTCAACATCTTTCTTGTTAAAACCAGCAAGAGCAACCTCGATAGAGTACTTGTCCTTTCCAGTTTTTCTTATGTTGTATGGTGGATAATTTGATTGCATGCTCAAACCTCCATTGYTCAACATACTTTCAAATTGGTCAAACATATCGTCAAAACCAACTGAAAAAGGTCTTAGTGAGTTAAATATAGATAGATCCTTACTTGTCATAATATCCTCCTTTGTTAGCAAGGTTATTTATATGAAAGTCCCATTAGGCAACTTTCTATATACATGTAAGTATGAAAATTTAATTTTCAATAAGATTGGATTAAATCTTATCGCAAATTTTTAATGCAAAAGCATAGTCTAAAGATACTTCCTCTATAACGTTATCTCTTCCAGATTTTCCTCCATGTCCTGCATTCATTTCAGTTTTTAATAAAAGTAAATTATTGTCAGTTTTRTAATCTCTRAGTTTTGCGGTGAAYTTTGCTGGTTCATCGAAAAGAACTCTATTATCACTTAAACTTGTTGTAATAAAAATATGAGGATAATCAATTTTTTTTATATTGTGGTAAGGGGCATAAGAATAAATATAATCAAAATGCTCCTTATTTTCTTTGGCATTACCAAATTCATCAAATTCTCCAACAGTTAAGGGCAAGGAATGATCTAAATTAGTAGTAAGTGAGTCTACAAATGGTACAGACATAATAATTCCTAAAAACAATTCTGAAGCTTGATTAACTACTGCTCCCATCAATAAACCGCCAGCAGATACACCCATTCCAATTATTTTTCCTTTTGAGGTATATTTTTCTTTAATTAAGAACTTTGCAACTGCTATGTAATCTTCAAATGTATTTTTCTTGTTCAATARTTTTCCTTCTTTCCACCACTTCATACCTCTTTCCATTCCTCCTCTTATATGGGYTGTTACCCAAATAATATKTCTATTAATTAAGCTTAATCTTGTAGAAGAAAAACTTGGARACATAGAATTTCCGTAAGAGCCATATCCGTAAAGTAACAAATTAGCTGAACCATCCACTTTAGTTTTTTTGTGTCTAGTGATTGTAATTGGAACCATTCTTCCATCGAATGATTCACATTCAAGTCTTTCCACAATATAATCATCAGGATTATGACCCGAAGGTATTTTTTGCTCTTTAACTAATTTTTTTTCTTTTGTTTTTAAATTATATAAATAAGTTCTAGCTTGAGTTTTTGGAGAAGARTAACTTAAATGAACAAGATCAGTATTTTTATCTCTTTGTATTAATGAGATTGAAGGAACAATTACTTTTTCATCAACAAAATTTAATTCTTCTTCTACATTTGTTTTTGCATTTCTTACAAAAAGTTTTCCAAGAGCATTTGAAGTTTCAGATCTTAAAACCCAATCATTTAAAAAAACTAATCCACCAATTAAAATTTCATCCTTTGGTTCAATATAWGTTTCCCAATTTTGGATTRATAAATCTTTACATTTATCAATTTTAAAATCTTCTGCGTTGTCATTTGTATGGTTATAAAAATAACCATTCCAAGAATTAACAGAGTATAAAATTCCTCTTTTTCTTTTTTTTATTAATTTTGGCCGAGGTTTTTCTTCATTTACCTCAAAATAATATTGTTCAGAAGTACTATGATCTGAAGTTGTAATAAAAAAATATTTTTCATCTGAACTTAGCCCAATTCCCACTGTAAAAGCTTCACTTTTTTCTTCGAAAATTAATTCATCTTCTTTTACCGAGGTACCTATTTTATGTCTTAGTATTTTTCTTGGTCTGTGATGCTTATCTAGTTTTGAGTAAAAAAAATATTTATCATCCAAACTAAAGCTTATACTTCCTGAAGTTTCCTCAATTTTATCAGTAATTAACTTATTTGATGAAATATCCCTGATATAAATTGTGTAGTATTCGGAGCCTTTTAAATCTAAAGAATATCCTAAATATTTGTCATTCCAACTGACCTCAAGATCACCAACTCCAAAGTATTCAGTATTTAGTTTWTCTTTTTCTTTATCACCATTCCAAATYTCTTCAATTTTGTTGGTTCCAATCTTTTTTCTTAATTTTATAAAGTAATTTCCTTTAGTTGTAGTTTTTATCCAATATTYATACTCTTTATCTTTATATGGAAGTGATTCATCGTCTAATTTAATTCTTCCTTTAATTTCATCAAAAAGTTTTTTTTGTAAATTTTTTGTGTCTTTTAGATGATATTYTGTATACGCATTTTCCTCTTCTAAATATTTCTTAACTTTTGGGAGAAGTTTTGATCTATCTTTTAATACTTCTAGAATGTTTGATTGATGAATCCAGCTATAATTATCCTCCCATGTTATATTGTGACAAGATTTTAGTTCAGATTTTTTTTCTAGATGTGGTATTTTCATAAAAAGGTTTAGATATATGAATATAATGTTTTATTCACTAATTATTTTTATAATTGTTTATTTATTGCTAAAATTTATAGCCAGCTCATCAACAAAAAGACTTTCAAAAATTGTAAGAATTGCTATTTTTATTTTCTCAATTATTTTGGCAATAGTCTTTGCATTTGGGGGAARATTTTTACTTTCATTACCTTTAATTCTTTTAAGTTTAGGAGTTATAAAATTAAAGGGACTCACATTGTACCAATTAATAGGCTTGTTTAGACTTATCCAAACACTGAGAAATTCAGGAAGATTTTCTTTCAATCAAAATCAAAATTATAGTAAGTCTTCAAGCCTWTCTTTAGATGAAGCRTATAAAATTTTAAATTTAGATAAAAAAAAAGGCGTGACAAAACAAGATGTTCAAAAAGCCCACACAAAAATTCAAAAGAAAATTCACCCCGATGTTTCACCAGAAACAGCAAGATTGTCTGCAATAGTCAATGAAGCTAAAGAAGTAGTTTTAAAAAGTCTAAATTAGTTAAGAATTTTTTGAAATTTATAAAAAATCTTTAAAGGATTAATTTTATCTTTGCCCAAAGTATTATGTTCAACTGTTTCTTCACCGTCTGGAATAATTGGATACATTTTCGGACTGTAACTTCCATAAAGTAAAGGAGTGTCTGACATTAAGACAATGGTTGGTATTTCCAGTGCTGCTGACAAGTGACTGAAACTTGAGTCGTTGCAAACAGAAATTTTACAATTTTTAATAATTGGCAGAATATCAATTAAATCTAATTGATCTAGCGCCAAACATTTACTTTGAAATTTAGAGTTTAATATTTCTTTTAAAATTTCTTGCTCCTCATTTTTAGTTCCAGTTGCTAAAAAAAATCTACAATCATATTTTTCTGAGCATAATTGCATAAATTTTATATAAATTTTAGATGGAATTCTTTTTGTTTCTCCAGAACCTCCAGTACCTAGTAGAATATTTAATTGGTTATTTAAAATTTCATACTTCGATTTAGCTTGTTCAATTWGATTTGTATCAATAGAAATAATTGGATTACTTGGAACGTCTATGTTTAATTCTTTTTTTAAAAATGTCTGTGCAGCTTGAATAATATGTTGATTTTTTTTTTCGAATAGAGGGTATTGATATATCTCTTTAATTCTTGCTAATTTAGAAATTAAGTTGAATCTTAATGATGAATTAAAAATAAATACTTTATCAAATTTATRTTTTTTTAAATCATTTATTAGTTTAAGAGCTCCTCCAATACCGTCRTGACGTCCTTTTATGCTTTTATTATCTCTGTCTAGAATAATGATTTCGCTAATATTTGGATTTTTATTCAATAATTTTGAAGCCTTTGAGTTTTCTTTAACCAGCAAACTAACTGGGCATGCATATTTCCTTGCTATAGCTTCTATAAATGGCAAAAAAATTACCATATCACCAATACCCATTCTATTTTGTACTGCTAAAATTTTCATTTAATGTTTTATAATCTTTACTAAATTTTTTTNWTTATATAAATTTTATTTATGAGTAAAATTGAAGGCATTTATGCGGCTACAGTGTCAGTTTTAGAGGAAAATCTATCATTAAATGTAGATAAAACGACCAAACATGCTGAAAACTTAATTGATCAAGGATGTCATGGTGTTGCAGTTTTCGGGAGCACAGGACAAGCTCAATTAATTCCAATAGGTGAAAAAATAAGAATGATCAATTATCTATCAACCAGCAAATATAAAGATAAATATATTATAGGAACAGGACTAAATTCTTTAAGTGAAACAATAAATTTAATGAAAATTGCAATTTCGTTAAATTTTAAAAAATTTTTGATAATGCCACCAGCTTATTATAAATATGGTGATAGYGATGCAATTATTTTTTTTTCAAAAATAGTAAAACAGGTACCAGAAAGCGAAATCATTTTGTACAACTTTGAAAAACTATGCGGTTATAAATTTAGTATTAATTGTATCGAAGAATTGGTAAAGAGATTTCCAAACCAAATAGTTGGTGTAAAAGATAGTTCTTATAATTTATTTGAAAAATTAAAAATTGATAATTTTTCAGTTTTGCCAGGTTCTGAAGAAAAACTGTTAAAAGGATTAGAATTGGGCTGTTCTGGAATAATTACAGCAACCTGCAATGTTACTGCTTCATTAGCTAGGAAAGTGTATGACGATTTTAATGACAATAAAGAGCAAAAATTTAATAAAAAACTTTGCTCAGTAAGAAAAATTTTTGAAGAATTTAATTTAATATCAGCAATACATTCCTTTATGGCTCAGAAAGACAAATCTTACATTAATCTTTTGCCACCTTTAAGTATTTTAAATAATAATGATCAGAAAAGATTATTTGAGGAACTAAAAAAAATAAATTTTAATATAACAAATTTAAAGGCTGCTTAAATGTATTTAGCATCATTTTTAAATAAATTAATTAAAGAGGACGGATTTATATTAGTTGATGCTAATAATAATAAACGTGTAATTGGAATTCCAATAAAAGAAAATCCAATTATACTTAAACTTTTAGAYAAAGCATTRCATTATAAACTTTTATTTTATCCAGATTTATATTTTGGCGAAGCTTATACCGATGGTTCAATTAAAATTGAAAATGGAACTTTAAGTGATTTTTTAAATATTTACCTTAAAAATAAAGGTAGGTCTGAAATAAATAAATTTAATAAACTTATAAACAGCTTAAGGGGATCATATAGATTTTTAACAAGTTTTAATTTTGTTAAAAAATCTAAATCAAATGTAGCACACCATTATGACATTTCAGATGATCTATATGAATTATTTTTAGATTCTCAGAGRCAATATTCTTGTGCATATTTTAAAGATGAAAATGATTCTTTGGAAACAGCTCAAAATAACAAAATCKATCATATTATAAAAAAACTTAATTTRAAAYCTAATCAGAGAGTTTTGGATATAGGGAGTGGTTGGGGATCGCTTGCATTGGAAATAGCAAAAAAATCTCAATGCGAAGTTGTTGGCATAACATTATCTGAAAATCAATTTGAATATAGTAAGAAAAAAGTAAAAGATATGAACTTAGAAAATCAAGTTGAATTCAGACTTATAGACTATCGTCAGCTGACTGAAAAGTTTGATAAAATCGTTAGTGTTGGTATGTTTGAACATGTAGGAAGAAAGTTCTATAAAAAATATTTTGAACAAGTGTCGAATCTACTTAGTGATGATGGAGTTGCCTTAATACATACCATAGGTTCTGTAAATCCTCCAAGAGATCCGCAACCTTGGATTACAAAATATATCTTCCCTGGAGGATATACACCAAGTTTAAGTGAATTAGCTRATCCAATTGAAAAATCTGGTCTAGCTATTTCAGATTTAGAGATTTTAAGATTGCATTACTCTCATACATTAAGGCATTGGAAAGAAAGGTTTTTAAGTAAAAAGGATAAGATTGTAGAAATGTCTGGCGAGAATTTTTTTAGAATGTGGGAATTTTATTTAACAGGATGTGAGATGGCATTTAAATGGGGTGATCACGTTGTATTTCAATTTCAGCTTACAAAAAAAATAAATTCGATACCTATTACAAGARACTATATTTATTAGGCAATTCTTGGTAAATCGTAATTAGTAACTTTATGAGAAAAAAGAAAAAAAATATAAAAAAAAGAAAAAATAAAATAGTAAAAAAAACATCCAAAATTAAAAAAAAATTACTTAAAAAGAAGATTAAAATCAAAAAAATAATAGTTAGAAGAAAGAAAAAAATTAAAA
>NVSV01000006.1:0-23804 GCA_002732835.1 Candidatus Pelagibacter sp.
TTAGTTCAAGAAGATCTTTAAATAATAAAAATAATGATTATGGTAGAAATATATCATTAATTATGATTAAATAGGGTCTTCATAAATGAAACTTCTTACAGGCAATAGTAATRAAAATTTAAGTAAAAAAATTTCAAAATACTTGAAAAATAAACTTGTCAATTCGAGTATAAGAAAGTTTGCCGATGGAGAAATTTATATAGAAATAAATGAAAATATTAGAGGCAATAGTATTTTTATAATTCAATCTGTTTCATATCCAGCGAATGATAATTTAATGGAATTGCTTCTTTGCATCGATGCTTTGAAGAGATCTTCTGCTAAGAATATTACAGCAGTAATTCCATATTTTGGCTATGCAAGGCAAGACAGAAAAGTTGTGCCAAGAACATCTATTTCTGCAAAATTAGTATCAAATTTAATAACTAAAGCTGGAGCTGATAGAATTGTAACTGTTGACCTTCATTCAGGACAAATTCAAGGTTTTTTTGATATTCCAGTTGATAACCTTTTTTCAACACCAATCTTTTCAAGACATATAAAAAAAAATTTAAAAAAGAATAATTTAATTTGTGTTGCTCCAGATGTTGGTGGAGTAGAGAGAGCTAGAGCACTTGGTAAAATTTTAGATGTTGGCCTTGCAATTATAGACAAAAGAAGACCTGCTCCAGGAAAATCGCAAGTAATGAATGTTATTGGAAATGTAAAAGGAAAAACATGCTTAATTGTAGATGATATTATTGATTCTGGAGGAACAATAGTTAATGCYGCGAAAGCCTTAAAGGAACGTGGAGCAAAAGAAGTACATGTTTATGTAACACATGGAGTTTTAAGTGGTGAAGCAATTGAAAAAATCAAAAAATCTCATATAAAAAATTTAGTTTTAACTGACACGATTGATAACGAAGATAAAGTTAAAAAAGCTAGAAATATTCATGTATTAACAATATCAAATTTAATTGGTGAGGCTATTAAACGTATATCAAATTCAACTTCGGTTTCTGATTTGTTCAAATAATTTTCTTGTAAAATTTACTTTCTTAAGTTAAAAACCGTCACGTTATGAGCTCTATAGAAGCAACAGCAAGAAATACAAATACAAAAGGACAAGTTCGTGCACTTCGACAAAAAGGCGAGGTTCCTGGTATAATTTATGGAGGAACAGAAGAAAATCAAACAATTTCTCTTTCAACAAAAAAAGTTAAAACATTAATAGACCAAGAAAATTTTTTATCAAACATAATCAGTTTGAAAATAGATGGAAAATCAATGAATGTTTTGCCTAGAGATGTRGCTTTCGACCCCATTAGTGATGATCCTATCCATATCGATTTTTTAAGAATTGTTAAGGGTGCAAAAATTATCTTAGAAATACCTGTTAAATTTATTAATAATGAAACATGTCCTGGATTAAAAAGAGGTGGAGTATTGAACATTGTAAGAAGAAAAGTGGAGCTGAAGTGCCCAACYGAAAATATTCCAACTGAACTMATCGTGGACCTTGAAGGTTTGGAAATTGGAGCTAGCATTAAAATTTCATCTATAAATTTACCTGAAAATGTTAAACAAACTATACAAGGTAGAGATTTCGTTATAGCARSTGTTGCTGCACCTACGRTATTTAAAGARCCAGAAAAACCTGCRGAGGRCGAAYCTGCTGAAGCTGCAGAAGRTGCTGAGGGCACAGAAGGAACTGAAGCGACAGCTACGGAAAAATCTGAAGAGAAAGCTGCTGAAGGTGATAAAGCTGGTGACAAATCTAAAGAGGATCAGAAAAAAGAAGAAAAAACTCCTCCAGAAAAAAAATAAATTATTTTAAGTGAATATTTTCAAATTTTAAATTTTATATATGATTCTTTTAGTAGGTTTAGGTAACCCAACTCTTGATAGCCAAAATAACAGACATAATATCGGCTTCAAAATTATTGATGCAATTAACMAAAATTTTGGTCTTTCAAAACAAAAACCAAAATTTAAAGGTTTATTGACCACAGGAAATATTTCAAACAAAAAAGTTTATGCAATTAAACCTCTTACATTTATGAATAGCTCAGGAATATGTATTCGAGAGTTAATAGAATATTTTAAAATAGATGCTGAAGATGTGATTGTTTTTCATGATGACATAGATATAGATTTTGGAAATATCAAAGCAAAATTTGGTGGATCTAGTGCGGGTCATAACGGAATTACATCCATAGATAAATTTATAGGAAAAGACTATTCAAGAGTCAGAATTGGAATAGGTAAACCGGATTCAAAAACTTCTGCATCGGAATATGTTTTAAACAATTTTAATGAAGAAGAAGAAAAAYATTTAGAAAAAATTACAAAAAATATTWTTGATTCAATATCTATATTAATAGATAAAAAATTAGATCTATTTTCAAGCACGGTAAACAATAAGTAAATGGGATTTAAGTGTGGTATCGTAGGATTRCCCAATGTCGGTAAATCTACATTATTTAACGCATTAACAAATTCAAACAAAGCACAAGCCGAAAATTTTCCTTTTTGYACTATTGATCCTAATATTGGAATAGTTCYTGTTCCTGATRRAAGRTTAGAYRRATTRRYTYCAATATCTAATTCAAAAAAAAAAATAAACACAACAATATCATTTGTMGATATAGCRGGKTTAGTAAAAGGAKCTTCAAAAGGCGAAGGGTTGGGTAATAAATTTTTATCTCATATTAGAGAAGTAGATGCAATAATTCAYATGATTAGATGYTTTGACTCTGATAATATTCAAAATGTTAATTCAAATGTTGATCCGGTTAGAGATCTAGAAATTATTGAAACAGAAATGAAACTNNNAGATTTMRWRKMWAYCMRARWWAKWAYWRASAAARAARWWWNAGAARRWTATTWMWRWKKMAYAMTTMAAWWWTYTWSMRAWARCWTTAAATTGTATTAATGAAGATAAAAATATGGAAATTTTGGAAAATAATTTTAGTAATAGAGAAATTAATCAGACTGGTCTTTTGTCCATAAAACCTAAGCTATATGTATGTAATGTTGATGAAAAAAGTATTAGAAATGGAAATAACTACACTAAAAACTTTATAAAGAAATATGGTGAAAAATATACAATTATAATATCAGCTGARATTGAGAATCAAATTAATCACCTTAAAGCTGATGAAAAAAAAAATTATATGAAAATGATAAATTT
Source organism: Candidatus Pelagibacter sp. (assembly GCA_002732835.1). Classification (GTDB taxonomy): domain Bacteria; phylum Pseudomonadota; class Alphaproteobacteria; order Pelagibacterales; family Pelagibacteraceae; genus Pelagibacter. The sequence continues at coordinate 3,176 of NVSV01000006.1, forward strand.
AAAAGAAACAGGATTAAACATTCTAATAAAAAAAGGATATGATCTTCTSCAGCTTGAAACTTTTTTTACTTCTGGACCTGAAGAATCTAGAGCTTGGACAATTCCTAAAAATTGTACAGCATTAAAAGCTGCTGGCATTATACATACTGATTTTGAAAAAGGATTTATAAGGTCCGAAACAGTTTCCTACTATGATTTTGCCCAAAATAATGGTTGGGCAAATTCCAAAACTAGCGGGAAAATGCGCCTAGAAGGAAAAGATTATATTGTAAAAGATGGTGATGTTTTAAACATCCGTTTCAATACGTGACCAAATCTTTTTCATACTAAAGTAAACTAAAATAGTGATTATAATTAAATAGAGTACAGCTCTAAAACCCATTTTATGTCTTTGTTCTAAATTCGGCTCAGCTGCCCATGCTAAAAAAGTTGAAACATCTTTTGCCATTTGCTCCTCTGTAGCCTGAGTTCCATCACTATATTGAACTAAATTCTCTGATAAAGGTTTTGGCATTTTTATTTTATTTTCGCTCCTATAAGTGTTGTAATAAACACCATCTTCTAAGCTAACATCTGGTGGTGGGTCATCATAGCCAAGCAAAATTGAATAAATATAACTAGCTCCACCTTTTCTTGCTTTTACTAAAACAGACATATCTGGTGGATATGCTCCGCCATTAGCAGACTTGGCGGCTTCATCATTAGCATATGGTCCTACAAAATTATCTGAAAGTCTTGCAGGTCTTGTGAACATATCTCCTTCGCTGTTTGGACCATCTATAACCTCAAACTGTGAAGCAATAATTTTAGCTTGATCTTCAGAGAATTCCGGACCACCTTGCTGAGCTAAATTTCTATAACTCAAATATTTCATTGAATGGCAAGCCGCACAAACCTCTGTGTAAACTTGATAACCTCTTTGCAATGACGATCTATCAAATTTTCCAAAAAAACCTTTAAAGCTCCATCCTGGATTTAAAAGTTTCTGTGATTGTTCTGATGCAATTGAACCAAAACCAGTAGTTGTCAAAACAGTTACAAAAAAAATAAACTTTAAGATATTTTTCATATTTATTGGTTTGCTCTTTCACCTAAAGATTGATTTGTAGAACCTTCAAGAACTGGTTCGGTAATGCTTAAAGGAACATCAAGAGTTTTTTCCTTATACCCTAAAACTGGAAGTATTATTAAAAAATGAACAAAATAGTAACCTGTTGCAACTCTTGCTACTAATAAATATGTGCCCTCGGGTGGCAATGCACCCATATAACCCAATATAATTACATCGGCTATTAAAAACCAAAAAAATTGTTTATATAAAGGTCTAAAAATTGCAGATCTAACTTTAGAAGTATCTAACCAAGGCAATATTACCAAAACAAAAATTGATGCAAGCATTGCAACAACTCCTAAAAGCTTATCAGGTATTGATCTTAGGATTGCATAGAAAGGTAATAAATACCATTCAGGAACAATATGAGTTGGAGTAACGAGTGGGTTAGCTTCAATATAATTATCTGGGTGGCCAAATAAATTAGGTGAATAAAAAACAATAAAAACAAACAAAAGTAAAAAAACTAATAAAGCAAACAAGTCTTTAATTACTATATAAGGATGAAAAGGAACCGTGTCTTTTGATGGTTGTTTGACATCAATACCTATTGGATTATTATTTCCTGGAACATGTAAAGCCCAAATATGTAAAATTACTAAACCTAAAATTAAAAATGGAAAAAGATAATGCAATGCGTAAAATCTTGTTAACGTTGGGCTACCTATAGCAAATCCTCCCCATAACCAATTAGTAATRCTCTCCCCTATTAAAGGCACAGCGCTAAATAAGTTAGTAATTACAGTTGCTGCCCAAAAACTCATTTGACCCCAAGGTAAAACATAGCCCATAAATGCTGTCATTATCATTATAAAATATATTATCATTCCTATAATCCATATAACTTCTCTTGGTGACTTATGAGATCCATAATACATAGATCTAAATATATGAATATAAACTGCTAAAAAAAACATCGATGAACCGTTTGCATGAAAATATCTTATTAACCATCCATAATTTACATTTCGCATTATGTGCTCAACACTTGCAAAAGCTAGATCGGCGTGGGCTATATAATGCATTGATAATACAATCCCAGTAATAATTTGAGCAATTAAACAAAAAGTTAATATGCCTCCAAAGGTCCACCAGTAATTTAAATTTTTAGGAGTTGGATAATCTGTTAAGTGTGATCTAAGAGTTAATAAAGGCAATCTATCATTAAACCATTTTCCAAATTTTGATTTAGGTGTGTAATCGTGATCGCTCATAAATACGTATTAACCGATTTTAATTGTATTGYTATCAACAAACTCRTATTTTGGYACTTCTAAATTAGTCGGTGCAGGGCCCTTTCTAATTCTTCCAGAGGTATCATAATGAGAACCATGACATGGACAAAACCAYCCRCCATATTCACCTTTGTTACCTAAGGGAACGCACCCCAAATGAGTACAAATACCCACTATCACCAACCACTCGGGATTTTTTGCTCTATCTTCATCTTTTTCTGGATCTTTTAATTCTTTAAGATCAACCTGTCTTGCTTTAGCTATTTCTTCCTCTGTTCTTCTTTTAATAAAAACAGGTTTGCTTCTCCACAATACAGTTATCGATTGACCTGGCTGTACTTCGCTTATATTAACTTCTGTGCTTGAATGTGCTTTTACTGAAGCATCAGGATTCATTTGATCAATTAATGGCCAAACCGCAGCTCCAACCCCTACTACTCCTAAAGTATATGATGCAGTAAAAATAAAGTCTCTTCTTTTTGTTTTCTTTTGATCAGACATAGATAATTTAATTTATTTTTTATGCTTCAGTATATGATTTAATATTAATAAATAAGTTTTTTTTCTATGGCAAGAATGACACATGATAGAAGTAATATACGCCCTAAAATAGCATTATATGAACCTGAYATACCTCAAAATACAGCTTCAATTATAAGGACTTGTTCTTGCCTTGATGCATATTTAGAAATTATAGAGCCATGTGGATTTTTATTTTCTGACAAAAGATTTAAAAGGGTTGTGATGGACTATATGGATGAAGATAAAATTCAGTTTTACAAAAACTCAGAAGAATTCTTTGATTCAAAAAAAAATGATAGAGTAATTTTAATAACAACCAAATCAAAAAAATCTTACACAGATTTCAATTATAGTGCTAATGATACAATTTTATTTGGAAGAGAGAGTGCTGGAGTACCGGAACATATACATAAACTTGTAAATGAAAGATTAAAAATTCCAATGATTAAAAATAAAAGATCGCTTAATATATCAACATCAGTAGCCATTGTACTTGCAGAAAATTTGAGACAAATAAATGAGATTTAAATGAACGCTGAAATGAAAAAAAAACTAGCAAAAAATTGGTTTAAAATTTTGCAAGACATGATCTGTCGAGGCATTGAAGAATTAGAAGGGGGAAAAAAGTTTATTGTAACTGAATGGAAACGAAACAAAAAAAATGAAGGTGGCGGAGAATATAGAGTTTTAAAGGAAGGAAAAATATTTGAAAAAGTTGGTGTAAACTTTTCTGAAGTTTATGGAAAGTTTTCTAAAGAATTTAGGAACAAAATTCCTGGAACTAATTTAAATCCAAGTTTCTGGGCATCTGGAATATCAATAGTAATGCATACGAAAAATCCACATGTTCCAGCAATGCATTTTAATACAAGATATATTTATACTTCTCATGGATGGTTTGGTGGAGGAATGGATATAACTCCAAGTATTAAAGATACTAGATTAAAGAATTGGTACCACAATGAAGTGAAAAAATGTTGTGATAGACACAATAAAAATTTCTATAAAAAATACAAAAAATGGTGTGATGAATATTTTTATTTACCACACAGAAAAGAACCTAGGGGAATTGGAGGAATATTTTTTGATTATAAAAAAGATAATTGGCAAAAGGACTTTTCGTTTATAAAAGATGTTGGCATAACTTTTAAAAAAATTTTTCAAGAAATTATTGAAAAAAAAAGTAAAAAAAAATGGTCAAAGAAAGATAAAGAAATTCAATATGAAAAACGAGGTAGRTATGTTGAATTTAATTTACTCTATGATAGAGGAACAAAATTTGGGTTACAAACAGATGGAAATGTGGAAGCAATTTTAATGTCACTTCCGCCGACCGCTAAATGGAAATAAAATTATGGAAAAAGAACCTATAACTATAAAAGGTTTAGAAAAATTAAAAAAAGAATTAATTTTATTGAAAGAAAAAAAACGTCCAAAAATAATTGAGGCTATTGCCGAAGCAAGATCACATGGAGATTTAAAAGAAAATGCCGAATATCATGCGGCTAAGGAACAACAATCTCTTAACGAAGGAAGGATTCAAGAAATTGAAGATATGATTGCAAGAGCAAATGTGATTGATATTACTAAAATCAATAATGATGGRAAAGTAATTTTTGGTTCAACAGTATACTTGCAAAATTTAGATACTAGTGAAGAAATCTACTACCACATTGTTGGTAAAGCAGAAGCTGATTTAAAGCAAAAATTAATTTACTATAAATCACCTATTGGAAAAGGTTTAATTGGAAAAAATAAAAAAGACCAGGTCGAAATTATGACTCCTTCAGGCGTAAAAAATTTCAAAATAGTTGATGTTAAATATGTTGAAATTGAAATAAGCTAAGTTAAATTTACTTAACCATTAATTATTTTTTCAACTTGTTTATCTGTGATTTTAAAAGAGTTATTGATCCAAGCTATTTCTATTTCTTTAATTTTTTGTCCAAGCTCTTTACCTTCCTTCAAATTAAATTTCTCCATCAAAAATTTTGCTTTTACATTAAATTTTGGAGGCAATTGATGACTGAAAAATTCCTTTAATTTTAACAGTTTTTTATCTATTTTTTTAGATCTATATATTTGAAAATTAATTAAATCATTTAAATGATTTTTATTATTATAATATAGCATCTTCCACAAATTTTTTTCAGAAAATGTTTTTCGATCTACAAGTTTTGAGAACACGTTTTGCAATAATCTAATTCTTTTTTTATCTTCATTTGAAATATTAAATTTATACAAAAAATACTCACTATTATCTGTTTCATCAATTATCATTAAAGAAATCAAAAAAATAAAATCCTGAGATGTAATATTATTTTTTGTGTATTCATTTAGATTTTTAAACAAACTAATATTTTTTAGCTGTGGAAATATAAGAGTTATAATTTCTAAACAAAAAGAATCCTTGGGTAGTTTTAAAAAACCATTTGAAAGTACTAGCTTTCGTAGTTCATCAAGCAATCTATCTGATGATATTTTGGATAATCCGTTTATATTCTGTCTTATAGTTTTTTTAATTTCGCTATTGTGTTTGATTTTACTATAATTTAGAAAAAATCTAACATATCTTAGTATTCTTAGGTAATCTTCTTTTATTCTTTTATCTGCTTCTCCAATAAATTTAACTTCTCCAATTTCTAAATCTTTTTTACCATTAAATGGGTCAAATAAATTTCCATTCAGATCTGCATAAATTGAGTTAAATGTGAAATCTCTTCTAGAGGCATCTTGATGCCAATTATCTGAAAACTTTACTTTTGCATGCCTACCGTCAGTTGAAATATCTTCTCTTAAAGTTGTAATTTCAAATTTTTGTCTATTAATTCGTGCAGTAATAGTTCCATGTTCAACACCTATTTCATGAAATTCAATATTATCTTTTTTTAGTATTTCAATAACCTTTGTTGGCTCAATATTTGTTGCAAGGTCAATATCGTCCACTTCCTCTTGATTGATAATTTTTCTTACACATCCTCCAACATATCGAACTTCACTTTTTTCTGAAAATTCTGAAATTGATTTAAATATTTTTTCTACTTCAGTATTTTTTTTTAATCTTTGAAATACTGGATAAAACAAACTTAAGTTTTCATCTTTACTAAAAAATTTATTTATTAAACCTATCATATATGGCTGGGGCGCTAGGATTCGAACCTAGGAATGGCGGCACCAAAAACCGCTGCCTTACCACTTGGCGACGCCCCAAAATTAATTTCGTATAACACAAAAAAAAAGCTTTATATAGTTTTAGATAAAATACACCAATAGTTTTTATATTTTTTTTTTAATAATTTAGCCGCATTTAATGAGGCTTTTTTTGAATTAAAATATGCTAATAAACTTGAACCAGACCCAGTCATTCGAACGAATTTAACCTTAGGTAAATTTAACATATTTTGTTTAATATTTGCAAGAAATGGATATTTTTTAAAAGCAACTTTTTCTAAATCATTTTTTAAACTGATAATGTTACTAACACTAAATAATTTATTTTTGTTTTTATTAAGAGCTGGTTTTGAAAATGACTTGATATTTTTATAAATTTTTTCAGTTGAATATCCAAAATTTGGCTTGATAATTATTGTATAAAGTCCAATTTTTTTATTAGATCTAAATAGTTTTCTATTTCCTTGTAATATTAAATTTTTTTTTTCTATACCGAGCATAACATCAGAACCTATTTTATTTGCCATTTGTGAAATTTGAGAAGTATTTAAAAGGAGTTTATTTTTATTAATAAAATATCTAAGTACAGAAGAAGCATTCATGGAACCTCCTCCCATTCCAGATTTTAAAGGAATATTTTTTTTAATTTTAATTAAATATTTCTTATTTTTTAAAAAATTCTGTCTATCTAATAATTCTAAAAGCTTTGAAATAGTATTTTTATTTGGAATATTTTTTGAAAAYCTRCCATAAAAAAACACTTTATGTTTTTTTTTATTTATTTGTTGAATTGATATTTCATCATGYAAATCGATAAAAGATACTARACTTTCAATTCTGTGAAGTTTATTTTTTAATTTACCYAAAACACCTAAAGATAAATTAATTTTTGCATATGAGTTTATTTTAGAAATTGACATTAATTAAGTTTCTTTAGGGCCTTTGAGCAACTTTTTAAGTATAYTTTTTTTCATATCATCTTCTGTTGTTTTAAAATTTAGAACACTTTCCCAAAAATATCTGGCTTGTAATTTTCTATCTAATTTCCAGAGAATATCTCCATAATGATCATTTACTATAGGATCATTCGGCATCAATTGTATCGCTWGTTTTAAATATTTTTCAGCTTTTGCATAATCTCCATTTAGATAGTAACCCCAACCAATTGAATCAATTATATATGGATCACTTTTTTTTTGTTCATATGCTCTTTCAAGCATTTGAATAGCTTCTTGAATTTTATAATYTCTCTCAAGCCAGCTGTAAGCGAGATAGTTTATCACATATGGATCTTCGGGAATRATTTCTAAAGATAGTAATAAATCTGAGTCCGATTTTTGATATTGTCCAAGTCTTTCATAGCTACCTCCTCTTCTGTAAAGAATGTCTGCATAAGCCTCAGAATTTTCTTCTATTTGGGATAACACAATTGAATAATACTCAATTGCTTTTTCATATTTTTTATAGTTTTTATACATATTTGCCATATCAAAAATAATTCTGGTCGATGGATTTTTGAACTCTAGAAGTTTTTTTTCTACAAATTTTAGAGATAGATTTTTATTTTTTTGTTTGGCTATTATTTGAGCTTTTTTTTTTATTTTATACCAATTATATATTTCATCTTCTTCATCAAATTTTTCTAGAACTTTTTTTGCTAAATCAAAATTACTATTAACAAAATAATTTTCTGCTAATAATGATAAATTAAAATAGAATTTAGGATTTAAATAATTTGAAATATTCAAAAAAAAATTTGATTTTTTATATTCGCCCTGAGAGGAATATAAGTTTGAAATTAGAAAGAAAAATTCAGCCAAAATATCTGTCTCCTGCTTACAAGAGAAATGTTTTTTAAATTTTTTAAAGTTTGATTGATCTATCCATTTTTTTGTTTGTGCAATTAATAAATCACTTGTTAAAGGATCGATAGTCGAAGCAATTTGAATTGCTGAGTCATAATCTTTATTTTCAATTAACTTTGTTAAATAAAAAAATAAATATCTTGAGTAATCGCCTTCTGCTGAGTTAATTAAATTAATAAAATGTGAATTTGTTTTATTTGAATTTAAATAACAATTTTGAAATGCAGTTGTAATTAAACTTATCTTACCTAAATTTTGATTTGGACTTTCAATTATTCCATCCAAAAATAATTTATTATAACTTTTTAATGTCTCATAAATGATGAATTCATAAGTGTCATTTTGTTGAAAAGCTTTCAGATTAGTAAGAAGTTTCGAGGTTTTTACAAAATTTTTCTTATTTAAACTATCTAATACAAGCAGAAGTTTTACTTCAAAAAAATTGGAATTATTTTTATTTTTTGAATACTGAATGTATTTGATAGCTTTAGATATCTGTCCATCTGCAACTAAGGAGAATACATACTTTTTTAAAAATTGATCATGTTCATTCAATAAATTTTTTGAAGAATTAAAATATTTTAAGGCTAGATCGTTATTTTGATTATCGTAAGATAATAGCGCTGAAAGATAACTTGATAAATACTTGAGGTTGAATTCATTATTATCCGTTGTCTTAGAAGATGCTGTAGATTGATATAAAAGAGTAACTATAATAAAAAATATTTTTAATAAATTTAATCGCATATTATTACTTTATGATCTTAGATGACAAAAATCAAAATGACATATTAAACTCTGAATTAATTAATTCCTACGATATTGAATATGTTTTTAATAATAAGCCAATAAATAGAATTAAAACTAAACCAAAAGTAGAGAATAAAKCAAAATTATTAGAAAATTTAAAAGAAAAAATATCAAATATAGACAATTGTGAACTTAAAAATCATGCAACTCAATTAGTATTTAGTGATGGAACTTCTGAAAGCCAATTGATGATTGTGGGCGAAGGTCCTGGACAAAAAGAAGATGAGCTTGGAAAACCATTTGTTGGAGACGCAGGAATGCTATTAAATAAAATGTTAATGGCAATCAATATTGATAGAAATAAAGTTTATATTACCAATGTCGTTAATTACAGACCACCAAATAATAGAAAACCAGAGCCAGCAGAAATTACAAGATATTCTAATTATCTAAGAGAACATATTACAATAATTGATCCAAAAATATTAATATTAATGGGAAGCTCAGCAATGGAAGCATTGTTTGGATCTAAAATAAGAATTTCAAAAGAAAGAGGTGCTTGGAAAGAAGTAATAGTTAACCAAAAAACATACTTAACAATGATAACTTTTCATCCTGCATATTTATTAAGACAGCCAGATCAAAAGAAATATTCATGGTCAGATTTRAAAGAAATAAGAAAAAAAATTGATGAACTAGGTTTAAAAATTTAACTATGAAAAAAATTATTGCAGGAGTCGATGAAGTTGGAAGAGGAAGCTTAATAGGTCCTGTTTATGCTGCTGCTGTGATTTTAAATGAAAAAATCAATAAAAAAAAACTAAAGGATTCAAAAAAAATATCAAAAAAAAATAGAGAAATTTTAGAAAGCTATATAAAAAAAAATTCTATATGGGCAATCGGATCAGCTTCATTAAAAGAAATAGAAAAAAATAATATTTTAAATGCAAGTCTCCTTGCTATGAAAAGAGCAATTAAAAAACTTAAAAAAAAACCGCAAATAGTCCTCATTGACGGAAATAAGTTGCCATATATTGATAACTACAAATTAAAAAATGTAATTAAAGGAGATCAAAAAATTCCTGAAATTTCAGCTGCTTCAATTATCGCAAAAGTTTCTAGGGACCGGTTGTTAACTAAAATGTCGAAAAAGTTTCAAAATTATCTTTGGGATAAAAACTCTGGGTATGGCACTCAAGATCATATCAAAGCAATTAAAAAATTTGGAATAACAAAACATCATAGAAAAACATTCAAACCAGTCCACAATATATTGAGTCTGAAATTATAATCGGCACAAGAGAACTTAAATTAGTTCAATCATAGGTTGACGGAGACTCTGAGCTGGAGTCTAATTGTTTTTTAAAAATGATTAACTCTAATTTAAAAAATAAAATAATTAACAGCGACAGCTTAAAGGAGTTAAAAAAAATTCCCGATGAAAGTATTGATTTAATTTTTGCAGATCCGCCCTACAACCTTCAACTAAGAAATCAACTAACTCGACCTGATAGATCCAGAGTTAATGCGGTTAATGATGATTGGGATCAATTTGAAAGTTTTAAAATTTATGATGACTTTACAGTAAACTGGCTAAGAGAATGTAAACGAGTATTAAAAAAAAATGGAAGCATTTGGGTTATTGGGAGCTACCATAATATCTTTAGAGTTGGAGCAAAAATTCAAGATTTAGGATTTTGGATATTAAATGACGTTATTTGGAATAAAAATAATCCTATGCCAAATTTTAGAGGCACTAGATTTACAAATGCCCATGAAACTTTAATTTGGGCTTCAAAGAATAAAAATTCAAAATATACTTTTAATTATCAATCTCTTAAGTGTCTAAATGAYGATCTTCAAATGAGATCTACATGGAATTTGCCTATTTGTAATGGAAAAGAAAGACTTAAAGAAAATGGAAAAAAAGTTCACTCTACACAAAAACCGGAGTCTTTGCTGCATAGGATATTRCTAGCTTCATCAAATAAAAATGATTTAATTTTAGATCCATTTTTAGGCTCGGGCACAACTGCAGTGGTCGCAAAAAAACTTGGAAGAACTTTTTATGGAATTGAAAAAAACAAAAAATATTTTGAAGCAGCTACTAAAAGATTAAAAAATACAAAACTTATTGAAGATAATTATTTAGATACTTTGCAAAATAACAGATCTAAAACTAGAATTCCTTTTGGATCTCTGGTTGAAATCGGCGTTATAAAACCTGGAACTGAAATCTATGATAAAAAGAAAAAAATAAATGCAAAAATCATGGTCGATGGAAGTATAAAATACCAGGAAGCAGAAGGATCAATTCATAAAGTTGCTGCAAAAATACTCGGTGCAGAAAGTTGTAATGGATGGACATACTGGTACTATAAATCAGGAAATACACTTAAACCAATAGATGAATTGAGACAAAGGTTAAGAACTAATAACTAATTTCTATAAATTCTACCCAAATAATTATCTAAAAATTTATTATTTTTGACTAATACTTTTAAAATAGAATTTCTAAATGATGCAACTATTGGGTTTGATAAATGAAAGGAAAAATAGTTCAATTTAGATCGCCAATTTACAGAGTTTAATTTCTTTATTCTTTTTTCATAATAATCATCTTTGTTATTTTCAATTTGATCAAATAATTCTTTTGAAGATTCAATTGATTGGGAAGCTCCTTGTGCAAAAGATGGTGGTAGTGCAAATAAAGCATCTCCTATAAAAAAAATATTTTTGTTGTTTGAAATCTCCATTTTTTTACTTATATAAATTGGAAAAGATTTTATATTCTTTAATTTACCTTCTAATTCTATTGAGGTTTTTTTATATAATTCTTGGGTTATAGAATTTAAAAAATTCTCTTCAGTATAAAGATTTTCGTCTGATAATTGTTGATTAGATAGTTGTTTTCTAATTATTGAAATAAAATTAAATTCTTTGTTTTGGTTAACAGGATAAATTACAAAATGAAAATTAGATCCAAGATATAATGAAATATCTTCATTAGGATAATCATTGAGATTTCCTCTCACGGCTATCGATTTAAAGTATTCAGGTTTAATATTTTTGTTCAATATTATTGATTTTGTCTTAGAAAAAACACCATCAGAAACAATTAAGTAATCAAATTCTTCGGTAGAATTGTCACTAAAGGACAAAGTTAATTTGTTTTCATAATTTAAATTTTTTAATTCGGCATTTAGTCTGATTTTGTTCTTAGAAATATTGTTTATTAAAAAWTRCARWAAANCRGATCTTTTAAGAGTTGTATATTTATTATCATCGTAATTAAGCTTTGATATATCTAAATCACAAATTTTTTGGTTATTTTTTGCATTAATAAAATTAATTTTTTTAGGATTGTAAATTTCATTTTGGTTTATATTTTTAAAACCAATCTGATTAAGTAATTTTATGCTATTTACTGAAAGCTGAATGCCATAGCCATCTTCTATATCAAGTGTTGTTCTTTTTTCAAAAATAGTAAATTCATAATCTGAATTATTTTTTAATAAATTTGCAAAAAACAATCCTGAGATACCAGCTCCAATGATGGCTATTTTTTTCATAAATAGTTTGAAACAGAATTAAAAATTTTTTTTGTAAAAGATGGCAAAATTAGATCTTTAATATTTTTTTTGTCTACTAAGTAACTGTTTTTAATTTTAATCAATTTATTTTTTTTATTTAAAATAATTTTCATATCCATATTTGACATTTTAATATTAATTTTTTTGTTTAAAGAAGTATTAAATTTATTTTTTTCAACTTCCTTCATAGGAAAAATTAATAAGTTATTTAAAAATTTAAATTTACTGTTTTTAATTAGTAAGTATTTATTTTGATTTTGATAAATATTTGCTTCAAAATATTTTATTTTGTTGAATTTATTTTTTGATGTTATTTCAAAATCATTTTTTTTAAATGATCTACAATTTTTTGAAATTGGGCATTCAAAACATAATGGATTTGCAGGTTTACAAATTAAAGCTCCAATTTCCATAAGAGCTTGAGCATAATCACTTGATCTATTTGATTTTCCAAAAAAAAATTTTTTTTTAATTAAGCTTTCTTTGCTAATTTCTTTTTCATTTTTTAAGTAAAATACTCTTTTTAATATTCTTTCAACATTGCCATCTAAAGGAATAATTGGTTTATTAAATACGATGGCCATGATAGCTCTAGATGTATAATCRCCTATTCCAGGCAGAGTTTTGAGTTCTTCAATAGTGCTTGGTAAATTATTATTAAATTCTGAAATGATTTTTTTTGCAGTTTTTTTTAGATTTCTTGCTCTTGAATAATAACCAAGTCCCTCCCAGCATTTCATTAATCTTGTTTCTTTGACATTCGCCAATTTTTTTAAATTTGGAATTTTATTAATAAAATTATTAAAATAAGGAATCACAGTTTTTACTTGTGTCTGTTGAAGCATAAATTCACTTACTAAAGTAAAATACTCTGTTTKTTTTTTAGAAACWTGCYTTCTCCAAGGCAATACTCTCTTATTATTATCGTACCAATGTAGAATTTTTTTTGGTATGTTTTGGTTTCTCATATGGAATTTAAATATAATACTAAGCAGAGAACTAAAACCATTCAAGGACTAAGATCTTTTAAAGATACTTTGCCTAAAGATATAAAAAAAATCATTATTAAAAAAGGTCATATATACTCAGAAACTTTGGACAATTGGAGGTATATAATGGGAGATAAATTATTTAAAGTTTGTTACCCAAAATCATTTAAAAATTCWAATMRANTKAGRSGNWAGTTGTTTRMWTATWATGGTKAAAAGAGGYCAYGARGTRGAYMTGGAGTAYTCWAAAAAAYWAATAWTWGATAAAATGAATACTTTTTTTGGTTATAACGTGGTTGAAAAAATAAAATTAATTACTTTTGAAGGGGAACAAGAAAAATTTAAAGAAAATTATAATAAAGATGTTGCAGAAAGTGAATACATTGAAAAAATTTCCAGAATTAAAAATGATAAAGTAAAAAATTCATTAATCGAACTAAGCAAACTATTTAAAAAAAAAATGAAAAGTTTTTTTTTTGCATTATCAATTTTGATCTTTAACTTTGGTTTGTTAWAAGCTGAGACAAAAATAAATGTAATATATGAAGGCGATATAGACGCTAAGATAACTTTAATAGTTTATGAATCTTTAACATGTAGTCACTGTGCAGATTTTCATAAAAATGTTTACCCGGATTTAAAAAAAGATTTTATTGATAAAGGATTAGTAAAAATTGAATTTAGAAATTTTCCATTAGATTTAGCTGCTTTCAATGCATCAAAAGTTGCACATTGTCAAAATGATGGAAAATCATATATCTTGCATTTTCTTTACGAAAGCCAAAAAGAATGGGTGAAAGGAAATACAATTGAAGATATTAATAATAATTTAAAAAAACTCATTAATTCAAAAAATTTTGGTATTGATTTTGATAAATGCATMAACAACAAAGAAATTGAAGATCATGTTTTAAATGATCGAATCAGTGGTATGAAAAAGTTCAGTATAAAAGCCACYCCGACCTTAATAATTAATGATAAAAAGTTTGATAAACCGCTTAAYTATAAAAATTTAAAAAAAACATTAGAAAAACTGATATAAGTTAGTGAATGGAGTTTAAAAAAATCCAACTTAATGGATTTAAATCTTTTGCTGAAAAAACTAACTTCCTTATAGAAGAGGGATTAACAGGAATCGTTGGACCAAACGGCTGTGGTAAATCAAATATAGTTGAATCTCTTCGATGGTGTATGGGAGAAACATCAGCAAAAAGTATGCGTGGATCTGGCATGGAAGATGTAATTTTTTCTGGAACTTCAAACAAGCCTTCAAAAAATATTGCAGAAGTTTCAATTACTTTAACAAACGAAAATAARGATGGTCCTCATCARTATAGAAATTTGAACGAAATTCAAATAAGRAGAAAAATTGAAAAAGATAAAGGTTCAAAGTTTTACATTAATGRCAAAGAAGCAAGRGCAAAGGATGCTCAGATGTTTTTTGCCGATTTATCAACTGGTGCTCACTCTCCTTCTTTGATAAGTCAAGGCAGAATTGGGGCATTAGTAACAGCTAAACCAGYAGATCGTAGAGCCATATTAGAAGAAGCCGCAGGTATTGCCGGWCTGCATGTGAGAAGGCATGAGTCAGAACTAAGACTAGGGGCTGCAGAAAACAATTTAAAACGTGCGCATGAATTACGAAAACAACAAGAAAAACAGCTAGTTAATTTACAAAAACAAGCTGAGSAAGCAACTAAGTATAAATTAATTTCTGAAGAAATTAAAAAAATTGAAGCTGGTTTATATTATTTGCGATTAAAAGATATTGATCATGAAATAAATCTTGAAAATGAAATTAATAAAGACGCAGAAAATGAAGTWAAAAAATATAACGAGAAAATAGAAGAATTTGAAAAACAAATTAAAATAGAAACTGAAAAAGTAGAACCAATTRGAGAAAAAAATATTGAAAATTTATCTAGAATTCAAAGGCTTAATCTTGAGCTACAAAGTTTAGATGAGGAAAGTAAAAGAATTAAAATAGAGATAGATAATATAAAAGYATCTCATAAAACTATAGATAAAGATATRGACAGGGAAAAAAGTATAGTAATTGATGCTAMTTCAAATGAAAAAAGGCTTAAAGAGGAAAAAAATGACTTGATAGAAATAGACTCAAAGTACTACGAAACTGAAAAGCTGTCTAATGAAGATCTAGAAATTGCAAAATCTAAATTAAAGAACGAGCAAGAAAAAGTCAATATAATACTTGAGGCTTTTAATTCWGAAAATTTAAAGAAAAATATTAACGTAATTAATGAAATTAAAGACAACATAATTAAAGCCAAAAATTGTATAGATGAACAAAAAATAAATGATGCACAAATATTGCTAGATGAATGTCAAATTACCTTATCACTTTTAATACAAAATATAGCTGGTGATGAAGATAATAATAAAATTTCYAAAATAAATTCTAAAAACGAAAATATCAAAAAACTTCAAGAAACTTATGCTGATAGCTATAGTAAAAATCAAAGTATTAAACAAGAATCACTTAAAAGAAATGAAAGARTTAAAACAATTGAAATAGAAATTAAGAGTTGGAAAAATTTATTAACTAATTCAGAAAAAATGGCTARCCAATTAGACGAAAGAAAAAATAAACTTTTAAATAAACTGACAGAATTAGAAAAACAGCCTCAAACCCAAGCAGAAAAAAAAGGTCAAGTTTCAGAAAGCTTAAGATTAGCAGAAAAAGAAAAGCAAGAAAACGAAATAGTAATTGAAGAAACAGATAATAGAATCTCTACTTTACAAACTGAATTAAATATTACTAAAGAAAATACAATTCAAATTAGAGAAAGAAAAGCTAGTTCGGGAGCCACTATAGATGGATTAAAAAAAAGAAGAGAAGATTTGCTTGAAAGAGTTCGAACTGAACTAAACTTAAATGAAAATAATATTTTAGAATTCTCTAACCTTGAAAATAATGAAGATTTTCCAGATTCGGTTGCRCAAGAAGAATTATTAGATTCTAAAAAAAGGGAAAGAGAGAAATTAGGCTCAGTAAATTTAAGAGCTGATGAAGAAACAAGCAAATATGAAACTGAAATAAAAAAAATGGAAAAAGATAGACAAGATCTTGTTACTGCAATTGTAAAATTAAAAGAGAGTATTGGGGAGCTAAATCAAAAAGGAAGAGAAAGACTTTTAGAAGCTTTTGAAAAAGTGAATAGAAAATTTAACGAAGTTTATAGAAAATTATTTAATGGAGGAAATGCTAAACTGGAATTGGTAGATTCTGATGATCCTTTAGATGCTGGACTTGAAATGCTTGTAAGTCCACCAGGAAAAAGATTGCAGTCAATAACTTTACTATCCGGGGGAGAACAAGCTTTGACAGCTTTATCATTGATTTTTGCTGTATTCTTAACTAACCCATCTCCTATATGTGTTCTAGACGAAGTTGATGCTCCCCTAGATGATGCAAACGTTACTAGATTTTGTAATTTGCTGGAAGAATTAACCAAAACTACAAGTACAAAATTTGTTATTGTTACTCATCATGCTCTCACCATGTCTAAAATGGATAGACTATATGGAGTAACTATGCCTGAAAAAGGAATAAGCCAGTTAGTTGCGGTCGACTTGCAAAAAGCTGAAGGTATGGTTGCTTAAAAATGCCTAAAGACTCGTTTAAAACTCGCCTAGAAATTGCAAAAAATAAGGCTTATAAGGAGGAAAATTCCAAKAAAAATGATAAACCCACCTCAAACCTTGGAACAGCATTTAAATTGAGTACTGAACTTGTCGTCACAGTTGTTGTGGGGACAATTATTGGGTTTATTTTAGACAATTGGTTTGGTACTAAACCTTGGTTAATTTTAATTTTTTTTTTCGTAGGTGTGATTGCCGGAATAATGAATGTAATTAAATCTGCAAAGAAAATGCAAAAATAAACTTGAAAATTTATATTTTATGGCAACAAATCCAATGCACCAATTTAATGTTTATAGAATTGGTCCTGAAATAAAACTTGGTGAAGTAGATATATCKTTTACAAATGCTAGTTTGTTTATGGTCATTAGCTCTATCACGATCTTGTTAATTTTTAATTTTGGATCAAAAAAGAATTCATTAATCCCTAACAAAATTCAGCTACTTGCTGAACTAAGTTACTCTTTTATTTCTAAAATGATTAACGATACAGCTGGATCARAAGCAAAACCATATTTCTCTTTTATATTTTCATTATTTATGTTTGTTCTGTTTTGCAACATGTTTGGAATGATACCTTATTCATTTACAGTAACTAGCCATATAATAGTTACTTTTGTTTTAGCAGCATTCGTATTCATAGGTGTCAATATAATTGGATTTATTAAGCATGGATTCGGTTATTTAAAATTATTTGTTCCAAGTGGAGTGCCTATAATTTTATTGCCCTTAATCGTAGTAATAGAAATTATTTCTTATTTAAGTCGACCGATAAGTCTATCGGTWCGATTGTTTGCAAATATGATGGCTGGACATACTATGATGAAAGTATTTGGAGGATTTGTTGTGGGGCTTGGAATAGTTGGAGGATGGCTTCCTCTAAGTTTTRCAGTTGCCTTAACTGGTTTGGAGATATTAGTTGCTTTTCTTCAAGCATATGTTTTTGCAATTTTAACCTGCATCTACTTAAACGATGCACTAAATTTACACCATTAACAATTTAAAGGAGGATATAATGGAACTAGAAGCAGCAAAAATGATTGGAGCAGGACTAGCAGCAATCTCGCTGGCTGGCGCTGGAGTAGGAATTGGTATTATTTTTGGTAATTACCTTTCTGGAGCAATGAGAAATCCGTCAGCAGCTCAAAAACAGTTTCCAAATTTGCTTTTAGGTTTCGCGCTTGCGGAAGCTACAGGTTTGTTTGGATTAGTTGTTGCATTAATTATTTTATTTGCATTTTAATTGATGTTATTAAGATTGTTTGGTCATTTAATATTTCTAAACTTTCTACTTACTAGCTTAGTAGAAAGTTCTGAAAGTGGTGGAATGCCACAACTCAATCCTGAGTTTTGGTTTTCACAAATCTTTTGGCTAATAATTACGTTTGGAGTCCTATTTATTGTTCTCTCAAAATTAATTTTACCAAAAATAAGTGCAAACCTAGAAGCGCGAAAATCTCAAATTCTGGAAAATATTGGGGCTGCAGAAAAACAGARAGAAGCAAGTGAAAATAAAATTAAAGAATATGAGAAAATAATACTTGATAGCAAAAATGAAGCAAAAAATTATTTTARCAAGGCTCGTGGACAAATCCTTAAAGATATCGACAAAAAAAGAAAAACTTTAAAAAACGAAATAAATGWAGAAATTAAAAAAGCAGAAAAAGAAATTGTTGATCTTAAGAATAAATCACCAGAAAAAATAAATAAAATCGTAGTTGAGACTTCATCGGATCTGGTAAAACAATTGATTGGTGTCGAGGTAAACAATAGTAGTATTTCTGCAATTGTTGAGGATATCTCAAAAAAAGTTAAGGAAAAAAACTATGGCATTTGATGCTACATTTTGGGTAGGTGTTTCTTTTGTATTGTTCTTTGGAGKATTAATATATTTAAAAGTTCCTCAAAAAATTAATGAGTTACTAAATAAGCTTATCTCARATATTAAAAACGAAATCGAWGAAAGTGAAAAACTTAGATCCGAAACTAAAAATCTTTTGGATAATRCCCAGAATAAACTGGATGGAGCAAATTCTGAAAGCAACAAAGTACTTAATCAAGCAAAAAAAGATAGTGAAAAATTAGTAATTGAAATGAAYGACAAATTTCATAAAACTGCAGAAATTAAAAAAAGATCAGCTGAGACAAAAATTGTTCAAATGAAAGAAACTGCCTTAAAAGAAATAAGAGATACTTCTGTAAAAATGGCAATGGWGTCGGTTAAAAAGATCATTTCTACATCAGTAGATAAATCAAAGCTTGATGTTCTTTTTAAAAAAAATCTAGAAGAAGTAAAAGCGGAATTAAAAAAAATTAATTCTTAAATTTAATTTATAATTTTCTTACTTTTATTAAAAAAAAATATAAATTTATACTATGAATTTAATGGAAATTAGTTTTATTGATTTAATTTTATGGAAATAATAATGCAAAATAAAGAAATCAAAATATATCTTGTTTCTCCAAGAGGATTCTGTGCTGGAGTAGATAGGGCAATAGAAATTGTAAAAAAAAGTATTAAAAAATTTGGAGCGCCAGTATATGTGAGACATGAAATTGTGCATAATAAACATGTCGTTGAGAATTTAAAAAAAAATGGAGCAATTTTTGTAGAAGAGCTTAATGAAATAGAAGATAAAACAAGACCAGTAATATTTTCTGCACAYGGCGTTCCTAAATCAATTCCCAAAGAAGCCTCAAAATTAAATATAGAGTATATTGATGCAACCTGTCCGTTGGTATCAAAAGTTCATCGTGAAGCTGAAAATTTAAATAAAAAAGGTTTTCATATTTTGTTAATAGGTCACAAAAATCATCCTGAAGTTATTGGTACAATGGGTCAATTGCCAGAAAGTGAAATAGATCTTATTGAAACAGTTGAAGATGTAGAAAATTATAAAGATCAGAATAAAAATTTAGCTTTTGTAACTCAAACTACTCTTTCAATTGATGATACTAAAAATATAATCTCATCCCTTAAAAAAAGATTTCCAAATATAAAAGAGCCTACAAAAGAAGATATTTGCTATGCTACTACTAATAGACAGGCAGCAGTAAAAAATATCGCAAAAAAATGTGATATGTTTTTTGTAATTGGAAGTAGAAATTCTTCTAATTCATTGAGGTTGGTAGAGGTTGCAAGTCAATCTGGATGTAAACATTCTGAATTAATTCATGCTGACAGTAAAATTCCAACTGATAAAATTAAAGAATGTCAAACAATTGGAATATCTTCTGGGGCCTCTGCTCCAGAAATATTAGTACAAAATTTTATTARTGAGTTAAAAAAAACCTTTCTAGTTAAAATAGAAGAAGTAGAAATTATTAAGGAAAATATAGTATTCAAAACTCCAGCAAAACTAAATTAAATGGCTATATATACTAAAATTTCTAAAGGCGAAGTTAAATCTATTGAGAGAAATTTTAATTTAGGAAAAATAATTTCATTTAAAGGAATTAAAAAAGGTATTGAAAATACTAATTATCTTCTTAGAACAAAAAATAAAAAATTTATTTTAACAATTTTTGAAAAAAGGGTTCAAAAAAAAGATCTACCATTCTTCATGAATTTAATGGAAAAATTAAATAATCATAAAATTAATTGCCCAAAACCACAAAAAAATAAAAAAGAAAATTTTTTAATTACTATTAAAAATAAACCTGCTTCGATCGTTTCTTTTGTTGAAGGAAAAGATAAATTTAAATTAAAAATAAAAGAGTGTTATGAAAT
>NVSV01000007.1:0-23626 GCA_002732835.1 Candidatus Pelagibacter sp.
TCCAAAAATGAATTATTAACTACTATTTGTTATCGACTAAACGGTAAGACTACATATGCTTTGGAAGGTTCAATATTTATTGCTGGGGCAGGAGTTCAATGGTTAAGAGATAAAATTAAACTTATTAATAATGTTACTGAAACAGAAAATATTGCAAGGTCTAGAAAAACCAATAATGGAGTATATTTAGTTCCTGCATTTACTGGTCTTGGAGCACCTTATTGGAGACCTAATTCAAGAGGAGTGTTGAGTGGATTAACGAGAAATACAGATTGGCAAGATATAGTTAGAGCAGCAATAGAGTCTGTTGCATATCAAAGTTTTGATTTGTTTGAAGCAATGAATAACGATGGATTAAAACCCAGAGTAGTTAAAGTTGATGGAGGAATGGTTTCAAATAATTGGTTCTCTCAATTTCTTTCAGATATTTTAGGCATAAAAGTAATTAGACCAAAAATTAATGAAGCCACTGCTCTTGGGGCYRYRKWTAWGSCASRWSKTYMWRYTSSWRWAWTTRMTWCTTTWRWMWYSAWWTYAWMWMKATSKAAAATANANAWWWMWWWWWAYMCTWWWMTWAMWAAATNWMKWARAATWAMRMTAWWRWMAKRMTRKAWWMWRRMAATTAAGAGAACTTTGATTTAGAGTATAGAAATGAAAAAAATATTAATTATAGGAGCAGGAKCCATGGGATCTGCTTTTTCAGTTCCTTGTGTGGATAACAATAATGAAGTTTCGTTAATAGGTACTTTCCTTGAAAACGAATTAATAAGATCACTCAAAGCTAATAATAATTTTCATCCCGCATTAAAAATAAATTTACCAAAACAACTTATTATAGAAAGACATGATAATTTAAGTAAAATAATTGAAAATGGAGTAGACGTAATTGTTGCTGGTATAAGTTCAATTGGTATTGAATGGTTTGCTAATGAAATATCAAAATTTTGYAAAAACAAAACATCAATAATTTTATTAACTAAAGGATTAGCTGTTGAAGATGATCAACTTATAACGCTTTCTGAAAAATTAGAGAATATTTTAAAAAAAAATGGTCATAAAAGTGCAAATATTTCATCAGTTAAAGGCCCTTGCCTTGCTACTGGCTTAGCACAYAAAATGAGAACAGGCACTGTAATTGCTAATCAAAATTTAAAACAAGCTCAAAAAATTCAAAAATTAATTTCTACAGAATACTATAAGAGTGAAATTACTGATGATATTCCGGGAGTTGAATTTTCGGCAGCCATAAAAAATATTTATTCAATGCTGATYGGTGCCGCAGAAGGATTAAGCAATCCATCTGCKCCAACAGAAATCCAAGAAAAATTTTATCTCAATACATCAGCTRGTTTAGTTCACAGATCTATTTCGGAAATGGTTGAATTTGTTTCGTATTACTCAGGAAGAGTTGAAACAGTATATGGATTAGCTGGTCTGGGCGATTTACATGTAAGCGTAGCAGGTGGAAGAAATAGCCTGATGGGGAAATATCTTGGTCAAGGATACCTTTATAAAGATGCTAAAGAAAATTTTATGAAAGAGATTACAGTAGAAGGTGCTCAACTTGCTTTTGAAATAGAACCAAAAATAATGAAAAATTTTAAAGAAAAACAATTTCCTTTGATGTTYAGTRTTTTGAAGTGTRTTTGTTATAACAAAAAATTAGAAATTAACTGGTAACATGAAGKCAAATTGGAATTACCCRACAACAATATGGGTTGGTGAAAACAGATGTAAAGATTTAAATACAGCCTGTGAAAATCTGCATATCATTAATCCATTATTTGTGACCGACAAAGATCTTATTAATTTACCTATGGTCAAATCAATTATTTCACATTTAAAAAAAAAATTACATAAATTATCATTATTTTCAAATTTTTCTGGAAATCCGATTGGGGAAAATGTTGATGAAGGAGTTAAAGTTTTTAATGAAAATAAATGTGATGGAATCATTGCTTTTGGTGGYGGTAGTGGATTAGATGTAGGCAAAGCTATTGCTTTTATGTCTGGACAATCAAGACCTATATGGGATTTTGAAGATATAGGAGATTATTGGACTAGAGCAGATGAAAGTAAAATTTTACCAATTATTGCAGTRCCAACAACCGCAGGAACAGGTTCAGAAACTGGAAGAGCTTCAGCTATAATCAACAAACAAACTGGAATTAAAAAAATTATTTTTCATCCAAAAATGTTACCTTCAATAGTTATTTTAGATCCAGTTTTAACTGTTGATCTTTCACCGAGATTAACAGCCGCTACAGGAATGGATGCTTTAGCGCATAATCTAGAGGCATTTTGTGCACCAGGATTTCATCCAATGGCYGATGGTATTGCAATTGAAGGAATGAAATTGATAAAAGAATCTTTATTAGTGGCTGTCAAAAATGGAAAAGATTTAAAAGCAAGGATRAATTTATTGGCTGCAGCAAGCATGGGTTCTACTGCATTTCAAAAAGGACTTGGGGCAATTCATTCTCTAAGCCATCCTGTAAACGCTCAATTTAACATACATCATGGATTGTCTAATGCAATTTTTATGCCCTATGTTTTGACTTTTAACAAAAACGTGATTGAAAATAAGATTATTACTATTTGCGATTATTTAAACCTTAAAAAAANCTTTCAAAGTTTTCTTGATTGGATTTTAGATTTAAGAAAAAAATTAAATATACCTCATAAACTTTCTGATGTTGTGGACATTAAAAAAGTTGATCTTGAACAATTATCAAAAATGGCATTTGAAGATCCTTCTACTGGAGGTAATCCTAAAAAAATAACAATTGACGATATGAAAATTTTATATGAACATAGCATTTCAGGGAAATTATTTTAATGAAAAATTTAAATTTATTAGTAGTCGAAGGAAATTTACAAAAGGAAAATGAAACTTTCAAAAAATCAGGAATTTCAACTCATGCCGAAAGTTTAAAAGAAAGTCTTTTATATTATACAACAGATTTAAATATTGATGTTTTTAACCCATGTTCAGAAYTAAGTTTTGATAAAATATTACCCAATGTTAAAAAATAYGACGGTCTAATTTGGGGTGGTAGTAGCTTAAATATTTATAATGATTGTATTGAAATTCGTAGACAGAYTTCTTTTATGAAAGAATGTTTTAATWMYATTNNGAANATKTTWKYNNTATNTTGGGGNAATGYWKNTTKCTGKNNTACRKNCWGCCKGARKMKMAGYARRRRMMNCKKMMAMTRRMSYRCAYATANNAAWTNCMMRCSRKMYTGAWNTTAATGAAAATGGATTAAATCATCCATTATATATATCAAAAAATAAAAAATTTAACTCACCTGCATTTAATTTTGATGAAGTTGTTACATTACCAGAAGGCGCTATAAACTTAGCATCAAATAAAATTAATAAGATACAAAGTATTCATTTTAAATCCGGAGTAAGTGATGTATGGGGTTTGCAATATCATCCCGAAATTACATATCATAAAATGATTAGCTTAATTAAGTTTAGAAAAGATCGATTAATAAATGATAGAAAATGTTTTAAAGACGAAAAAGAAATTCAAAATCATATCAATTTTATTGAGCAAGAAATTAAAGTTTCAGAAAAAGATTCTAGGATGTTGGAGTTAAAAAACTGGTTAAATTATTTAAAGGCTGCTTAATTAAAACAATCCTTCGATTTCGCCCTTATTATTTAGTTTAATAGAGTCAGCAGCTGGTACTCTAGGTAGACCAGGCATAGTCATTATAGCGCCACACACAACAACAATAAATTCAGCTCCCGATGAAAGACTAACTTCTCTTATTGGCAAAACATGTCCAGAAGGAGCTCCTTTTAAACTTGGATCTGTAGAGAAACTAAATTGTGTTTTAGCTATGCAAATTGGAAGTTCTCCATAACCATTTTCTTGAAAATTTTTTAGTTGATCTCTTACTTTTGTATCTGCAACAACTTCACTTGCATAATAAATTTCTTTAGCAATTGTCTCAATTTTTTTAAAGAGAGGTGCAGAATTTTCATATAAAAATTTAAATTTATTTTTTTTCTTTTCACATAACTCAACAACATAAGCTGCAAGTTCTTTTGTTCCTTCTCCTCCATTTGACCAATGAGTACAAAGATTTGCTTTAACATTCAGTGTTTTACWGTAATCAACTAKAGTCTTTACCTCTTGTTCAGTATCAGTAATAAAATGATTTACAGCCACTGTTACCGGTAGTCCGAATTTTTGAACATTGCTAATATGCCTTTCTAAATTTACTAAACCTTTTTTTAAAGCTTTCACATTTTCTTTTTTAAGTTTGTCTTTTGCTAGTCCACCATGCATTTTTAATGCTCTAATTGTTGCAACTACTACAACGCAGTCTGGTTTTAATCCTGATTTTCTGCACTTTATATTGAAAAATTTTTCTGCACCAAGATCAGCTCCAAATCCAGCTTCTGTTACTACATAGTCTGCCAATTTTAATCCCGTTTTAGTAGCAATAACTGAATTACAACCATGAGCAATATTACCAAAGGGACCACCATGAATAATTGCAGGGTTATTTTCTAAAGTTTGAGTAACATTTGGTCTAATCGCTTCTTTTAAAAGAACTGCCATTGGTCCGTGAGCATTTAAGTCTTTTGCATAAATTGCTTTTCTATCTCTTGTGTAACCAATAGTTATATTTCCAATTCTTTTTTCTAAATCTTTTAAATCATTTGATAAGCAAAAAATTGCCATGATCTCTGAAGCTACAGTAATATCAAAACCATCTTCTCTAGGATAACCATTTGCAATGCCACCCAAGTTTATATTAATTGATCTTAATGAACGATCGTTCATATCCATTACTCTTTTCCAAACAATTCTTCTAACATCAATATTTAATTTATTTCCCCAGTAAATATGATTATCAATTAAAGCTGAAAGAAGGTTATGAGCAGAAGTAATTGCATGAAAATCTCCAGTGAAATGTAAATTTATTTGTTCCATCGGCACTACTTGAGCATAACCACCTCCAGCAGCACCACCTTTCATCCCAAAAGAAGGGCCTAAGCTAGGCTCTCTAAGACAAACAATAGATTTTTTTCCTATTTTATTTAGACCATCGCAAAGACCAACTGATGTTGTTGTTTTTCCTTCTCCAGCAGGAGTTGGAGTAATGGCTGTAACTAAAATTAATTTTCCATCTTTTTTATTTTTCAAAGTTTCTAAATATKCAGGTTTAATTTTTGCAATATATCTTCCAATTGGACTATAAACTTCAGCTTTGTCTGGAACATTTATCCCATCAAGAATTTCATGTATGGGTTTCATTTTTGCTGCTCTTGCTATTTCTATGTCAGATTTGACAGTGCTCATTTCGAGATTTCCTATATATTCAARTTTTCTTGAAGCTGGATTAATATCTCTTTTTATGAATTTTTTAAAGTTATAAAAAATATATATAAAAAAAACAAAAGCTATTTGTTTTTATTCTTATAAAGTTAAATTATGCAAAAATACTCTGTATTTAGCCTTATTAAAAATGCCCTTAAAGGTCATAAAGATTGGGAAGTGGCATGGAAAGATTCAGCTCCTAAAGCTGAATATGAGGTTGTGATTATAGGTGGAGGTGGCCATGGTCTGGCTACAGCTTACTATCTTGCAAAAGAACACAACATTACAAATGTTGCTATTATCGAAAAAGGATGGATTGGCGGAGGAAATGTTGGAAGAAATACTACAATTGTTAGATCTAATTATATGCACGATGACAATGCCAGATTTAGTGAATTTGGAATGAATTTATGGAGAAACATGAGTCAGGAATTAAATTTTAATGTGATGTTTTCTCCAAGAGGAATAATTAATCTTGCTCATTCAGATGCACAAATGAATGTTTTTTCTAGAAGAGGAAACTCTATGAGGTTAAATGGTATTGATGCCGTTTTATTAGGCAGAGAAGAAGTTAAAAAAATGATTCCTATGGCAGATTTTTCAGAGAATGTTCGATTTCCAATTTTTGGAGCCTTAATGCAGCCAAGTGCTGGAACAGCAAGACATGATGGTGTTGTATGGGGCTACGCAAGACAAGCGGATTCTATGGGTGTAGATATTATTCAACATTGTGAAGTTAATGGTTTTGATGTGGTAAATGGAAAAATTAAAGGAGTAAAAACATCAAGAGGTGATATTAAAACAAATAAAGTAGGCTTATGTGTTGCTGGAAGCACTTCAATTCTTGCAGAAAAATTAAATATGACCCTTCCAATAGAAACACATCTTTTGCAAGCTTGTGTTTCTGAGCCAGTGAAACCGATATTGGATCATGTAGTAACTTTTGGTGCTGGACATTTTTACTGCAGTCAATCAGACAAGGGTGAGATGGTGATGGGTGGAGATTTAGATGGATACAATAGTTACGCACAAAGAGGAAATTTACCAACACTTCAACATGTATTAACAGAAGGGATTGCAATGTTTCCATTTCTTAGCAAGTTAAAAATGTTAAGGACCTGGGGAGGAGTAATGGATATGTCAATGGACGGTTCACCTATAATTGACAAAACRCATATTGAAGGACTCTATTTAAACTGCGGATGGTGTTATGGAGGATTTAAAGCAACTCCAGCATCTGGATGGACTTTTGCACACACAATAGCACAAGACAGAGTTCATGARTTAAATTCAGGATACAGCTTAAATAGATTTCATACCGGTCATTTACTAGATGAAAAAGGCCTCGGTACAAAAACTTGGATATCATAAATGTTACATATTAAATGTCCTTATTGTGGAATGAGATCGCAAAATGAATTTGCATATGGTGGTGATGCAAGCGTCAAAAGACCAGAACTAAATAAAGAAATTTCAGATTTAGAATGGGATAATTTTGTTTATCTAAGAAAAAGTTTAAGAGGAAAACATTTAGAATTATGGCATCATATTTCAGGATGTAGGCAATGGTTTAAGGTTCAAAGAGATACTGTAACGCATGAAATTTTTAAAACAGCAGAAATTAATGAAGATATTTAGTTATGCAACAAAGCTATAGATTAGATAAAATAGGTTTGATTAATAGAGACAAAAAAATTTCCTTTAAATTTAATGGAAAAAAATTTTTTGGTTATGAGGGAGATACAATTGCATCCGCACTAATTGCAAACGGTGTTCATCTTATTGGAAGAAGCTTTAAATATCACAGACCAAGAGGTTTTTTTGGAGCTGGAGTTGATGAACCATACGCTATAGTCCAATTATATAGGAATAATGAAACTGACCCAAATGTCCGCGCTACAGAGCAAGAACTTTTTGAAGGATTAGAGGCAACAAGTGTGAATTGTTGGCCAAGTGTRAATTTTGATATTGGAGCAATAAGTAATTTTTTGAACATATTTTTYCCAGCAGGTTTTTACTATAAAACTTTTATGTGGCCAAAGAGTTTTTGGTACAAAGTTTATGAGCCATTTATTAGAAAAGCAGCAGGCTTTGGAGTTGCGTCAATAAARCATGATAAAGARCGATATGARCACAAGTACGAATATTGTGATTTATTAGTAACTGGTTCAGGCCCATCAGGCTTAGCAAGTGCATATGCTGCAGCAAAAAATGGAGCAAGAGTAATTCTAGCTGAGGACAAACCAAGATTTGGAGGAAGCTTATTAAYTAGCGAAGCTAATATTGGAAATCAAAGTGGAAAAGAGTGGGCCGACAAAATAATAGCTGAGCTTAAAGAAATGCCCAATGTAATATTAAAAAACAGAGCCCAGGTCTTTGGTTACTACGATCATAATATGTTGGTAATGTCAGAACGAATAAATGATCATTTGCCTAAGTCAAAAAAATATAGTCCTAAACAAAGGCTTTGGTACATCAGAGCTGAAGAAGTTGTGATTTCTTCTGGTTCTATAGAAAGACCAATTATTTTTGGAAACAATGATACTCCAGGAGTAGTTTTAGCTTCTGCGGCCAGAGAATATTTAAAAGTCTATGGAGTTTTGGTTGGTAAAAAACCATTAATATTTACAAATAATGATAGTGCCTATGAAACTGCAATTGAATTTAAGAAGAATGGRATTTGGCCCATAGTTTTAGATACTAGAAGCAATCCAGATTCTGAAATTATTAACGAAGCAAAAAGCATGGGCATTGATATAAAATTTTCTCATGTAGTAATAGCCGCAAAAGGATATAAAAAAGTAAAATATGCTGAAATTGCAAAAATTTCTGAAGACAAAAAAGATTTAGGCAAAATTGAAAATATYAGCTGTGATTGTATATGTGTATCTGGTTTCTGGACTCCTACAATACATTTAGCTTCTCAATCAGGAAATAAAACAAAATTTAATAAAGATATAGATGCTTTTGTTCCAGATAAATCAAAACAAAGAGAAACAACTTTAGGTTCAGCAAATGGAATATTTACTTTAGAAGAAACTTTAAAAACATCTTTTGAAGCTGGTCATGAAATATCAAAAAAAATGACAAATAATGTAAATAAAATCACAGTTCCACAGGTTGCTGAAAAAAAACATACACGACATGATAAATTTTGGTGTGTTCCACTTCCTAAAGGAAAAAAATACAAAAGATTTTTAGATTTTCAAAATGACGTAGCTGTTACTGATGTAGAGCTTGCCCTAAGAGAAGGATATAGATCAATAGAGCATGTTAAGAGGTATACAACATTAGGAATGGCAACTGACCAAGGTAAAACAAGCAATCTTAACGGGTTACAACTTGTTTCGRATATTGAAAATAAAATAGTACCCTCTGTAGGYCATACAACATTTAGACCACCTTATACTCCTGTTACTATTGGTGCAATT
This sequence comes from Candidatus Pelagibacter sp., assembly GCA_002732835.1. Classification (GTDB taxonomy): domain Bacteria; phylum Pseudomonadota; class Alphaproteobacteria; order Pelagibacterales; family Pelagibacteraceae; genus Pelagibacter. The sequence continues at coordinate 8,776 of NVSV01000007.1, forward strand.
GTTGGAAGAGAAGTTGGTAAACATTCCAAACCAACTAGAAAATCACCAATGCATTCATGGCATGAAAAACATAATGCTGTTTTTGTAGATGCAGGAGTTTGGTTAAGACCTAGATATTATAAACAAGACAGCGAAGGTTTGTTTGAAGCTTCAAAMAGAGAAGCAGAAAATGTTAGAAAAAATGTTGGTGTATGTGATGTAACTACATTAGGAAAAATTGATGTAAAAGGACCTGACGCAGTGGAATTTTTAAATAGAGTTTATACAAATGCATGGTCGAAGCTTCCTGTTGGAAAAGCAAGATATGGAGTAATGCTAAGAGAAGATGGAATAGTAATGGATGATGGAACAACAACAAGAATTTCAGAAAATCATTATCACATGACGACTACCACGGCACAAGCTGCTAATGTCTTATCTCACTTAGAATATTATCTTCAAATTGTTTGGCCAGAATTAAACGTAAATGTTGTTTCAACTACGGAGCAATGGGCTGGAGCAGCAATTGCAGGGCCAAACTCAAGAAGTTTATTGMAAAAACTGTTTYCAGATACAGATGTTTCAGAYGAAGGTTTGCCATTCATGGGATATGTTGAGGGCAATTTGTTTGGTGTCCATGCAAGAATTTTTAGAATTTCTTTTTCTGGTGAGCTTGCTTATGAAGTTAATGTTGAGTCGGATAATGGGAATTTTATGTGGGAAAAAATAAATGAAGTTGGTAAAGAATTTGCAATTCAACCATATGGAACGGAAGCTTTATCTACATTAAGAATWGAAATGGGRCAYGTWGCAGGMTCAGAATTRGATGGAAGAACTATTCCWTAYGATAATKSTYTASAAGGRYTRDTKAGYAAAAAGAAAGATTTTATTGGAAAAAGATCTTTAAATAGAGAGGCATTTAYAGCAGAAGATAGACAGAAGGTGGTAGGYGTAGTTCCTCTTGATAAAAAAACAAGCATTCCAGAAGGATCACATTTAGTCAAAGAAGCAAATGCAAAACTACCTAACCCTAAATTAGGACATATTTCTGCATCGTGTTGGAGCGTTGAATATAACAATCCATTTTCATTAGCTATTCTTTATGATGGAAAAAATATGATAGGTCAAAAGTTATTTGCTTTATCACCACTAAGAAATAAATCAATACCAGTCGAAATTATTTCATCGCATTATGTTGATCCAAAAGGAGAAAGAGTTAGATCATGACATCAATATCAGCTTTAGAAAGTATTCACAAAAAAGGTCTTTTTGGAGACTACGAAGACAAAAATGAAAATAAATTAACTAAAATCCAAGAAAGAAAAAATTTATTGATTATCCAAATAGTTCAATACAAAAAATCTTCTGCATCAATTACAGACATTAATTTAGATGATCTAAATTTAACAAATGAAGCACACAAAGTTATAAGTAATGATGACACTAGGATTTTGTGGTGTGGCCCTAAAAATTGGCTTTTTATATCAACAAAAAAAGATTTATTAACAAACATTAAACAAACATTAAAAGAAATGGACTTTGCAGTAACTGATCTATCTCATTCAAGAGCAATTATTGAGCTAGAAGGAGAAAATTCAAAAGAAATTTTGAAGAAAGGATGCCCATTTAATTTTAACAAATTAAAAAAAAATAATTGTGTAAATTCTGTATTTCATGGCATAACAATTACAGTTGATATGATTGACGATAATCCAAACAAAATAAGATTATTCGCTCTTAGAAGTTTTGGCGAGTCTCTTTACCACAGCATCACAGATGCCAGCTTAGAGTTTGGATATAAAGCGATTTAAGAATACTTATYATTCTTTGGTAAGTTAGAATTTAGTTTGTAGTAGTCTAGTTTATTTTTTACGAAAATATTTATTTTTTCTTTTAAACCTGTTGGATTCTTAAATAATCCTGCAGAAATAGATATTGTGTCATTTTTAATAAATTTAAAAAAAATACTAGCTCCACATTTATTACAAAAACCTCTTTTTGCTTTTTTGGAAGATCTAAACCATTTGAGTGTTTTTTTAGAAATAAATTTTAAGTTTTTTTCTAAAGCACTTGTATACGCTGCAAAATTTCCATGAGTCTTCATGCATTGAAAACAATGACAATTCAATACATGTCTTAATTTGTCTTTGACTTTAAACTTTACTCCCTCACAAAGACATGAAACTATTTTTGTACTGTTACTAGACATAGCCAAGCATTAACTCCTTTGTTTTTAATATAATTAGATTTAAAAAATTCTTCTATTTTCCAAATCCCATCTTTTTTCATTTCATCAATTTTATTATCAAATCCGTACTCTTCATAAATACCAACATTAATAGTGAAAGATATGTTGCCACCATTTTTACAAATTTTAGTCATTTCATCAAGTGCAGGTGGATGAACATGTCCATAAGTAAATGTTCCAACACATGTAATTGCATCATAAGTATTATCTTTTAACGATATTTTTTTATTTAAATCTATTTTATATAAATTTTGATATAGATTTTTAGGTACTTGATTTAACATGCTTTGAGAAAAGTCAGCACCATCTATAATATTATATCCATTCTTTTTAAGTTCAATACCCACCAATCCTGTACCACAACCCGCATCAAAAATTTTTATTTTATTATTTTGATTATATTTTACAAAAACAGAAATTGCTTCTCTTGGCGCAGAATAATCCCAATCAACCATATCTTTGTTGTAGTTGTTATTTTCAGTCCAAAGGTCATAATATTTTTTAATCTCTTTACCTGTTTTTAATTTATAAATTGGTAATTTATTTTCAACTCCATTTTTTGACATTAAATTGTCTTCATTCCTTTCATATTCCAATTTTTTAGTCCTCCGATTAAATGAAAACAATTTATATAATTGTAGGATTTCGAAATTTGAACTGCTAATGCAGACCTGTGTCCAACAGCACAATAAAACAATATTTTTTTATTTTTAAGTTCTTTTTCATTTTGACTTAAATAACTTTCAATTTTAGGAAAAGATATCATTGTACAATTTGAAATTTTTCCATATTTTTTAATTTCATCTTCCTCTCTTAAATCAATCAAAATGTTATCCTTATTCTCTATTTCTTCTTTAAATTTRTCTACATCTAATCCGTTATTTATTGTTTGTTTATTCAAATTAATTCCAAGGYTTAAATTTTTTGGAACCACTATATCCATAAGTTTTGGATTAGRTAAATTTAAATTATTCATTATTTCCGCATATTCATCTGGAGATTTCACTTGAAGTCTTGGATTTAATTTTTTTTCTTTACCTATAGTGCTTACTAAATCGCCTTTATAATCGTGTGCAGGGTATACTAAAGTCTCTTCTGGTAGTTTTAATAAAATTTTAAATATTGAATTATAGGAGTCATATGGATTTCCATTTTGAAAATCAGTTCTTCCAGTTCCACGAATTAACAATGTATCGCCTGTAAAAACTCTGTCTTTCATTAAAAAACTAAAACTTTCTGATGTATGTCCTGGGGTATATAAAGCTTTTAATTTTATATTTCCTATTTTGATTTCTTCTCCATCAGCAATACTCATAGAAACTATATCTGCAGGAGTTTTGTCTCCCATTAAAGTTACACAGTTTGTTTTATCTCTAAGTTTTGCCATTCCAGAAATATGGTCTGCATGTATATGAGTGTCTATTACTTTTACTAATTTTAAATCTAATTCATTTAATAATTTTAAATATATGTCTACGTTGTCTAAAACTGAATCTATGATTATTGCTTCTTTTTTTTCTGGAGACGCAATCAAATATGTGTATGTACACGAAACATTATCAAAAAATTGCCTAAATATCATTTCGTTCCAAGATTCTAATTATGTTTTTTTTTACAAAAAACATAAAGAATACAGTGAATATAGACAATTAACTCAGAATGAATAGTATAAAAAACAACTATCTTGAGTTGAAATTCAAAATCAGTCTTGAGTTGAAATTAAAAATCAGTAATGATTAAAATGTGGAGATAAAAAAAWTWWYKKTRTATTTTTGTATAAGTTTGTTTTTGACAGGATGTTTTCAATCATCAGCAATGGTTGGTCCTGCAATTACTTTTGCTTCCACTGGAAATGTTTCTCAAGCTGGACTTGCTTACTTTACAAATAGAGYTGTCAAARAAGAAACAGGAATGTCAACAACTGAATATGTTTCAACATTTTTAGAAGAAAAAACTAAAAAAACTAAAAAAAATGAAAAAATTTATGAAGAMTTAWTRAYTCTAGTCCARACAAATTTTGAACAAACAAGAAAAAAATTATTATTACAAAATCAATCTAAAATTACTAATTAAATTAATTTAAATYTTTAGTGTAAAAACATGAATTTGGATCTTCTTTATAGTGTGCAAAAGGWGARCAAGGTTGAAAGTCAAATTTTGCAAATAGTTTTCTAGCTGGCTCAAAAAATTTTCCAGAACCAGTTTCAATACTCAGTTTTTTTATTCCTAATTTTTTTGCCTCTTCTATAAGGTGATTAATAATTTTTTCTCCGACACCTTTTTTTCTAAATTTATCAACAACCCTGATTGATTTAAATTCTCCATGAATTTTATCTAAAAATTTTAAAGCACCACATCCTATTAATTCATCATTATCCCATAAACTCCAAAACTTAATGCTTTGATCTTTAAGACCAGCAATATCTAAAACGTGGGYACTACCYGCTGGTGAAACTGATCTYAGTTCAATGAAATGTTTAGTTAACAATTCATTTACTTTCGGATTATTAAAATTACCTTCAATAGATTTCATAAATTTAACGACATATAATCTAAATATTTTTTAAACCAATAAAAAAATTATTTAAATTAAAGTTAATATTGACTTTGATTGTAGCGGCTGRGATATTTAATTATGTGTGGAAGATATGTGGTTACAAATCCGGTTTCTAAAACTAAARGTTTAGTTAAAACAGCCATTAAAGTAGAGGATAAAGAGAATTATAATGCTCATCCTTATCAAGATCTTCCAGTAATTAAAAAATATACAAATGGAAATGCTCTAGAAAACTTAAAGTGGGGCCTMGTTCCATCTTGGTCAAAGAAAAATGAATTTAAACCTTTGATTAATGCAAGACTAGAAACGATTGATGAAAAAGTATCTTTTAAAAAATTRATACAATTAACTAGATGTGTTGTTGTAGCAGATGGTTTCTATGAATGGAAACGTGAAGAAAGAAATAAAATTCCGTATTATTTTTTAAGAGAAGATAAAAAAATTATTTATATTGCTGGAATTTATGAAAATGATCAATTTTGTTTAGTTACAGAAGAGGCAAKTAAAAACGTTTTAGAAATTCATCGTAGACAACCAGTCATACTTAATGAAAAAGATGTCAATAGATATTTAAATATCGAGCTTAATGGTTCTAGTTTTTTAAAAGAATGTAAAAAACCTAATTTAGAATTCTATGAAATTTCTAAAGAAGTAAACAAACCAACAAACAATAATATTTCTTTAATTCAAAAAGTTTCAAATTAATTATTTAATAATATTTTCCAAAGATTCTATTTGACCAATTTTAAATACAATAGCGTCTTCTTTATCAAAACCATAATTTATTGCATTATCTTTAAATCTTTTTGGTGGATCCATAATAGGTTCCAAGGACAAAACAAAAGTTCCCCAATGAGTACCTAAAACTTTTTTACTGTTTAGATCTTTAGCTATTTGCAGAGCTTCTTCTGGTGTGGWGTGATAGTATGATTTTTCAAACATTGGTCTGAAATCATAAGCACCAATGTTAATCATTGTTAGATCAATAGGTCCATATTTTTTACCTAGATCTTTATAGATATCTCCATACCCAGTATCACAAGCAAAGAATATTTTTCTTCCATTATGTTCTATTAAAAAATTTCCCCACAATGTTTTATTTGTGTCCCAAAAGGTTCTTTTTGACCAGTGAACAGCTGGCAATAGAGTAATTTTGAGATCATTAAACTTAATTTCATCGTACCAGTCCATTTCAACAACATCTTTAAATCTATTACTTGTAAAATACTTTCCAAGTTTTAATGGAGTTAAAACTTTTGAATTTTTATAAGGATATCTTCTAATTGTATCCTTATCTTGATGATCATAGTGATTGTGTGTTAATAAAAATAAACCTGTTTTTGGAATCTCACTTAATTTTAATGCAGGCTTAGTATACCTTTTTGGGCCAAAAAATAATGGTCCTGCATTTTTTGAAAAGACCGGATCAGTTATTATTACATTATCACCTAACTTAATTAAAAAAGTAGAATGCCCAATCCAAGCAATATAATCATTATTTTTATATTTTTCTAAATTTGAAAATACTTTTTCTTTTTCCTCMACATGCCATGAAGGTATTGTAATATTTATTTTTTTTTTTTCTTGATTAAAAATTCTAAATGACCAACCTTTGCCTTTTCTTAAATTTTCAAATGCTTCTCTACCAGGACTTCCTTCTGGATTTCTAAAAGTTCCATCTGGTAAATGGTGATATAGTTTTTTTTCCATGGAATTTGAATTTATAGAATAATTAAACAAAATAAATAATAAGAATATTAATTTTATCACTMAATAATAAATTTATTTATTAATTATAGTTAAATGGCCCATCTTTCTTTTTTCTTTTATTTCATTTTTTAAATAATCAAAAAAAAATTCATTTTCTTTTAATTTTTTGTTTCTGTAAATTGAAATATCATCTCCAATTAAATTAATCATTTTTGCATTAAATAATTTTTTTGTTTCTTTTTTTTCTAGTCCACATACTGCCCTAATGTGGTTTTCAAATTGACTTATATTGTGAGAATTAATTGTAAGGTGACCTGAATTATGTACTCTAGGAGCTATTTCATTTACATATAAATTGTCGTTTTTATCTATAAAATATTCAACACAAAGTGTTCCTATATATTCCAATTCTTCTGCTATCGATGTAGCCCAATCCTTAGATTTCTCAAATATTTTTTCAYTTATATCTGCTGGTATTTTTGAATATTTCAATATTTGATTTTCATGAATGTTTTCAATCGGTTCATAAATTTCATATCTTTGATGACCAAATCTTGTGACAATAACTGAAATTTCTTTTTTTAATTTTACTTGTTTTTCTAAAATATATTCTTTACTGAAATCTACATTAAGATTATTTAAATCTTTTGTTGAATTAATTTTAAACTGGCCTTTRCCATCGTAACCTAAAATGCAAGTTTTAAGAATTCCAGGAAGAAGTTTTTCGTTGGATTTCAAATCTTCATCATTTTYTACAGCCACATATAAAGTTGTTCGAATATTAATTTTATTCACAAAATCTTTTTCAAACAATCTATTTTGAACTATTTTATTTACCTTTGGTTTAGGAAGAACAATTTTGCTTTGAGAAATTTTATATAAYGTTTCATAAGGTATGTTTTCAAATTCGMAAGTAACCACATCAACTTTACTAGCAAATTCATTAATTTTTTTTTCATCATCATAYCTTCCATAAATAAATTCATTTGCAAAATTTTGTGCGGGAGCATTCATRTCATCACAATAAACRATTGTTTTAATATCTATTTTTTTTGCTGCAGTTGATAACATGCTACCTAATTGACCACCACCAATGATACCAAGAATAAATCTACCCATTTTACCTAGGTTTCTTTTTGACTGAACGAGTTTGTTTATTTCTCCAAAGATATAAATTTTTCCTAATTTTTGAATCGCTTAATGAGATTATTGATGCTGCAAAYAAAGCYGCATTAATTGCWCCGTYTTTACCTATTGCAACAGTTCCAACAGGTATTCCTTTTGGCATTTGAACAATTGACAATAAGCTATCTAAACCTTTTAATTTTTTACTTTCAATTGGAACTCCAATAACTGGAATTCTTGTTAAAGCAGCAATCATGCCAGGCAAATGTGCAGATCCACCTGCTCCTGCTATAATTACTGAAATATTGTTTTTTTCTGCAGTCTTGGCAAATTTATACATTCTGTCTGGAGTACGATGAGCGGATACTATATTTATTTCGTGTTTGATATTTAATATTTTTAATACTTTTTTACAGTATTGCATTGTTGAGTAATCAGACTGGCTACCTATAACTATTGCTACCTTGTGATGRTTTTTTCTTAGAGACATTTATATGTTTTAATATCAAAARAWTANTWANNAATAKRTNTCWAANNATWTGAATTWTWKAMWNGATMWWSWNNAATAKNGYAATKKRTCYRRWGMARYANTTTCANAANTAAMWMKWSKYRMRNGKATTWKATSMTGTKYATGTAACTCTAGTTTATCATGAGGATTTTGATGAGTTTTTAATTCGCATARAAGAATGGAACAAACATTTTGAAGAAAATTCTGATCTTATTTTTCAAGGAAAAAACTATAATGATATCGAAAAAGCAAAAACAGAAAATAAAACAGCTATTTTTTTTGGATTTCAAAATTGTTCACCAATAGAGGRCGATATTGGTTTAGTTGAAAAAGTTCATGAATATGGATGTCGTTTTATGCAACTTACTTACAATAACCAGTCTCTTTTAGCTACAGGATGTTATGAAAAAAATGACAGTGGAGTTACAAATTTTGGAAGAGAAGCAATAAAAGAAATGAATAGAGTAGGYGTYGTAGTTGATATGTCTCATTCAGCAGAAAAAAGCACTTTAGATGCAATAGAGATAAGCGAAAAACCTATTGCGATAACACATGCTAATCCATCTTTTTGGCATAAAGCTATAAGAAATAAATCGAACAAACTTTTAAAAAAATTATCAGAAAGTGGTGGYATGTTGGGACTGTCATTATATCCACACCACTTAAAAGATAGTACAAATTGTACATTAGAAAGTTTTTGTGAAATGACAGCAAAAGCTGCAGAACTAATGGGAGTAGAAAATATTGGAATTGGTTCTGATCTTTGTCTTAACCAGCCAGATAGCATTGTTGAATGGATGAGAAATGGAAAGTGGACTAAAACAAAAAACTATGGCGAAGGATCAAAAAATAAACCTGGATTTCCAAAGCAACCAGATTGGTTTGTTGAYGCAARAGGATTTAAAAATTTAGAATCTGGTCTTAAAAAAATAGGATTTAACGAAAAAGAAATAAATGGAATTTTAGGAAATAATTGGTTTAATTTTTATAARGGAATAAATTAATGAAAATTAATTTAAGAGATCCAAATATCGTAATGAAATTATCTAAACTTGGATCTTTTCATCARTCWAAATTATCTTTTCTAAGATCATTTTTAAAAGAATTTAAAGATTGGAAATATAGTAGAGACTTATTTGAATTGGATGAAAATGGATATGGCAGAGCAGTTTATTCATTTAAAAAAGATAATAGAACATATTCAATGGTTTGTTTTGCAAACCAATTAAACGATGATGAAAGATCTGATAGAGTTATTGCAACAAAATGGGATGCTGCGTTTGTTCTTCATGATGGCACACCAACAAAAAAAGATTTAGATCGTTTAAATGAGAATGTTCCAAAACAAGAAATTGGAAGATTATCATATAAAGAATTAACACTATCTAGAGCTAATAAATCAGTAAGAGTTTTTGATCATGTTGTTGATAGTTTARCAAATGGTAAACAACCTGATAAAAATATTTTATCTAAGGTAGGTTATTTGTATAGAACCACTGCAGTCTATGGATCAGGAAAATTTGGTTTGGCTGATAGATTTAGAATTAAARATAGAAAAGAAATWTAYGGTCCWTTYMGATTAGAAATGATGTTAGTTTATTTAATCAGACAATTTACTTTTGACCAAGTAAACCATATTGCCAAATGTAATAATCCAAGAAAATCAGTAGAACTAGATAAAGACATTTGTCGCAATTTAGGCATAGGTAATTCAACTGGATTAGGTATGGCACCATTTATTATCAATCATCCTACATTATTAAATAATTGGATTTTAGCTAGAGAAACAGCTTTAAAAAAAATTAGAGAAATTAAAGAAGTAAAAATAAGMGATTCAAAAAATTTTTTCAAATGCCTTAAGAAATCAATTAAAAATATTACATCCTGGCACACTGATAGTGAATTTCAACAAAAAAAAATTAAAGAACTTTTAAATGACTTAAAYAAATTTATTTTATTTTTAGAAAAAGAATTTAATTTTGACCAAGATTATCCTTTTAACGCGATATATTTGTGGAGTGAGAATAATTTATGTGATGAAAGTATTGAATACATTGTTTCAATGATGATGGAACCATACGATGATATAATAACACCATTAATCAATCAAATGAGCTCTGAAGAAGAAAAATATTTTAATATTCCTACAARTAAAACGGTAAATGATTTAAAAAATATTTTAGAGAATAAATATACAAATATTTTAAAGATAGATTTTTCAAAAAAAAAAAATAATCAAAATTTTTGGTTTATTTCTAAAAACAAACTAGAACCTAGAGTAGCAAATAGRTATATAGAGGATGGATCAAATTTAGAAGAACCTTTAGCAATYGCAAGGGATATAAAAAAATTATATGAAAGATTGTCAAATCAAAAAAAWATTTTGTTAATAGGAAAATTTTTGATCGAAAATAATGATCTAAGACATATTGTTAGAAGAGCTTTTTTGATTGARAAATTTCCATATTCAGARATTCAAGATAATACAATTGGATCAAATTTAATRCCTATAGATATGTTGAGGTTAAAATTATCATTTTTTGGAGCCKTAAAGTTTGATCCAAAATCAGACAAATGGTTGCGAATATGYATGTTTCAAGGAGCACCGCTTCCAACAGAATTAAAAAATATTGATGATCAATGGATATATAATTCTTTAAACTGATGAGAACCTTGAGCGAAATAGATATGACTTCCAAAAGAGCTTGTAAAGCTATGGGATTTCCATGGGGTATTGCAGAAGAGGTGGGAAARAACATGCGCATTCTTGAAATGTTCGGTTTACCAGGAATAAGAAATTTAAATCAATATTTTAAAAATTATAAAAATCAGCATTTTCAAATAATWAGTTTAATTGCTAAATCKAAYRTTTCRCCAAAAATTCCTTATTGTCCAATTRTWTTGGGTACAAATTTTTTAGATCAAATATYAATCCTTGAAGAATTGAATGAAATTAAATTTAATAATGTGGCTTATCCATTAATTTTTTTACCATTTGTAAGTAGAGCCTCAGAAATAATTGGAAAAARAATTCATTTAAAAMTGGATGAAAATAATTTTTTGCTTTGTTTTAATAATTTKATTTWTTCTAATAATTYAATTTCYAATATTAYWGATAATTGTAAAAATKTAGATMTAAAATTTATAGAAAATCAAGATTCATTTACTRAAAATGAATGGAATGAATTATATCAATTATCAGAAAATACTTTTTTAGAAGAGACCGATTCTTTAAAACAAACTGCAGCAGGAGCAGGATTGAGTGATAATGACTAATGAATTTGAAGATAAAGAATTAAAAGAAAAAGACCTTAAAGACTTAAATAATATATGTGAGGAATGTAAAAAAGAAGACGAAAGCGTTTCTCAAAATCTTATCTTAACAGGTTTTAAAATTTGTAAATCTTGYAGAACYTCTAAAACAATTTTCCCTTTTTAGCTTACTGTACCAGTTTGTAAAGACAGCAATTGAAAAATTGTGTAAATAAAAAATATTATTATTGGAGCCATAACAACAATAGTAGATTTAAGTAAATTATTATATTTTAAAATCTGATTAATTCCGACTATTAAACTTGCTGAGTACCATATATAAAATACGATTGTTAATAATAGAAAGGAAGCATTAAAAATTAGTAAATTTAARATCAGAGGAGAATGTGCATAACCAACTGTAATCATAATTTTTTTAAAACTACAATTCGTAGATTTGTTAGGGAATAAAATAGTTCCCACAACAAAAAGATATRATGTTTTTATTAGCCAAACAATTATGGAAGTAATAATAACTGCTCTCAATTTTGGTGGGTCAATTACACCTAAGTTAAATGATAAACTTAAATATTCTAAAAAGGCATCATTTGGAATAATGCTAATTAATGATGCAATTAAAACAATTATTATAGAAAAATAAATTGATGATTCATTGTAATTTTTATTATTATTGTAAAAGTTTTTATCTAATCTTAATGYTTTAAAAATTATATTAAATAAAATTGAAATCATCATTTTTTTAAAACTACATATTAAACTTTTAATAAATACTCAAATAATTAGGGGAATATGAAATTCCCCCTAAAAAAAATAATTTAACCTTTTACAACTTCTCTTGTGCTTGCATGGTAAGATTCTGTAAATGGAATATCAACTACTACTGCATCCACAGGTTTTCCTAGAGCATCTAAATATTTTTCTGGTAAGTGAACTTTATATTTAGTTCCAGCTTTACCTTTAGGCATACCATTTGCATTTAAGGTTCCATCAAAAGGGACATAACACATTGCAATATTTTGTTTCTTTTCTGGATGATACCAGGGGGAAGTAATGAATCCTACGGGTTCTCCACCAGCTTCATTTGAAATCAACCAAAAATCAGGTGCGTATTCTTCAATTGGCTTTCCACCTAATTCTAGTCCAACTAATTGAAGTTTATATGGTTTTTTTCCATCTTTTAAATCAGCTTTCATTTTTTCTAATACAGCTTTACCAACATAATCACCTTTTTTATTCCATTCACCTTTTCCTGAAAGTGAAACTTGATAACCTAAATTACATTGGAAAGGATTGTGTTCACCATCCATGTCTTGACCCCAAGATAAAATTCCTGCTTGAATTCTTCTATGGTGCGCGGGTGCAATTACCATTAAATTATGTTTTTTTCCAGCTTCTAAAACTGCATTCCACATATCATCAGCGTAAAGTGTAGCGTTTCTTAAATAAATTTCATATCCAGCTTCGCCAGAGAAACCTGATTGAGAAATTWAGCAATCTCTTCCACCAACCTTGGCTTCTGCAAGACCGTAAAATGGTATATTATCCATATCTACTTGATCACCAATCAAATCTTTCATTAAAGCTTTTGACTTAGGACCTTGAATTTGAACAGGACAACTATCTATTTCATCGATTTCTACATTAAATCTTTTGTCTGCATTTACTCCTTGTAAATAAAAATGAATATCAGAGWCAGATAAACTAAACCAAAACTCATCTTTTGAAATTCTCAATAAAATTGGATCATTTAAAACTCCACCTTTGTAATTGCACAAAATTACATAACGTGCTCTCATTGGAGAAATTTTTGTTGCATCTCTAGTAATTACATAGTCTGTAAATTTTTCTGCATCTGGACCTTTAACTCTTATTTGTCTTTCAACAGCAACATTCCACATTGTTACATGTTTTTTAATTGCTTCATATTCAACCATTGCACCACCATCTTCAGGTTTTACATAACCTCTTGGATGATAAACACGATTATAAAYAGTTGCTCTCCAACATCCTGCTTTCATTGAAAGATGCCAGTAAGGTGACTTCCTCACTCTTGTAGAAATTAGCATTTCAACTTTTGTTGGTCCGCTTTGTCTTAAATTGTATGGCACGTGTCGATCAGATTGATCAACTGATGCAGCATGTTTTAATTTACTATAGTCAAACTCATTAGACATAGTTRTTCTCCTTCAACCAYTTGTTAGTTTCCTTCAAGCCGCCGAATGTATAAATGTGGAAGTTTTCTGAAAATTTTTTCACTTTCCCAATTAAATCATTAGGGTCTTTAGGTTTCAATAAATCAAGAACCTTACCAAAATTTGATTTAAGAAAATTGATGGAATTTTTTGCCCCGACAATGTTAGCAAATTTTATTAAGCTAGTTATTTTCATTGGCCCAGTAATTCCCACATGCACTGGTACTGATTGTTTAGAAATAAAATCTATGATTGGCTGCGGATCTAATAACCATTGAGTTACYATATAATCAGCRTAAGGYTTTTTATCTTTCATAGCTTTTTCTAAATTTGAGTCGGATATATCAGGACTCCCATCTGGATGTCCAGCGATTCCTATCTTTAACCCCTCAAAATATCCTGTCTCCAATATTTGAATTGAACTTGCAAAAATTCCAATTTGTTCATGACTACCCCCGATTACCAAAGCTTGTTTTACCCCTAAATCTTTACAACGAGATACATAATCATTTAATTGTGCTTCATCCGTAATAGATCGGGCTGGAAAATGAGGCACAGGATTAAATCCTTTCTTGGTCAAATCACCAGCTTTTTTGGCTGTTTCCACATAATCTCCACCGGGCAGTAAAGTAATATAAACATCTTTGACTGCTGGCAAAGTATCTATATCGTTATGAGGTCCTATTTCTAAAGAAAAATTCATTTTCGGATTTTTATTTATTTTAAAAATTCTGTCTAGAAAAATCTGTGTTTAAGTTAAGATGAGATCAACGCAGGCTTATTTCTTTGTTATCCCACGGTGTTTTTGGATTCTTCGTCCGTATTCTTGAGTAATTCTATCAAATATTATCGCCAAAGCTACTATGGCTAAACCATTCATCAAACCTAAAGCAAGATATTGATTTGATATTGCTCTTAAAATAGGAACCCCTAAACCTCTAACTCCTATCATAGATGCAATTACTACCATTGCCAAAGCCATCATAATAGTTTGGTTTACTCCTGCAAAAATTGTTGGAAGAGATAATGGTATTTGAACAGTTGTTARTTTTTGAAATGGAGTTGCTCCATAGGAATCGCATGCCTCTAGYGTTTCTTTGTCAACTTCYCTWATMCCTAAATTTGTTAAYCTAATMACAGGAGGAAYAGCATAAATACAAACTGCAATTAAACCCGGTACTTTACCTATGCCTAGAAGCATTAAAATTGGAACTAAATAAACAAAACTAGGAATAGTTTGCATCATGTCTAAAACTGGC
>NVSV01000091.1:0-3645 GCA_002732835.1 Candidatus Pelagibacter sp.
TGGAATTAATMYKWRKCTAKTTNTTAWTAAASANTNAAASWATKNAATTAATTTAAAACTAATTTTTCCAAATAAAGATTTTAAAAAAATCAAAGAAAAATTAAATGGAAAAAAGTTTTTTTATCTTCAAAAACAGATTAGTTGGGATAGCTTTGAGAAGCTAACTCTTTTAGGCGATAAATCAATAATATCTGAAGAAAAAATATCAAGAATCTACCCGCACCGAAGTTTGTTTAGCCATATCATTGGTCAAATAGATGATGATAATAATGGAATTTCAGGAATTGAAAAATTCTATGATTACGAATTAAGGAAAAATAATAAGCCAATCCAATTAACTGTAGACACAKATATTCAATATTTGATTAGAGAAGAKMTWAKWAAWTYMARWKWWATWTTTAWNNNTSTWRNTARYRMTKYNTTATTAATGGATATAAATACTGGAGAAGTTATTTCTTTGGTTTCTCTTCCAGATTTTGATCTTAATAAAAGAGAAACTATAGAAGATTTGAATTATACCAATAAAGTAACTAAAGGAGTTTATGAACTAGGTTCGGTTTTTAAAACTTTAACTTTAGCAGCTGCTTTTGAAAACAACATTGTAGAACCTGATACTAATTTTGAAAAGTTAGAAAAAAAAATTTTTTGCGCAGGAAATCTTATATCGGAATATGAYAATAAACTTCCTACTAATTTAACTGCGGCTCAAATTTTGATCAGATCTTCTAACATTGGATCTGTAAGAATTGCACAAAAAGTTGGCTTAGAAAAATACAAAAACTTTTTAAATAAATTAGGAATTTTAAGTAAAATTGAATTTGATATAGAGGAAGTTGGTCAACCACTAAAATTTAGATGGGGCAAATGTAAATTAGCAACTTCATCATTTGGTCATGGAATTGCTACAACWCCATTGCAGTTAGCTAAAGCTTATTCAATAATTTCAAATGGAGGTTATGAAATTAAACCAACTTTAATTAAAAAAGAAAAAAAAAATATTCAGATAAAAAAAATACTTAAAAATGAAGTAAGTCAAAAAATTAATCCTATTTTAAGAAAAGTTGTTTCTACAAAAGAAGGGACTGCAARTTTTGCAAATATACCCGGATATGAAATAGCTGGTAAAACTGGTACTGCARATAAAGTAAAAAATGGCATTTATACCAAAGATAAAATCAATACTTTTGTTTCAATTTTTCCATWTTCAAATCCAAAATTTGTTTTATTAGTTTTACTTGATGAACCAAAACCAAATAAAGAATATGTTTATACTCTATCGAGCGGACAAAAATATAAAGGTAATTGGAGAAATACAGCTGGGTGGACTACTGTTCTTATTGCTGGACAAATAATTAAAAATATTGGGCCAATTTTAGCCACAAAATATTAAGARCTTAATTTATTCTAATGTTAATAAAAGAATATTTTTCAAATATAAAAAAAAATCACTTAAATCATAAATTTTCTGGAATTTCATTCAATAGCAWTGAGATTAAAAAAGGATATATTTTTTTTGCAATTAAAGGCAACAAAATTGATGGAAAAAAATATATTAATCAAGCAATTAATAATGGTGCCAAAACAATTATTTCAGATCTTAAATTCCAAGGTTATAAAACAGATGTATTATTCTTAAATAGCAAAAATCCTAGAAAATTACTTTCTGAAACTGCTAATAAACTTTATAACAAAAAACCAAAAAACTTAATTGCAGTTACAGGAACTAACGGAAAATCTTCTGTAGCGAATTTTTTTTTTCAAATTTTAAAGTTAAATAAAAAAAAGGTAGCATCCATAGGAACTTTAGGAGTTAATTCTAACAATTCAAATTTAAATACAAACAATACTACGCTGGATCCAATAAGATTAAATAAAATTTTAGAAAATCATAAAAATAACAACATTGATAATGTTATATTAGAAGCATCCAGTCATGGTTTAAAGCAGCATAGGTTAGATGGATTAAAATTTAATATAGGAATTTTTACTAATTTATCTWGAGATCACTTAGATTATCATAAATCTTTTGAGAATTATTTAAAATCAAAGATGATTTTATTTAATAAATTAATGAATAAATCTTCAAAAATAATTTATGATACTGATATTTTACAATCTAAAATATTAAAAAGTATATCAACAAAAAAAAAATTAAATYCAATAACTATTGGTAAAAAAAATTCWGATTTAARAATAATAAATCATAGRTTCGTCGGYAATGAACAAGAAACAAAGTTCACTTTTAATAATAATACTTATTCATTTAAAACTGGTCTCATTGGCAGAATACAAATTAAAAATCTAGTTATGGCAATTATTGCAGCAAACAAAAGCAATTTGCCTATGAAAAAAATAATTAAATCWATAGATAAAATCAAACCTGTTAATGGCAGATTAGAAAAAGTTGGAAACATAAAAAATAATTCTAAAGTTATATTGGATTATGCCCATACTCCAGATGCTTTAAAAACTTGTTTAACAAATTTAAGGGAACAATTTAAATTAAGTAAAGTTTCTATAGTATTTGGTTGTGGAGGTGAAAGAGATAAACCAAAGAGACAAATCATGGGAAAAATWGTAAATGATTTATGTGATAGAATTTATTTAACTGATGACAATCCTAGAAAAGAGAATCCAAAAAAAATCAGAACAMAAATTAAAAAAAAGATTAGTAAATTTAAATTARTTGAAATTCCTTCAAGGGAAATAGCTATTTCAAAAGCAATAAAAAATCTTAATTCAGGAGATATCCTCTTAGTTGCAGGAAAAGGACATGAAAATTATCAAGAGTATTTTAAGAAAAATTTTTTTTCAGATAAAAAATGTATTATAAAAAATATTCAATMTAAAAATAAAATTTTATTAAAAAATTGGAAGTTAAACATTATAAAAGAAAAKTTAAAAAAAATTAAATTAAGCAATAATCAAAAAATTAATTTAGCATCGATTAATTCTAAAGAAATTAAAAAAAATGATATTTTTTTTGGAATTAAAGGAAAAAAATTAGATGGCAATAGATATGCAAATGAGGCAATTAAAAATGGGGCTGCTTTAGCAATAATAGACAAAAATTATGRYGGATTTAATTCAAAAAAAATAAAAGTAAATAACACATTAAATTTTTTATCAAATTGTTCTAATTTGGTAAGAAAAGCATCAAAAATTAAAGCAATTGCAATAACGGGAAGTTCTGGGAAAACTTCACTTAAAGAGTTGCTAAGTCAATGCTTAAATAAAATTGCTTCCACTTCTTATTCCAAGAAATCGTTTAATAATAAATTTGGAGTTCCTATAAGTTTATTTAATATACAGAAAAATAATATTTTTGGAGTTTTTGAAGTTGGAATGGATAAAAAAGGCGAAATAAATCATTTAACAAARCTCATCATGCCTGATCTAGGTGTAATCACAAATATTTCTTATGCTCATATTAAAAACTTTAAAAACTTATATGAAATAGCTTTAGCAAAATCTGAAATGATAAATAATATTGTCAGCGGGGGATCAATCGTTTTAAATAAAGATGATAAATTTTTTAATTTTTTAAAAAATARAGCTTTGAAAAAAAAATTAAAAGTAATTTCATTTAGTGAAAAAAATAATGCAGATATACGAATGATTAAAATTACAAGAAAAAAATCAAAT
>NVSV01000092.1:0-3623 GCA_002732835.1 Candidatus Pelagibacter sp.
AAACAAATATTAGAGGAATTAAAAAATCAAAAAAATAAATTAACTCACAAAATTAATAATTTAGACATTAAAAATTCWCTTTTAACAGATAATCTAGACCTWGATTATATCGAAACTCTTATAAGGCAAAAATTTTTATTTGGTAAAAATGGAGAGACTCTCTATATAATTAAAAAAAATGAAAATTAGACACCCTGAAAAAGTTAATAAACCCATTAATCCATTAAAAAAAAAACCTGATTGGATTAGATCAAAACTAACAAACAGTCAGGAATTCTTTCTAACAAAAAGTATAGTTAATCAGTACAAACTAAAAACTGTCTGCGAAGAAGCAAATTGTCCAAACATTACTGAGTGTTGGAGCAAAAGACATGCAACTTTTTTAATTATGGGAGACACATGTACTAGAGCATGCGCTTTTTGTGATATTATAACTGGTAAACCTAAACAACTTGATCCACTAGAACCACTAAAAATTTCATCTGCTGTAAAAAAGTTAAATTTAAAACATGCAGTAATTACTTCTGTTGATAGAGATGACCTTGATGATGGTGGAGCCAATCATTTTTATGAAGTAATAGTAGAAACAAAAAAAAATAATCCTGAAACAACTATAGAAGTTTTAACTCCAGATTTTTTAAGAAAGGGGAAYTCTTATAAAAAAGTTATTGAAGCAAAACCAGATGTTTTTAATCATAATATTGAAACCGTCCCAAGCCTTTATTTAAAAGTTAGACCGGGATCTAGATATTTTTCTTCAGTAGAACTTTTAAAAAATGTAAAAAAAATTGATAAAAATATTTTTACTAAATCCGGTTTAATGGTTGGTTTAGGAGAAAACAAAGAGGAAATTTTACAAGTTATGGATGATTTAAGATCTGCTGAAGTAGATTTTTTAACAATAGGTCAATATTTGCAACCTTCGGTTAAACACCATCCTTTGTATAGATATTATAAGCCTGAGGAATTTGAAGAATTTAAAACTATTGCTAAATCAAAAGGATTTTTACTGGCTTCTTCATCGCCCTTAACAAGATCTTCTTATCATGCTGATAAAGATTTTGCCATACTTCAAAAAAACAGAACAAATCAAACTAATGCCTAAAGCATCAGTTAAAAGATTAATTGAATGCAAAAAAGAACAGTTAATTGATCTAGTTCTTGATATTGAAAAATATCCAGTATTTGTTCCCTTTTGCGTAGACTCAAAAATCTATGAAAAAAATGAAAAAGACAATTTATTATTAATTGTAGCAGATCTTACAATTGGAAAAGGTCCTTTTAAAGATACTTATAAAAGTGATATTAAATTTAATARAAAAGAAGACTCTATATATGTAACTAATCTTGATGGACCCTTAAAACACCTAGAAAATAATTGGCGATTTAAAGAAGAAAATAACATTACCGAAGTTTYTTTTGAAGTTGATTTTGAATTAAAAAATGWATTTTTGAATATAGTGATGACAAAATCTTTTCAATTTGGTCTAAACAAAATTGCCGATGCTTTTCAAAAAAGGGCAGAGCATTTATTTAAGAAAGCTTAATATTAAATTTAGAGCTTTACTAACAGCTTTTCTTTGGATTGAATTTCTTTTCTTATTTTTAAATAAGTATTTTCTAATCAMTGTTTTGTTACCTTTTTTAATACCAATAAATACTAAACCAACAGGTTTCTTTTTAGTTCCACCTTTAGGTCCAGCAATTCCTGTAATTGAAACAGAGATATTAGTTTTGCTGATTTTGTTTAAATTTTTAACCATAGATAAGCAAGTCTCATAACTAACAGCTCCATGTTTTCTTATGGTCTTTTTTGGAACTTTAAGTGCACTTATTTTGGATTGATTTGAATAGGYAACTAATYCAATGGTAAAAACTTTAGAAGAACCACTTATTGAAGTTATTGTGCTTGAAAGTAAACCGCCAGTACAAGATTCTGCAAAAGAAATCTTAAGTCTTTTCTTTCCCAATAATCTAACTATTTTTTGAGAAAGCTTTTTCAAGTAATAACCATATATAAAACAAGTACTAAAACAACGTATAATCCTGCGCAAACATCATCCATAATTACACCAAAACTATTTTTGAAGTTTTTATCATAATAACTTACAGGAAATGGTTTGGCGATATCAAACAATCTAAATAGTACAAACATTATTAAATAAAATTTTAATGCATCTTCATTGTCTTTTGGTATGTTGTGCGCAACTTCATAAAGACATATAGGAATTGATTGACCAATAAATTCATCAATGACAATTTCTTTAGGATCTTTGTTGGTTAAATCTTTAATAAAAACATTAACTGCATAAAATGAGATTAAAAAAACAATAATTATTACGAATAAAACAATATTTGGAGAAACATTTAAAATATGAAATAAAAAAAATAAAAATAATGTTGTAGCTAAAGATGCAAAACTACCAGGTATTTTTTTAATTTTTCCTATTCCAAATAATGAAACAAATAAAAAATTAATTTTATTAAGCATATTTTATAACTGAAGTTATTACTTCGCACGCTATAGCTTTTTCTTTTCCTATTAAACCTAATTTTTCAGTTGTCTTTCCTTTTATATTTATTTGGTTAGGTAATGTTTCACATATTTTTGAAATTGATTGAATCATTCTTTTTTTATATTTTGAAATCTTAGGTTTTTGTGTAATTATATTTATATCAATATTGTTAATTGTATAATTTTTAAGTTTTATTTGATCTATAATGTTTTTAAGCAAAACATTTGATCTGATATTTCTATATTTTTTATTTTTATTAGAAAACTTTTCTCCAATATCACCCATTTTGCAAGCGCCAAGAATTGAATCTATAACTGCATGCAAAACAATATCACCGTCTGAATATCCTAGAGCACCAAGTTTCGATGGAATTTTAATACCACCTAAATATAGTTTCCTATTTTGTACCAATCTATGAATATCAAATCCTATTCCATATTTTAAGTTTTCTTTATCTACTACATCATATTTAGTTGTGATTTTAGAATTATTAATTTCACCATTTATGAATTTTACTTTTTTGTTTGCTGAAATAAATAAATTTGCATCATCAGTTATTAATGAGCTTTGATCTTTTTGTAATTTATAYAATTCTTTAAAATGAAATGCTTGAGGAGTTTGGGTAAGGTAAATATTCTCTCTTTTTAAATTTATAATTTGATTTTTATTTTTAAATTTTATGGAGTCATTTATTTTAATTGTTGGCACAACACATTTATAGTATTTTAAATTACTGAATAGATTATCTAAAAGATTTAATGAGAAATTAGGCCTTGCAGCATCATGAATTAATACATTTGATACATTTAGATTTTTTATACTATTTAAMKYTTTMWWTRCYKWYTCAGCTCGGGTTTTTCCGCCTACAATTATTTTTGCATCTTTGGCATTAACTTTGTTTATAAATTTTTTATGTTTCTTGTTTATTACAATTAGGATTTTGTTGATTTTTTTATAATTTTTAACTTTATCTATAGAATGCTGTATTAGTGGTTTTCCTTTATACAAATAGTATGCTTTTGGAACTTTTGAATTAATATACTTTATCCTAGAATCTTTAAAAACAGAACGAGCTACGTAATAATTCAAACATCCAGCATTATCAAA
>NVSV01000093.1:0-3616 GCA_002732835.1 Candidatus Pelagibacter sp.
AAAGAGGGCTTGTCATTGACAGATGCTCGCATAAAGTGCAAAGTTAAAGGAACTTACAAAGGAGAAAGACGTAGAACCGGAAAGAGGGCGTTTTAAATGGGATGGCAGACTGACATTATAAAATATGGAATGATAGTAGGAGGAGCAGGCGTAGGAGTTTATCTTTTATCACGTAAAATATCTGGAGCCTTGGAGGCTCCTGCAAAAGCAGCAGGAGAGGCATGGAGTGCAACAGGAGAAGCTCTAGGAACTGCTGCCTCAACAGTCGGAGAGGCATTGGGAGGAGCCGGAGAGGCAGCAGGAAATTATGTCCAGACTATAAGTAACTGTCCAACTTGTAACGGATGGCCTAATCTCTTTGGAACTCCCTGCGAGGAATGTGCGGAGCATGGACAGAAAGATTTGCCTGGAGCAGTTCCTCCAGGAGGAGAGGCAGGGGATGTATATTATGATAGTTGTGTTGGAGAAATGTGTGAACATAGAGACGCAGCAGATGCTAACCAGGGAGGAGACATCAAGGCAGATAAACCGATTGATATTTGGGGATGGCTTGGACTTGGAGAGCCAAAGGGACAAGTAACCAAAGTCCAAGACGACCCAAGCCAGGAGAATTGGTTTAAGGATCCAGTCCCAGGATTGTTAGAAGCAGGAGCAGACATACAGAGATTCTTTTTTGGAGGAGAGACAATAGCAGAAGTTTTAAAAGTTGATAATGTAGTGGAGCAGGCAGTTCCGCAGGGTTATGATTTTACAGTTCCTACAGGCTACAGGACAGCAGCAACAGGATTTAAAAATACTACAGAAAGTTCTACTTTGAATATTGGCAATAATGTTTTGGATGGAACTGCTGCAACAATAGAGCCGACTCAGGTCAATGCAACAGGAGGCTTTGATCCCTTTGGAGGATTATTGTCAGGACTCTTTGGAAGTCCTACAGTTAAGCAGCAACCAACTTACAATAATACAGTCCATGCCAATACAGATTCTAATGGCCTATCTAGTTCTACAGTGGTCAATACTTCCGCTCCAAGTGTAAATGTTAACACTGCTGCTGAAGCTAACTTTAATGCCTCAAGTACCCAGGTAAATACTACAACTAATCCGGCAGGAAATACCGGAAGGAGAGGCTCTGGAAGTGCAGGAGCCGGAGGCTCGACTTCAAGCTCTGGAAGTTCAAGCAGCAGCTCAGCAGGAGGAAGCTCTAGCTCTTCAAGTGGCTCAAGTTCAAGCGGAGGCTCGGGTTCAAGCGGAGGCTCAAGTTCAAGCGGAGGAGGAAGCTCAACCTCTGGAAACTCTGGAGGAGGAAGCACTACAAGTACAGGAGGAGGAAGCACTGGAAGGAGAGGAACTGGAAGCGCAGGAGCCGGAGGCAGTTCTTGATTGACTCCCTGGATAACAAAGCCAGTCCCTTTTAACATAGGCCAGGGAGCAGCAGCAGCAGCAGCAGCAGGTTCACCCGAATTAGAAACTGGTTCTACTGGTGGACTTGATACTTTATCGGCAAATCTTTTATTTATAATRWWANATYSWAGKMCYKGWNAKCNASCARSMSSTGTAATTGGYAATACWTACAATTCAATCGCRMTGARTATTAMAANANCGYNACCKGGTGGAAATTACAAACTMGGRGCYTATGATGATAATTCMGGTGAACCTGATGCACTCTACGAACAAACTGGAGATTTTACACCTAATGATGGTTATACTTATAGAACAGTAACGGATTTTGATTTAGCGAGTACCGTTGTATGGTTAGGAAACAATCACGACACTGGAATATTAAATATCATCCAAGGAACAACTGGCGACACATGGGACAGACGGTATTATATTGGTTATTCTTATGGTTCGTCAATGCCTGATCCGGCTCCTGCCATGTTAACAGCATCTTCGAGAGCTCAAATGAAATTGGCACTGTTATGAAGCTAGATGATATTCCAATTCTCATAAGAGATATTAAAAATGAAATGCCTGAGCATTATGATAATACTGCAAAAATTCCGCAATCATACTCGCAGGGATTACCTAAAAACGTAATGAAATTATCCCATTATGTTCAAAATAAATTTTTAAACAATCATCAGGCAAAAATTGAGGAAGCTGTTCACTGTAATCTCCTAACAAAAAACTTCAACGTATGGTATCTTAACCAAAATTTAAGACATTCTCAATCAGGAATTTTAAATCATGACGGATTTTTTCAATCCGTAAAAAAAGGTTAACGTCTCATTATCTAAATAAGTAAGGTCAGAAATTATCTCTCATGGAAAGCGAATTAGCAATACTGGGAGTAATCATGGCAGCGGTTACAGTCCCWATAACGACTATTGCAATACTAAAGGTATTCAATAAYAATCCGGAATNNNGACCAAASRWRYAGAGGCCAAACTCCAGAAGATAGGAATACCTGCCGGAGTAGCAGCTCTAATGACAGTCATAGTCTCTCTGATATGTCAGGCTATTCACGCATAATTTTTTTTTAAAGTAACAATTGTTATAAAGTAACAATTGTTATATAGTAACTAAAGTTACTTTATAGACATGGAAGAAGAATTTACCACACTGGCAGAAGCCAACAAAAATCCAGAATTAGAGAACTCCAAACCTCTCAAAGAATTTCTAAAAGAGATTCTCATAATTGAGAATTTTGACTTGATTGAAGTCGGAGAGAATAACTGCGCTGTAATCAAAACAGACAGGGGACTTGTCTCTAGTTTTTCCAAGGTCATTATTGACCAGCTAGGAAAACTAAAGCCTGSATTTGACGAAGGAAAGAAAGTSAAGSTAAAGCCAGTACAGGAAAAACAGTATCACAAATTCRMGGATGTCGAATAACYAGGAGAGTCAGAATGGCCTCCAAACCYTCTTTTTTTATCGGACTCCATAACATAGTTACTGATAAGAAAGAATGGAAACAGCTTTTATTTTATGACATTGATAATCTGGATATTGGTGGATGGTATTCAAATACAATAAAGAAATTTGTTTCAAAGTTCAGTAACCGCAGGAAGTTATCTTATGTCCTATACAAAACAAAGCATGGATTTCATTTAATCTATCTCACTCCTCTGGCTCCTGGCAAGTGGGGAGAATATTTCGAGCTTCATAAAAAAAAGTTTAATGGATATTACTCAGGCCATACAATAAGAATGAGTAGAAAGAAAAAAGAAGTTCAGTATTTAATTTCCCATTCAGATACTTATCCGGCAGTATATCCTCTATGCACAATTTACGAAAAAAGATTTAACATTAACTTTAAGAATATAATCAAGATGGCAGCAGTCTATGAGAACTATCCGAGCCGGAACTTATGACTCGATACGATACTACAGATGAATATTATGGGACTCTACCAATAGACCGCCTGGAGGACTTGGCAGATAGAGGCTCTACAAAAGAAAAGATAGCAGCAAGGACAGAACTAAAGGAAAGAGAGGCTAAGATACTTTTAGAGAAAGAGGAACTAAAGAAGAAAGAAGCTAGAGAGGCCATAAAGAAAGAAGAAAAGAAAGAGACAAAGAAAGCTCAGGTCTTAAGAGTCCTGGATAAGATTAACCGAGAGATGTCAACTAAAGAGTTTGTAGCGCGTACTGGAATGAATAAGAATACAGCAAGA
>NVSV01000094.1:0-3609 GCA_002732835.1 Candidatus Pelagibacter sp.
TAAAGCAGTCAGTCCCAACTTCTTTAATTTGTCCATTTTTTCTCCTATTATTTATTTTATAATTAATTATAAACTGCTGCTTTTTTAACAAATTAGAATAAGTTATGCCTAAAATTATTACTTTAYGTTTTATTATTTTTRATAGTGTTGCATAAATACATCAYYCATTTRGCCYTGTTTTTARTAGTTTTTTTTGTTTATAAAGCTATTAACTATAACAAATTATGATAATTTCTTCCATCRCTCTGGTAAATATTGCATGAAAAACCTTACCCGATTACAATTTTTTAGCCTTTTAGSTRTTTTKCTATTAGTTTTGAATTCCTGCCAAGCTTTGAAATATAARCCAACTAAAGCTGGAGAAGTTCCTGTAAGCGSTGMTGATAGAGTAAAGAAAAATATGGAAGAAGGAAGAGGCTTTAGACTTATGGATNATANNNRTAAGCAAAAAGGCGGAAYATTTGACTTTGCAAGTTCTAATGARYTATGGAGAGCCTCTTTAGATACTATAGATTTCATGCCTCTRGTATCAGCTAATTATAGTGGAGGAATTATTATTACCGATTGGTACAATGATGGAAGTTCTAATAATCAATCTGTTAAAATATCAATTCGTTTTTTAACAAATGAAATTAGATCTGATGCTTTAGATATAAAAATTTTTACAAAARAWTGCAGTACAATTATTGATTGTAAAGTTTATGAAAATAAARRTAATTTAGTAYTTGAWCTTARAAAAAGCATATTNAAANAAAGCARYTCTTTATRAAAAGCAAAACAAAGATAAAAATAAGAAACCTTAWGTAATGAGTAARCCAGGATAATAAAAGAAAAAAATTAATCAAAAATAATTTTTCATAAATTAAAATCGAAGTAAGTGAACAGATATAATTTCAAAGTTRTTGAGAGTAAATGGCAAGAATTTTGGCAAAAAAATAAATCATTTAAATCAGAGARAAATAAGTCAAAAAAAAAATTTTATTGCTTGGAAATGTTTCCATATCCTTCTGGAGAAATACATATGGGACATGTTAGAAATTATACAATTGGAGATGTGTTATCTCGTCAAAAATCAATGCAAGGTTATAATGTATTACATCCTATGGGTTGGGATTCTTTTGGAATGCCTGCCGAAAATGCTGCCAGACAAAATAATCTAGATCCGAAAATTTGGACAGAAAAAAATATTTCCGTTATGAAAAATCAGTTAAAAAAACTTGGTTTATCAATTGACTGGGATCGTGAAATATCTACTTGTTCTGTAGAATATTATAAGCATCAACAACTTTTCTTTCTTGAACTATATGAGAAAGGATTAGTTTATAGAAAAGAAAATTATGTTAATTGGGATCCAGTAGATGAAACTGTTCTTGCAAATGAACAAGTTATTGATGGTAAAGGATGGAGATCAGGAGCAATTGTTGAAAGAAAAAAATTAAATCAGTGGTTTTTTAATATTTCAAAATTTTCAGATGAACTTCTTAATGGGTTAGAAGAATTAGAAAACTGGCCAARTAAAGTTAAAATTATGCAAAAAAACTGGATAGGTAAATCTTTTGGGTGTGAAATAGATTTTAAAATTGAAGGTAACTTGCCAGTAAAATATATTAAATGCTTTACAACTAGACCAGATACTTTATTTGGGTTCTCTTTTTTGGCTGTATCAGTTGATCATCCAATTTCAAAATATTTTTTAGATGATCYTGAATTTATTAAATTTAAAGAAGARTGTTCAAAAACTGGAACYACTGAAGAATCAATTGCTTTAGGAGAAAAGATAGGATTTAAAACCAATCTAATTGCAGTTAATCCTTTAAATAATAATGAAAAAGTTCCTGTTTACTTTTCAAATTTTGTATTGATGGATTATGGATTTGGTGCTGTTTTTGGTTGCCCTGCACATGATCAAAGAGATTTAGACTTTGCTTTAAAGTATAATTTATCTGTAAAAACAGTAGTMAAACCCAAAGATGGTAAGGATGACTTTGAAGTTGAAAAAGAAGCTTATACTGGACCAGGATTAATCATTAATTCAGAATTTTTAAACGGTTTAAAAGTTCCAGAAGACTCTATTTCTAAAACGATAGAAATTTTAGAAAATAAAAAAATTGGCAAAAAAAAAATTGACTTCAGATTGAAGGATTGGGGTGTGTCTAGACAGAGATATTGGGGCTGTCCAATACCAGTTGCTTATGATGAAGATGGCAACGTTATAAAAATTCCAAAAGAAGAACTTCCTGTMAAATTGCCTGAAAATATTGATCTTAATTGCAAAGGCAATCCTCTAGATAAACAAACCGTTTGGAARTCAGTTAAAATTAATGGAAAAAAATGTATTAGAGAAACAGATACATTAGATACGTTTGTAGATTCATCTTGGTACTTTTTAAGATTTTGTTCACCAAATGAAGAAAGTTATGGTTTTAATTTAAATGAAATTGATTATTGGATGCCAGTGGATCAATACATTGGAGGAGTAGAACATGCAATTTTACATCTACTCTATTCAAGATTTTTTATGCGAGCGATTAATTATAAAAACACGAAATTTAAAATTAAGGAACCATTCAATGGTCTTTTTACTCAAGGTATGGTTTGTCATGAAACTTATAAAGACGAAAATAATCAATGGCTTAGCCCGGACCAGGTTGAGACAAAAGATGGAAAAAAATTTTTTATGAAAAACAATCCAAACAAAAAAGTGATTGTTGGACCATCAGAATCTATGTCAAAATCAAAACAAAATACTATAGAACCTGAAATAATAATTGAAAATTATGGAGCAGATGCTGTTAGATTATTTATCTTATCCGATAGCCCTCCTGAAAAAGATGTACAATGGTCAGAACAAGGAATGATAGCCTCATATAAATTTATCCAAAAACTTTGGATGCTGCATGAAAAAATAAAAATAAAAATAAGTAAAACACATGAAATAAATTCAGATGTAATCTCAAAATTTACTAACCAATTAATTGATAAAATAAAYAATAATTTAGAAAGATTTAATTACAATGTTATARTAGCAAGTATGTATGAGACATATAATTTTTTAAATCAAAAAATTAATGAACCAATTAATTCTCAAGATTTACTTGGAAATTATAGAAAAATATTATCAATATTTTCACCAGTATTACCTCATTTAACATCTGAATGTTTRGAGRRTCTTAATTTAGATCCTTTTCAAAAATGGCCTTCCGTGGATAAAAATCTACTAGCAAATGAAATGATAGAGTATGTTATACAGATCAATGGAAAAAAAAGAGGAGTAATAAAAGCTGCAAAAGATATTACGGATAATGATCTAATGGYTCAAATTCWAAAAGATGTAAAAAATAATAAGATAATTAAAAACAGAAATATTAATAAAATTTTTTTTGTTAAAAATAGATTAATAAATATTTTATTSAAATGATGAAGATATATAAATTAAATTAYTTGATTTTATCTTTYTTCTTTATTRTTAGTTGTGGATATCAGCCTTTATATTCAAATAAAGAAACAAATTTTTATATTTACAAAATCAATTCATTTGGTGATGAAAAAATCAACAAAGCTTTAATAAATAAATTAGAATTATATAAAGATAAGAATAGTAATAAAAAA
>NVSV01000095.1:0-3575 GCA_002732835.1 Candidatus Pelagibacter sp.
GTTCCAGTCTTATAGAAGTGGTTATTAATTCTAACTAACACGTCTACATTTACCACGCCTGCTTCATCATTACCTACATCTTGAGAGATGTCGATAGCTTGAAGAGCCAACGTAATTTGTATACCTGAATTAGAATAGTCTAACTGAACTTCCGAAGTACCGGTCACGGTATTACCCGAAACATTAGTTACATGAAAATTTTTAAAAATATCAGCAACTGCAAATGCTCCATCAGAATCTATCTTGTAAACTTGATCCGGTGAGTCAACAACGAATGCCATAATGTCACTCGCTGTAACTGACGCAGGATAATAGTTTTTCCAAGTAGGCTTCTGAGTTGTCGGGTCTGTATAAAAGCAACCGTTAAAAACACCTACCACAGGTGTACCGCTTGCCGCAGTATGTCGTTCAATTCCGCCGCCAGTGACTGGGGTTACCAGGTCACCTTGGAAAATTGCTGTACTTGCACTGCTTGCAATACGATATCTGTTTTGGGCATTAATAAAGTCACTTCCATCTAAAGATCGAACTGGTTTCAGTCCAAACTTTTCCGCGACATTAGCCATGTCTTATTCTCCATTTTTGGTTAAACAAATATCGGTAATGGACTATTTCAAAAAAATTATTGTTTTCGTCCGCCACCAAAAGTTACCCGTGACTGTCTATCTATATTGATAGGCATTCCCGGTCGTTGTTCCTTCATAAGATCACTATCTACCGCGGWYATTTGRTCAGCTGAKATTCTTTTRAAATAATCAGCGCGCGATCKTGCRATCTCTTCTGGTATCCTTGCCAACACAAGGCCTCCAACCCCAATCAGACCAGCGTATTTTCCTTCATGAATTTTGGGATATTSATTTTCACCGATTTCACTTAATAGTGTATCGGATCTTAAAAATACCCAACCTTCTCTAAGTCTTTTGGATACATTAGCTGAATCCATAAAACCCATACTTTCAGTTCTTATCCATCTCTGAACAAAACCTKTAGGCGCTGGTGGCGCATCGAGACTGTTCGGTGGCGTCCAAGGTTGATTACGTTTTTCCTTTGATCGTTCCTCTGACGCGCGTGAGGTCTTTTTTACTTCMYTCATGCTTCCTCCTTCACGTATTTAGCGTATTCTTCTAGTGGCACCCCTAATTTTTTWGMAATARCMACCTGTGAYTTGGTGAGYTTCACRGTYCTGCGTCCTTGTTGTTTTCTACCAGCGGAAGCAACCATTTGGACGGGTGCTCGTTGCTCGACTGTTTCTGTAGAACCTTCTGTAAATCGACTAGGAAAATAATCCTTCATTTGTCGATTAATTTCATTATAATAGTTGTCATCCTCCACATCAACCCCTCTRCTCACAAGATCTTCATGTAGGGTCCATGCTGCGTTCGTCATGACTTTATCATTGCCAAACCACGTATTTTTTTGAGCCCATTGTTTTGCCTTTTCAGTTGGTTGAGGCATACTTTCTCCGCCTTGCGGAAGATCCGGTTGATCAAGCTGGGCTTTTGCTTGTTCTGTTGATTCCTTAAGTTSTRYCTCTTTTTCGGCYATTTGAATTCTTGCTTTTTCTTTTTCAACAGCMAGCTGARYAAGCTCATCATTCGCTTTCATAATTAMRTCCGAATTTTGAGMCTCRATYGCYTCTTTCAGTTTATTCTTTACTTGTTCGCGTTGTGAATCTACTCGTGCATCAAATTCTTTTAGATACTTGTCATCACTAACCCGATATTGRTCYAAAGAATGRTCRTATTTTTTTTGTAASCCTTTCGCAAAATCAAGAGCCGCGCCTTCTCTTCGTTCAGCTTCTCGATAGCGATGCGTWAGYTTATCAATACGTTTTTGAACAGTCTTAGAGACTTGTTCTAAATCATCAACTTTTTTTTCTTCTCTAACAGGTTCAGCTTTTTTAGGTTCTTCTTTAGGTTCTTCTTCAATAAGAATTTTAGCTTTTTCTTTATCCTTATYRATATGYTCCGTATAACCTAAATCAACTTCGCCTAGATCAAGATTGATCTTGTCTTTAGGGTCTTCTTTTTTTTCAGGTTCTTTGACTTCGACTTCTTGTGCTTTAGCGTCGTCTGTGTCTAATTCAACCTGAGGGTTTTTTTCTTCTTCTGCCATTGTTCCTCCTTAAAACATATGAAGAATATCTTCTGGTTTTTTAATCGTCGCTATAATCTCATCATCATTTAAAATACGGTGTTCCCCGTATCTTGTTTTGAATCGAGATCCAGCATATCGCCCATAAATTACAAATTGTCCTTCTTTACACCACGGCCCACCGGGAAACTTTTTTTCATCTTTATAACAAAGCTCTCCCATCATAATGACTAAACCAACAACGGTTGTCATTTCAATCATTTCATGAGTAGTGTCGGATAAAAGAATTCCWCCTTTGGTTTTCTTTTCTCCTGACCAMGGTCTAATCAACATGCGATAACCCACAGGTTTTGGAAGGATGTTAATATATGCTTTAACTCCTTCTGAACTTGTTGGTATGGCCTGTCNNNTTGTAGAATTACCTGAACTAGGGATTTCTAGTCCTTTGGGTTTGATTATCGTCGTCTCCATCAATATTCTCCTTTTGCAGGTCTTTTAAGTCCTGAAGCAATGCTTCTAATGCATTGAGTCGGCCTTTAGAATACTGGAGTTGCTCTATCGTGTCTATACCATGGCAAAKGTGTTCTGTAGTAAGCTTRATTTGTTCATTAATATGTTTTGTGATGCGGCTAGTGGTATATGGRTCGAGCATTATTTCTTTTTAAACATATTAAGGCCTGGTTTCAAGCCATAAATGCTACCGAAAATTCCTACTGTTAGCCAAACGAACCATGTCGGTAAATTATTAAAATAAAAAAAGAAGAGATCGAGCTTCTCCTGAGCTGCCGGATCCCCACTGAAAACTGACCAAGCGATCAGAATAATGGGCAGAATAATAATAAATAAAACGATTTCGTCCTTAAATCCTTTTTCGTGGCTAGTTAACACYTGTCCYTTGTATTCAATTTTTCCTTGAGCCATGCGTTCTGCATGTAATAGAGCAGCATCAGACATATATTTTTTTTGATTCTGTCTATTCTGATAGACGTGTAAACCAGTTTTAGCAGCCAAAGATAATAGACTAAACCACGCCATWNTTTATCCTATAAGTGTCTTAAAATAATCTGAATTTTCCAAAATAGTTTGTAGACCTTGAGGATCAGGTCCTTTTAACGGAGGAGGGCCAAATCTTTTTCCTTTAGAAAAGTTTTTAACTTCYTGYCCTGTTCCGTATTTACTAATCATTTTTCCCTGTTTAGCATATTTTGTGGGATCATAAGTCGTTCCGGGAGTTCCAGGATAGGCTTGAAAACCCCATTGATGACCAAAGCCTGCTGCTTTATCTGCTGTTGGAGCTGTAACAAGAGATTGAGTGGCTATAGTATTTTGTAATCCGTCTCTGTCACCTGGACCTCCTCCAACAGGAACGGGCTTACGTTGTGTAGCCCGATGCATTTCAGCAGGATTTAAAACATCGTAACCTCTGTCAATATTTGCTTGAACTTTTTGTTGTTCTGTTTTGTTTATTGTTTTTTCTGTTT
>NVSV01000096.1:0-3526 GCA_002732835.1 Candidatus Pelagibacter sp.
ATTAATTTTTTTTCTTTCTCAATTAAAAAAACAAATTTATCTAAAACTTTGTTTTTTGTTTTATTGTCAATCATATTTTTAAAGGCAGCTTGAGACTTTTTTCCAAGAGAATTTAAGTAATTTATCATTTAAACTTCYGCCATATCATCTTTATGAATTACTTCAGATTTAGAAACATATCCTAAAAGTTCTTTTATTTTATTTGAATGTTGACCTTKAATTTTTGAAATTTCATCAGATGTGAATGAACTAAGACCTCTAGCAAATTCTTTCATATTTTTATCTAAAATTTTTACATGGTCTCCCTTATTAAACTTACCGTTAACTTTTTTTATTCCGGCAGCTAATAGACTATTTCCTTTTTTTAAAGCGTTAATTGCTCCATCATCAATCACAAGTTCACCTTTAGGAGATATTGAACTAATTATCCATTTTTTTCTAGCATCTAATTTTGAAATTTTAGGTAAAAACCATGTGCATTCATTATTTTCTAAAATTTTTTTTATCGGTCTTAGATATGTTCCATTTGCAATAGCCATCGAACATCCAGATAATTGACAAACTTTTGCAGCATCAATTTTTGTTTTCATGCCCCCTGTACCATGTTCACCGATACTTTTTTTTGCGATTTTTTCTACATTTATATCGATATTTTTTATTTCTTTAATTAATTGTGCATTTTTATTTATTTTTGGATTTTTTGTATAAAGACCATCAACATCAGATAATAAGATTAAACAGTCTGCACTTGAAATTTGTGCTACTCTTGAAGCCAATCTATCATTGTCTCCATATTTTATTTCTGAA
Source organism: Candidatus Pelagibacter sp. (assembly GCA_002732835.1). Classification (GTDB taxonomy): domain Bacteria; phylum Pseudomonadota; class Alphaproteobacteria; order Pelagibacterales; family Pelagibacteraceae; genus Pelagibacter. Next base: position 808 of record NVSV01000096.1, read on the forward strand.
GTTGCAATACTATCATTTTCATTAACAACAGGAACAAAACCTAATTTAAATAAGTTATCAAAAGTTCTTTTAGCATTAATAGCTCTTCTTCTTTGTTCAGTATCTTCTAGAGTAAGTAAAATTTGAGAAATATTAATCTTTTTGTTACTAAAAATTTTATTTAATAAATTCATTAGTTCAATTTGGCCGATTGAAGCAACTGCTTGACTTTTGTCAAGTTTCAAATTTTTTTTACTTAAATTTAATTTTTTACAACCCAATGCTATTGCACCAGAACTTACTAGAATTATATTTTTATTTTCATCTTTTAAATGTTTAATATCTTTAGCAAATTCTGATAACCATTTTTTTCTTATAATTTTTTTTTCATTAATTAATAATGAAGAGCCAATTTTTATTACAACTGTTTTAGAATTTTCAAGATACATATTTTATTAGTTTAGATTTAATATTTGAAATTGAATTTTTATCCAATATAGAAAGTGTAAATACTTCAAATTTTYTATTTTTTGAAAAATCCTCTTTTTTTTTATTTATTTCTTCTTCATCAAGCAAATCAGTTTTATTGAGAACTACTAATTCATCTTTTGTTAATAGATCTTTGTTATAGTTTCCTAACTCTTTTCTAACTTGATTATATGAAGTTTCTAAATTCTCTGTAGTGATATCAATCATATGCAGTAAAGTTTTGCATCTTTCTATATGTTTAAGAAATTTTATTCCAAGTCCCACACCAGTATGTGCTCCTTCAATTAAACCGGGAATATCAGCTAAAGTTATCTCTTTATCATCATAAATAGCAACTCCTAGATTTGGACTTAAAGTASTAAATTTATAATTTGCAATTTTTGGCGTAGCACTTGTTATAGCTGCTAACAAACTTGACTTACCARCATTTGGTAAACCAATTATTCCTATATCAGCAATTATTTTTAATTGAAGCCAGATCCAAAATTCCTCACCTTTAGCACCCTTGGTAAATTTTTTTGGTGCTCTATTAGTTGAAGATTTAAACCTTGTGTTTCCAAATCCACTTTTTCCTCCATTTGCAACTATGAATTCTTCATTTTCTTTTTYAAAATCATAGATTAMGGTTTTATTATCTTCTTCAAAAACTTGTGTTCCAACAGGTACCTTTAAAAATAAATTATCGCCACTTTTTCCAGTTTTATTTTTACCTTTGCCATCTTCTCCCTTTTCTGCCTTAAAATGTTGTTGGTAACGATAATCTATTAGGGTATTTAAATTTCTTTCTGATTTTAAAACTACAGAACCTCCTTTGCCACCATCACCTCCATCAGGTCCACCAAACTCAATAAACTTTTCTCTTCTAAAACTAGGTGAACCCGATCCACCATCACCTGCTATAATAAAAATTTTAACTTGATCTAGAAATTTCATAATACAACTTCTTGAATTTTTAAGTTGTATCTATTAGTTGGGTTTTACAGAAACAAATGTTCTATCAGACTTTTTTGTTTTAAACTCTACTATACCCTTAACTAAAGAAAATATAGTGTGATCTTTACCCATACCAACATGTTGACCAGGAAATATCTTRGTTCCTCTCTGTCTAACAATTATATTTCCAGGATTAACATACTGACCACCGTACTTTTTCACTCCAAGTCTTCGACCAGCACTATCACGGCCGTTACGAGATGATCCACCTGCTTTTTTTGTTGCCATAATTTATATTTTATTTGTTCTCTTTAGTTTGTTTTTTAATTTCTTTTTTTTCAGTATTTTTAGCTTCAGCAAATACTCCACCATCTTTTGAAAAAATTTTGTTTATTTTAATTAATGAATATTGCTGTCTATGTCCATTCTTTCTTCTTGAATTTTTTCTTCTTCTTTTTTTAAAAATTAAAACAGTTCTATTCTTTCCATTTTTTAATAACTCTGCTTCAACTTTTGCTCCTTGTACTAACGGAGATCCAACTTCAATAGTTTTATCATCACCGTAAGCAAGAATTTCATTAAACTCAATTTTGCTTTTTGTTTTGTCATTTCCTAGCTTTTCAATTTTTAATATTTCGCTAGCTTTGACTTTATATTGTTTGCCACCAGTTTGTATTACAGCAAATGACATTGAGTACCTTTTTTTGTTTTCCAGCAATATAGACTTAGACTTGGCTTAGTCAAGTTGAATAAACTAAAAATTATCCTTTAAATCTCTTAATTTTGAAAAGGTTTCAATTGAATTATCGCTATTTAGATTCCGTTGTACAAATTTATCCTCAGATCTTAAAAAAATATTGCATTCAAGCTCTTCTTTAATTGTTGTCGGAATAGTTGGTAAACCATCGCTTAATTTTTTTTTAATTACAATTATTTTTTCTTTTAATTGTTTGTTATTACTGTCGTACTTTATACAAAACTTAGAATTTTGAAGTGTGTACTCATGTCCACAATAAACTTTCGTTTCTAGAGGGAATGTTTTTAATATATTCAAAGAACTTAGCATTTGTTCGTAAGTTCCTTCAAATAAACGACCACACCCTAATGAAAAAAGTGTATCACCAGTAAATAAAATTTTTTCCTCAAAAAAATAAAAACAAATGTGACCTAGAGTATGACCGGGAATATGAAAAATTTTTGCAGCAAAATTATTTTTGCTCCATATCTCTTGATCTTTTAAACATATGTCAATACCAGGTATTCTATTTTTATCTTCTGCATAGCCAACAACTTTAGCTTTATATTTTTTCTTTAATTC
>NVSV01000097.1:0-3506 GCA_002732835.1 Candidatus Pelagibacter sp.
ATGGATTTTTATTACTCGACTGATTTACAGGCAGTAAACCATTGCCGCCTCTATACTCATTTTCTCCACCGGACCAGCTTTCTATTTTTTTAAAATAGGGAAGTACATTTTTATAAGACCAAGAAGGAAGTCCAAACGAAGCCCATCGCTCATAATCATTTGAATTTCCTCTAACGTAGACCATTCCGTTATGTGTTGAACAACCTCCAATCATTTTACCTCTTGGGCAAAATAATTTTCTATTGTGTAAGTGCGGTTCTGGCTCAGAATAATATTTCCAATTATATTTTGGGTCATGCATTGTATATAAAAGTGCAAGTGGCATTTTAACTTTCCAAATATCACTTGGTTTTCCTGCTTCAAACAAAGCAACTTTATTTTGACTATTATTAGTTAGACGATTAGCTAAAACACAGCCAGCCGATCCCGCGCCAATAATAATGTAATCAAATTGCATTAATGGAAATTATTAGTTTGGACGGTCACCCTTAATAGCTATTCTGTCCATAATTCTTTCATAGCCTAAACCTCTGCCAGGAAAAAAATCTGCTATAGCATAATGTTGAACACTTCTGTTATCCCAAATTGCAACAGTATTTTCTGTCCATTGAAATCGGCATGTAAAGTCTAATCTTGCTTGATGTTTAAAAATTTCATTTAGAATTTCGTTACTTTCTTTTTTATCCATACCAACTATSTTTTTRGTATAGGTCCAATTTACAAATAATATTTTTTTTYTAGTTTCTGGATGAGTTCTRACAATAGGATGYWCGTTGGAATATTCATCGTGATTYYCRTTTCCTTCCATGCCTTCATAATCATYAACAAAAAATTCTGMTCCTAAAGAACTATGAAGTGCTTTTTTATCTTTAATTTTATCTTTAATTTTTTCATCTAGWGTTTCCCATGCAAGTTCCATATTAGCGAACATTGTGTCTCCTCCAACAGGAGGTATTTTAATCGATTTTAAAATTACCGCTTTAGTTGGTTTAACGTTATAACTCACATCGCTATGCCAATTTTCACCCCATTGATTTTTTTCATTTGGTTTTTTAATTATTCGTACAATTTTTGGATAATCATCGAGGCCTTTTACGTAAGCATGCTGTTCTATGGGCCCAAAACATGAGGCTAATTTTAACTGTTCTTCTTCGGTAATATTTTGATTCCTAAAAAAAATAACTTTATGTTCTAATAGTAAATTATTAATTACCTCAAAATTTTTATCTGAAGTATCTTGTAGATTTACTCCGCTAATTTCTGCACCAAGTGCTCCCGATAGTAATTTAACCTGCATAATCTAAGCATAAGGTTATCCCGCTCATAATTATTTGTCACCAGAAAACTTATGGTAAAAAAMYNGAAAAGCYTACGTATTTAGTCGAWAAGTTGTTAAAATTATTAACTATTTCAACAGTTTTCGATACACAAAGATTACAGCAAATATWATTATTAAGGCCGCAACCCCTTGATCTCCAATGCTATCTAATAAAKTGATAAGATTTGTTGTTACATGCGAACCAAAAAAAGCCACATCAGGTCCAAATATCAACTCGGCGAAAACAGARACGSCYARTAAAAGCACACCAAGCTCAAGAAATTGTCTTAGRTAATATTTAATTGTATTAATCCAATTTTTCATAAAAAACCTCCTTAAATAHGAATGAGCTACCCTAGTCTTCTTGGTGCAGGGCTAGGATAGCATCAATTCAATAATCGTTAGTTTATAAAAAAAATAAACAACGAGTTTTGATAAGTTACTTATAAAAACCTAAGATTATAATAGCAGCTATTAATCCAACTATTCCTGCATCACCAAGCCCTTGGACTAAACCTACTATATTATCTGCTATGCCTCCTACAAATGGAACATTTCCACCTAGAAGAGAAACAACGATTCCTAATCCCAGCAAAGCTATTACGACACTGGTTAATGAATGGATCGTCGCTGAAAAACCACTTAACATTTTCATAACATCCTCCCTTATTTTTTTGACTTAYTAYCARAACTACGAATCKCWATYCRTAGTTAATGARTCCTTCTAYCACACYATATATAGATAACCACAAATAAATAACTCAAATAAGRTAATAAAATAGAGGTTTTTTAGCTTTTTAYAGATTCTAGTRATTCGAGAACAATYMAAGGGYGYGATTCTTTTATGCTGGAATTTAAGTTATAAATCTCATTYTTRAATATTAATAAATGAATATTRCGTACGCTTATATATTTCTTGCCTTTGCTATAGTTCTTGAAATYACTGGTACTAGTTTTGTTAAGGATACGGCAGGTTTTACTAGATGGGTTCCATCAATTATTTGTTTAGCGACTATATGCTTTTCTTATTATCTTATGTCTCATGTGGTTAGTTTTATTCCAGTAGGAATAACTTACGCAACTTGGTCTGGATTAGGGATTGCGGCTATAACGATTATTGGCGTTTTTAAATACAATCAAATTCCAAATATTCCGACAATTATTGGTCTCGTCCTAATTATCGTTGGAGTTATTATCGTTAGTACCATGAATGATATTGAAGTTCGTTAATAAACCATGAACTTTGATTATCTAATTATTAGTATTCGTTTTTCTCAAAAAAATTGATGAATGAAATTGTTCCCAAGATAAATATATCAGAATTAATAATTAACGGTTTGAATTCATCTAAATCCAAYAAGGTAATTRAACAAATAAAAAAAGCCTGYYTAGAMGTTGGTTTTTTTACGATAGTTGGTCATGGTATTTCAACTAAGTTAATTAAYTCTACTTTAATTACCTCTAAAAAATTYTTTAATTTACCTATGWATAAAAAACTAAAARTTGCATCTCAAAGATGGAATAAAAAAAATTCTAACATTTATAGGGGTTACTTTCCTAGCTTTGTTAATGGAAAAGAGGGTTTAGATATAGGTGATCCAATTCTAGATAAATCAATGACTAAAATTCTATCCAAAGATAAATTTGAATGCTTAAATTTAAAAAAAGTTTTAGATGACAAATCAACATTAACGATCAAAAAATATTTTGATTGTTTATTCGCTTTGGGAGAGCTGTTGTTTAAATCTATTGTAAAAAGTTTTGAAGCAGATCTGAATATTGTGAATAAAGCCTTTGTAAGACCTAAAACATTAACTACATTAAGATTTAATTACTATCCTAAACAAAGAAAACCAATTGAAATCTCGACACAGGATGGAGAAAAATTAGGATGTGAGACACATGTAGATAGTGGAATCATGACAATTCTTTATCAAAATAAAAAAGGAGGATTACAGGTGCAAAATAGGGATAATTTTAAATGGTATAATGTTCCCTATAACAAAAATTCTTTCGTAGTCAATACTGGTTTGGCTCTTGAACGGTTAACTAACGGCAAATTTAAAGCTACTAACCATAGGGTGATTTTTAATTGTGAGAAAAGAATTTCAATTCCTTTTTTCTTTGAACCTAATTATGATTTTGTACTCAATCCCGTATTATTAAAAATAAAGAAAAAACCTTTATA